>JBEVOI010000011.1:0-29540 GCA_040507665.1 Burkholderiales bacterium
GCGGCGATGTTGCGGCGGCTGCCGGTGCGCGTGTTCGCGCGCAGAAAGTGGCGGAGGCGGTAGAGCACCTGTCCCCACCAGTGGCCGTACACCGCCCTCTCCACGCCGGCGCGATTCATCGCAGCGAGCGTGATGAGACCGGCAAGGTCCTCGGTGTCCCAGAGCCGCTCGATGTACCCCTCTGCGAAACCGACGTCGCCGCGCCGCAGGAGCTCGCCGCACGCCCGCCAGTCGATCACGTCGAGGCTCGCCGACGGGCCAGGCAGTTCCCCCTCGAAGAAAAAGCTGACCCCGTCGGGTGAGTTCACCCGTAGGCTGCCGTAACGAAGCCTGGAAAGCAGCGCGAGCAGCAGGCGGCCCGCCCGCGGAACCGGGGCGACCGGGCGAGTCAGATCGGCTTCAAACGGCTTCATGACTTGACCCTGCAAGAGAAACTGGGTTGCTCGTCACCGCGTGGTCTCCTGCGAGGGTGGCGCGGGCTTGGGGAAAGAGTTCACGCGCTTGAGCAACAGGCGGAGCGCTTGGTAATGGATTCGGGCGATGATGCCAAGGGTCATCAATGGACGCCTAAGGAATACTTCCGCGAGCGCGCGGCTCGTCAGCGGCTTGGCCCGGCCCGAGATCGTTGTGTAGAGCAGCTTTCCCGTTTCGTCCTCGTAGTCGATCCGGAACAGGGAATTTGCCGGTTCGGGGCGAAAGTGGAAGCGGTAGCTCCCCGTAACGCCGAAGAAAGGCGACACGTGGAACATCTTCCGCGCTTGCAGCTCATCGCCCGCCGCGATTGGCCTTCCGTTCGCATGCGCCAACAGGTAGTTGTGATGCTCGCCGAAAGTGTTGCTGACCTCGGCCAGCACAGCCCGCAGGGCGCCGGCGCGGTCGTGGCAGAGCCAGAAGCTCACGGGGTTGAAGGCGTACCCGAGCACGCGCGGGAAGGTCTGGAGCCAGACTTCACCATCGGCGTGGGGGAGGCCCTCGCGAGTCAGCAAGGCGCGGATCCATGGCCGAAGATCCGTGCCATCACGAGGGCCGTAGTCGGCAAGGCGGAGGCTGAATAGATTGAATCCGTTGACTGAGAAGAGCGGCCCCGTCAGCGACTCCACCTGGTCGATGGAAAAGCGGATGAAGAACACGGGGTAGCTGAAGCGATGATGGGTCGGACGCACGCGATGATGCATCACGCGCCCGCTGAAAAGCATCGCGGTCACGCGGCCGCCTCCTCCGATTGCCATGGAGCAAACGCCCCAAGCGCGTTTGCTACCGCGAGCCCCGATTTAAGTCCGTCTTCGTGAAAACCGTAGCCTGTCCACGCGCCGCAAAACCAGGTGCGACCGCCGCCCTGGATCGCGTTCAGCTCTCGCTGCGCTTCGATCGCAGGGCCGTCGAAGGCGGGGTGCGCATAGTGGAACCGTCCGAGCACGGCCCTTGGCCGCGGCTCCTGCGTCGGATTCAACGTCACGATCAATGGGGTGCTGAACGGCAGCGGCTGCAGCTTGTTGATGAGATAACTCACGCTGACCGGTCGCGCAGCGGGATTGCCGCGGCCCGCATGATAGTTCCAGGCAGACCACGCCTCGCGTGTCCGCGGGAGAAACGTCGTGTCCGTGTGCAGGAATGCGACGTTGGGCTCGTAGCGCACACGACGGAGCACGCTGGTTTCCATCTCGGTCGCATCGGAAAGGAGTCTCAACGACTGGTCGCTATGGCACGCCATCACCACATGATCGAAACGTTCGACGCCCCGCGCGTCCGTTTCCACCTCGACGAAGCCTGGACCCCGGCGCACCGCCGTCACCGGCGATGCCAGCCGGATATCGTGAATCGACTCGGAGAGCCGGCGCACATAACTGCGCCCCCCCCCGTTCACAGTGCGCCACTGGGGGCGGTTGGCTATCTGCAGCAACCCGTGGTTGTGGCAGAACCGGACGAAGGTCCGAGCCGGGAACGCAAGCATCTGCTCGGTCGGGCACGACCAGAACGCGGCCGCCATCGGCAGCAGGTACCAGTTTCGGAATGGACGCCCGTACCGGCCTTCGTCGAGAAATCGAGCGACCGTGTAGGATGAGTCCAGCGCCTGATGGACCAGCTGCGTCGCGTCGCGGTTGAAGCGGATGACGTCGCCGAGCATGGACCAGAACTCCGGTCGCACGAGATTGCGCTTCTGGGCGAACACGGTTGCGATGGACGCGCCGGCCCACTCGATATCCTCCTCCTCGAGCCGCACCGAGAACGACATGTCGCTCGCCGCCGTCTCGACGTCGAGATACTGGAAGAGCGCGATCAAATTCGGATAGGTGCGGTCGTTGTACACGAGAAAACCCGTGTCCACCGGATGCGTTACATCGTCGAGCTCAACGTCAACGGTGTTGGTGTGCCCCCCGAGATAGTCGCTGGCCTCGAAAAGCGTAACGTTGTGTCCGCGGGAGAGCAGCCAAGCCGCGCTGAGCCCGGAGATACCGGACCCGACGACGGCGATGCGGGAATCGGTCATGTTCAGGTCAGTCCTTGCGATTCTCTATCAGCGCATACGCGGAGTGGCTGTGTATGGATTCAAG
This sequence comes from Burkholderiales bacterium, assembly GCA_040507665.1. Lineage (GTDB taxonomy): Bacteria > Pseudomonadota > Gammaproteobacteria > Burkholderiales > JAEUMW01 > JAEUMW01. The sequence continues at coordinate 2,553 of JBEVOI010000011.1, forward strand.
TTCTCCGACTCGGCACATCGCCCGCCGCAGCGCGACGTGGTAGGCGAGCAGACTCGCCACTCCCGATATCGGGGCGGTCTTGCTCATGAATAAGCAACGCGCACTCGATCCGGTCGGTTGCGGCACTCCGAGTCGGTCGAGCGTGGCCAGCATGAGACGCTGCATATTCCACGCAAGCCGATCGCACCGTCGAAGCCCTGGGAGAATCTCGACAAAACGCTACATGTGGGGATGATCTAGCTCCCGGACTGAATATCGGGAAGTATCCCTTTGGGCGCGCGCATTCCATTCTCTTGGGGTGAGGTGGGTAGGAAACGTTGGGGAGCGGGGCGCGATTGAGCCCCGAAGGTTCAATCGTGCTGCGGCGTCACCGAGGCGTCGTCCACGATTTCCAGCGTTGTTTTAGATCGAGCGCGTGGCATCCCGGCGCGGGTCGCGTTGCCCGCACCGGTCGGCGCGCTGAACTGACGCCGATGTGAGGCGGATGCTGCTGCCTTGGCGGCACGAGCACGAGGGAAATGTCATCGAACTCCAAGTGGAACGACCTTGGCGTTGGAAGGTCTCGCGGTACCAAGAGACCGTCGACGCGACGTCATATCCCTGCAATGCAACGTGATGGATCTCGGTCATAGGGCCTTGGGAAATGAGCGGGATGCGCGGTCCCCCAGCATGCTCTCGATCTGCGCCGTAAGCCGCGCGTCTTCGGGGGTCACCGAACTTGAAAAGGAAACGACCTTGGTTCCGCTTCTGCTTACCAGATACTTGTGAAAGTTCCACTTGGGTACGTCGTTGCTGATCGCGGCCAGCTGCTGGAAGACGGGGTTGGCCTCCGGGCCGGTAACAGCGGACTTCTCGAACATGGGGAAGCGGACCTGGTAGGTGCGCTCGCAGAAAGCGGCGATCTCCTTGCTGTTACCGGGTTCCTGCTGGCCAAAGTCGTTCGACGGAAACCCCAGAACCACGAGACCCCTGTCTTTGTATTTCTGGTATAGCGCCTCGAGACCCTTGTACTGGCTGGTGAAGCCACAGAAGCTGGCGGTGTTCACAATCAACAGTACCTTGCCCTGGTAGTCGCATAGCCTCTGCGGTTTTCCCTGAAGCGATGTCAGATGGTGGTTTAGAAGCGGCGAGCAAGCCCGGTCATCTGCCGCAGACGCCGACACGAATCCGACCACCGACAACGCAATGGCGACAAGCCTCACCACGATGATCTGGCGTCCGAAATCTCGGGACATGCCGGGTTCATGTACGGACGCCGTGGTTCCCCAAGAGGAAGCCGCGCCACAGCTTGGCAATGCAGCGCCAGATAGGTCTCCAGGCGAGCATCCGACTTTTCCGCCACCTCGTCCCGGACATATGCTTGATCGCCCGGGCGGGTCTGTGCGACCCCCAGGGCTGGGTCTCGCGGTGATATCCGGGCGCTGGAAACGCCAGTCTGGTCCACACTGTCCTTCGCAAAGCTGGTGACGGAAAGCATTACGATGCTAAAAAAGCTGACCGCAAGTATATGGGGGGCAGGTTGCATTTGACGAGATTTCACCAACTCTTTGTCCTGGTCAAATACTAAGCGAAATCGTAGAATAGGGTCACAGGGTTGAATTGTCAACTGTTTGTCCAAGACAACTCATGGCGTCCATCCCAAAGAACGCTCCCGACAAAGGGTACGAAGTGAGCATCGCGACCGTGGAGAGAGATACCGGGCTCTCCAAAGACACACTGAGGATGTGGGAGCGTCGATACCAGTTCCCGAGACCCCAGCGCGATTCCAACGGCGAGCGGCTGTATTCGCGCAGCCAGGTCGAAAGACTTCGGCTCATCAAGCGGTTGATGAATCAAGGGCATCGCCCTGGAAAGATCATGGCGTGCAGCGCCGACGAACTGCATGAGATGGTCACGGAGACGCCGCTCACGTCCGACTCCAGCCACGATCTCGGTGCAACGCTCCGTCTGGTGCGCACGCATCAGATCTCCGAGCTTCGCCAGCATCTCGCGCAGATCCTCATGAAGCAGGGGTTGCAGCACTTTGTGATCCGTACGGTCGCGCCACTCAACCAGATCGTCGGCGACGCTTGGATGCGCGGGGAACTGGCAGTGTTCGAGGAGCACCTCTACAGCGAGCAGATCCAGGCTACGCTCCGCGCAGCGATCTCCAATCTGTACCAGCCATCCGATGCGCCACGGATACTGCTCACCTCGTTCCCGAACGAGGAGCATCGGCTTGGACTGCTTATGGTCGAGGCCCTGTTGACCATGGAGGGCGCAACCTGCGTCGCGCTCGGCAACGAAATCCCGATTCCCGAGATCGTGCAGGCGGCGCTCGCGCATCGCGCAGACGTCATCGCGCTGTCCTTCAGCGGCGCCTTCCAGACCAACGTGGCCGTCGCCGGCCTGAAGGATCTGCGCAGCGGCTTGTCGCAAGACGTTGCGATCTGGGCCGGCGGCAGCGGTATGGATCGCGTGCGCAAACCCACCCCGGGGGTCATCGTGATGCGATCTTTGGAGCAGGTTCTGGACGTTCTTCGAGACTGGCGCGTGGCCCACGCCGCCCCCTGACGCATCGCTCGACCGATCGATCATGGCCGGCGCGACCTTCCGGGAACAGGACTACCCTTGCTTCGAAGCCCTGAACGCCCGTTCTGGGTCGTCTGCGCGCCCATTCACCGTGCTATACTGGTTTGTCGTCGACGGGCGCGAGAAGTCCTTCACTGCAAGCCCCCGGGCGATTTTGATAGTGCGCAGACTGGTCCGGATGGACGCATCGGAGCGAGCGATAGTGCGAACCCGCGCCGGGGACATTCTGGGAGAACTAGACAGCCTGTAAATTCGCCTGCTCTGCACGAGGTGTCCGCCATGCTCTACCCCGAACTCTTCCGTTTCCTCGAGAAATCCCGCTGGAACATGGCCGATGACGTTCCGTGGGACCAGTTCGAGGCAGACAAGCTCTCTGACGAGCAGGCGCGCACGGTCAAGATGAACGCGATCACGGAATGGTCGGCGCTGCCTGCGACGGAGATGTTTCTCCGCGATAACCACGCTGACAGCGACTTTTCCGCGTTCATGTCGATCTGGTTCTACGAAGAGCAGAAGCACTCGCTTGTGCTGATCGAGTATCTTCGCCGCTTTCGGCCCGAGTTGATGCCGACCGAGGATGAGCTGCACGCGGTGCGGTTCGATTTCGATCCTGCGCCTCCACTGGAGACGCTGATGCTGCACTTCTGCGGCGAGCTGCGCCTCACGCAATGGTATCGCTGTGCGTCCGCGTGGCACACCGAGCCGGTAATCAAGCAGATCTACGAGTTGATCTCCAAGGACGAGGCGCGCCACGGAGGCGCCTACCTGAAGTATATGAAGCAGGCGATCGAGCGCTGCGGCGACAAGGCGCGGCAGGCGTTCACAAAGGTGGGCGTGCTCATGGCCTCGAGCGCTCGCAGCGGCAAACCGCTGCACCCTACCAATCTCCACGTGAGCAAACGGCACTTCCCCAATGACACCGTACAAAGTCGGCTGCCCGATCCAGACTGGCTCGACCGCTGGCTCTCGGAGCAGATCCACTTCGACAAGGAGTGGGAGGCGCGGGTCGTCGGGGGCATCCTGCGCACCCTTTCGGCTTTGTTCGGAGAGACGTTCAACACCGTTCAGGAGCTGAACCGCTTCCGCAAGGGACTCGCCCTCGCCTGAACGTCAGCGGGTGAGGGACGATTGCTGCAGTCTGCTGGCGTCGCAGCCGTATCGGTGAACGCGTACCCCACGCCGACCTTCGAGCTCAAGATCTGCGATCGATCCGGACTCGCGGCCGCCCTCGCGGCGCTACCGCGGCCGCTGGTGTTCACCAACGGCTGCTTCGACATCCTTCACCGCGGCCATGTCACCTACCTCGCCCAGGCCCGGGCGCTCGGCGCCAGCCTTATCGTTGCAGCGAATACCGACGCTTCGGTACGGCGTCAGAAGAAAGGCACCGACCGGCCCGTAAATACGCTCGACGATCGGGTTGCGGTGCTCGCCGCGCTCGAGTCCGTGACGCTCGTAACCTGGTTCGAAGAAGACACGCCTCTCGATCTCATCCTGCGCTGCCGCCCCGATGTGCTGGCGAAAGGCGGCGACTGGGCGCCCTCGAACATTGTTGGCGCCGCCGAGGTGCTTGGCTGGGGCGGCAAGGTGCATTCGATCCCGTTCCTTCACGACCGGTCCACGACGGCCTTGGTGGAGCGCATTCGGGATCGTGCCTAGAGGGACGCGGATGCTTTCGCTGGCGCTTGCGTTTGGTCGTGGCGCTCGACGTCATGCTCGCCGGAGAGCAGACGTCGGCAGCGTGAATCGCGTCTTCGACCCGAGTGACATTGTCAATCCGGGAAGTTTGTTCCTCTGACGTGCGGATCAGCCCGGACTGCCAGCAGCGGGACACCCCTGAATTCGCAGCTCCACGCCCGCAAACTCGCCTGCGATGGTTTCGAGCCGGGACCGCTCCACGTTCGAAAGATCCCGCATTGCCAGGGTCACCGTTCGGCTGCCGGACGGCCTGGGCCGGACAACGGCATCGTTCACGCCCTTCGCCTTCAGCTGATCGAGATGCCGGTTTGCAGCCTCCTCGCTCTTGAAGAAGCCAAGCGAGATTCCGTTGCGGAACTCACCGTCGTTGATGACGAACTGATCCGTGACGCCTGTGCGGATGAGTTCCGCCACGCGGCCGTTCAGGTCGACCCGACGCGGGATTGGGGGAATCAGAACGAGGTAACTGCTGGCGGTAGTAGCTTCGCTGCGCGACAGACGCGGGCCGAGTTCCAGGGCCGCAAGGCGAGCCTCTGCCGCTGCGGCCTGTGCCTCCTGAAAGCCGCCCCACGTTGCACACGAGAGCGGAGCCGGCCTCTGGGGATCTTCCGAGCCCTTCGGACGCATCAGCGCGATCGCTTCGCTTCCGGTCGCGACGACGCGGATACGGTCTGGATTGATCTGCTGGTGTGATGGGTCGGACTCTACCGGCGCCTTGCGATCCGCAAGGAAGAAATAGCCTGCAACGACAACATTTGCGACGAGCAGCAAAACGGCGACGAGCCTCATCCTTCGCCTGCGATGATCAGCAATCCCTGCAGGACAAGATTGTCCATCAACAGTACATCGGCCGGCAGGTATGGCCGCAGCACACCGATCGCCCCTCCACTTGCGATGACTTTCACTGGGCTGTCGCTCCGATCGCGCAGGCGAAGGAGCATCCGCTCGACGGCGCCGACAATGGCCTCGATCGCGCCGCTCGCAATCGCATCCGCGGTGTTGCGCGGGAACGCCTCGTGGCTCCCGTGATCGCACCCAAGTCGATACGTGTCGCGCACGAGCGCTTCTTGCATTAAGCGCAGGCCGGGCATGATGAGGCCGCCGAGAAAGTCGCCCTCCATCGAAAGGGCATCGACTGTCACTGCAGTGCCGGCGGTCACCACGAGGCACGGACCCGGGCAGATCCAGCGCGCAGCGATGAGGGCAGCCCAGCGGTCGCTGCCGAGTTGCGCGGGGTCATCGTAGAGATTGCGGACACCGAGTTGCGTCGGCTGGCTGTCGATCCACCGCAATGCGATCCCGTTGGCCGCGAGCACGGTTTCTATTCTTGCGGCGATTTCGAGCCCTGCCACGTTCGATCCGGTCGCGCTGCATGAATCGGGGAGATTGGCCCACTCGGTCGCAAGGGTAGCGATCGCGCCGTGGGCCAGTGCACCGGAAGCCGTCCAACTGGAGCCATCGTGCACACTCCACTTGATCCGGCTGTTGCCGACATCGATCGCGAGAATCGGCACGCGGAAACGCAAGGGGTCAGGTGCGCAGGCTCAGTTCGCCCGCGAGGCAGGGTCGCGTCACCCCGCCCTGATCGAGCAGCAGCGCGCCGTGCAGATCCGCGCCGCGGGCGATGCCACGCTCCCTCTTGCCATCAGGGAGGATCAGCGTGACCGGGCGGTCCTGTTGTGCATGACGAGTCTGCCATTCGGTGCGGAAGGGGGGAAAGCCGCCTCGCTCGAACGCCGGAAGCACGGCCGCGAGCTCACGCAGCAGCGCGCCGAGGACGGTGTTGCGGTCTGGATCATCGACGCCCGCCCCCGCAAGGTCGACAACTGGCTGGCCGATCCGGCCAATCAATGAGGGTGTGAGGCGCACGTTGACCCCGACCCCGATGACAGCGGCGCTTGGCCCGAGGGCATCTCCCTCCACTTCGATAAGTATGCCACCCAGCTTGCGACCGAGCAGGACAAGGTCGTTCGGCCACTTGAGCATGACGTCGCACGCGCCGAGTCGCGACAGCGCACGCGCAAGAGCGACGCCCACCACGAGGCTCAGCCCGCCCATTGCACTGATGCCTCGTTCGAAGCGCCATAGCAGCGAGAAGGTGAGCGCGGAGCCGAGGTCCGTTTCCCACGTCCGTCCCCGGCGGCCACGGCCCTGGGTCTGGAGCTCCGCCGCAACGACGGTTCCGGTAGCCGCGCCCTGTCGCGCCAGTCGCAACAGCGTGGTGTTCGTGGATTCACAGGATTGCTCGACGCGAACGTGCAAATCAGCGGCCGCATCGCCAGCTGCGGCGGTGATCCGGTGGACATCGAGCCACACCGGCGCGTCGTCCAGCCGGTAGCCGAGGCCGCGTGCGCGACGGACGCTTACGCCGAGCCGATCGACATCCTTGAGGGCGTTATGGATCGTACCGCGGCTCACGCCAAAGGACCGGGCGAGCGCTTCACCGGAACGAAACTCGGCTTGCGAAAGGACGCGCAGCACCGGCAGGGTGAGGTCGTTCATGGCTCCAAAGCTTAAGCGTCCCATGGCGCAAGTGTAAAGCGCGCCAGCGATGGCGCGGGACTTGCACGCACGCGGCCATCGAAAGTCGGACGATGGTTGAACCCCATCGAAGATTGGAATGAAGCTGCTGACAGCGTTCGGCATAGGCCTGGCCACGGTTGCTGCAGTCGTGATCGCCCTCTGGCTGTCGGCCGACGTCGTGCTCAAGACTGGCATCGAGAAGCTCGGTCCCGAAGTGCTCAAGGCGCCGGTCACCGTGAAAGGCGTCAGGCTGGAACTGGAGTCAGGCAAGGTCTTGATCCAGGGACTGGTAGTCGGTAACCCGGCGGCGTTTGGTCCTGCCAACGCCATACGCCTGGGTAAGATCGATATCGCGATCGATACCGGCACGGTGGCGCGGGACGTAATCGTGATCAAGCGGCTCGCGATCGAGGCGCCAGAGGTCACCTACGAAACCCGGGACGCCACGAGCAATCTCGATGCGCTCAAGCGCAACGTCGACGAATATCTGCACGCTTCGTCCGAAAGCGGAAACAGAAGTCCGGACAAGAAGCGCGAACGCAGGTTCATCGTGGACAATTTCACCATCCGCAACGGCAAGGTCAACCTCAGCGGAGGGCTGCCATCGGGTAGCTCGGTGTCCGTTGCCTTGCCTGCGATCCAGCTTCGCCACGTCGGCCGCAACAGCGGTGGCGTCACGCCGGTGGAACTCACGAAACTGGTGACAAGCGAAATCACGTCCAAGTCAGGTCGCGTTGCAGTGGCGACGCTCAATCGCATCCGAAGAAGCGCTGGGGACACCTTGGGCTCGATGCGAGAGATCTTTCGCTGAACCGCCCCAATCTGGGACCCCGAGTCAGCGTCCCGCGACAGATCAACTCTCCCTCCACGCCGTTAGCGCGAAAAGAGGTCTGCGCCATTCGCGGGCCACGCGGTCTTCCTGACTCGTGCGGCAGAGGGGGCTGGACGGGAAATCTGCGACGTATTCTTCTCACCTCCGCCCCAAAAAGCGAAACACATCCCGCAGGGACTGCCGCGCGAAGACAAATGCGATTGCAGCGTACGACCCGGCTCCCGCAAGCACCAGCAATAGCAGCTGCACCGCAGATGGAAGATCGCTGATGGGAAGCACTGCCCGGCAGCCCAGGACAACGAGCACCATCAACCCGGCAAGGATCATCGGCGTCAGAACAGAGCGCAGGAATCGAGACATGCCCCGGCCCAGCACCCGAAAGACGACATAGAAGACCGGAAGGGCCGCGACAACGTAAACGAAAAAATATCCCGCAGCCACGCCCGCGGCCCCCCACCGGACACCGATGATGAACGATAAGACTATCAAGGTGGTACCCACGACGCCGATATAGAACAAGACGTCGGTCCGGCCACGGGCAAGCAGCACCGACCCGGTGGTACTCATCAGAGATTGCAAGAAACCCACGGGAGCGAGCCAGGCGAGGATATCGGCAATCGGAATCCACCGGTCTCCCAACACCACCACGATGAACAAATCCCGCAGGACGAATAGTCCCGCCATCATCGGCGCCGTGATGAATGCGATCACCGAGAGCGCCCGCGAATACAGGGTGGCCATCTCCTCCGGCACCGCCTGCTGACGGCTCATAACCGGATACAACGCGCGCGTCGCCACAAACGTGAGGTTTTGCAAAGGGAACAGCATGATTCGGTACGCGAGGGAATAGAGGCCCAGACTCTCCGCACCGAGGAAGCGGCCGATAATCATGTTGTCCGCGTTGCGCGCAAAGTAATTGATGAAATTGAACGCCACTAGGTAGTCGCTGAAGCGCCTGATGCCCCGGAACTCGTGCCGACTCCAGAACCATCGGGGTCTGACTGGCGAGGCCATCCAGAGCTGAGTCGAAGACACCAATGCATGCGTCAGGAAATTGAGGGCAAGGCTGTACGCTCCCGCACCCTGGTAAGCTGCAATCACACCCACACCCAGCCCCGAAACAGCAGCCACCGCCTGAATTCTTGCCAGCAGGGGAAACCGGGAAGCACGCTCCAGCAACGCCTGGTGTACCGTAGTCGAACCCAGAACCGGAAACGTTATCGCGAGCAACAACAAGATACCAGTGACACCAGGCGCCTTGAACGCCATCGCCGCGAGCGGCGCCGAACCCACCACAGCGATGCCCAGCACCACGCCCACCGCAACTGTGAACCAGAAACAGGTTAAGACCGTTTCCTCGTTGAGGTCCTCCTTCTGGATCAGGGCCGATGCCGTGCCCATGTCCCGGAGCAGGCTGGCGAAGTTGGTCACGACCACCGCCATCGCCACCAGCCCGTAGTCCGCCGGCGTCAATAGACGGGACAGCCACATCAAACCGAGCAGCTGAACCCCAACCGAAACGACCTGTGAGATGGCGATCCAGCGGGCATTCGACATGACACTCGTGCGCATTACTCTCTCCAAATCGTCCTCTCAAAGATCGATCCCGCGAACCGGTATCTCATTGATCTTCCACTCTCGCTCAAACCAAACGCGCACACACCTAAGGGCGCTGCGCCGCCGGCACAAGAGACAACTACAGGCGCACGCGCGGTGTGGACGCCCCCGAAATAGTACGCAAGATCAAAACAGGCCGCCCAAGAACGCAGGATGCAAACACAGCCCTTCGCCCTTCGGTGGTCGGACAAGCGGCAAGAGTTGAGTAAAGCACCGAAAAAGGCAGTCGGCCGTCGAATAGTGAGGAGTACGAGGCTTTCCTGACCGCCTGCCATAAGGTGAATGGCCCGCGGTACAGATACCGCGGGAGTCCTCAGGCTAAGCTACCGCCTGCACGGAGGCTTTATACGACGCCAGACTGCCGCTGAGCCGCGCACAAATAGAGCGCGGCTGCCAGCCAGTGATTGCAACTTCACCCCTTGCCGTTGATTCTTAGTCTGGCACTACGAGAGCGAGATCAAGCCCTCGTCTCATTTCCACCCTAGGAAACGAAATACGTCGCGCAGGGATTGACGCGCGAACACGAATGCCAGCGCCGCGTAAGAGCCTGCCCCTGCTAACACCAGCAAGAGCAGCTGGGCCATACGGGGAAGATCACCGATGGGAAGCGCCGTCCTGCAGCCCAAGACAACGAGCACCATCACGCCCGTGAGGCTTATCGGAATCAGAATCGATCGGAAGAAGCGAGAAAACCCCTGGCCAAGCACACGGGACACAAAATAGAAGTCAGGGAAAATCGTAATAATGGTCGCAAAGAAATAGCCTGCCGCCACTCCCGACACCCCCCACCGCATGCCGATGATGAACGACGAAACGTGCAGGACTGCGCCCAGGATGCCCAGATAAAACAGCACTTCTGTCCGGCCCCGCGCCATCAACACTGACCCCGTCGTACAGGTCAGCGAGGTCATAAAGCCCACGGGAACAAGCCAGGCGAGGACATCGCCCATCGCAATCCACCGGTCTCCCAACACCACCACGATGAACAAATCCCGCAGGACGAATAGTCCCGCCATCATCGGCGCCGTGATGAATGCGATCACCGAGAGCGCCCGCAAATACAGGGTGGCCATCTCCTCCGGCACCGCCTGCTGACGGCTCATGACCGGATACAACGCACGCGAGGCGACAAACGTCAGGTTGTGCAACGGAAAATCTATGATCCGGAACGCAAGGGAATACAGGCCCAGACTCTCCGCACCGAGGAAGCGGCCGATAATCATGCTGTCTGCATTCAGCGAGAAATAGTTAATGATGTTGAAGCCTACCAGGTAGTCGCTGAAGCGCCTGATGCCCCGGAACTCGTGCCGACTCCAGAACCATCGGGGTGTGACTGGCGAAGCCATCCAGAGCTGAGTCGAAGACACCAATGCATACGTCAGGGAATTGAGGGCAAGGCTGTACGCCCCCGCACCCTGGTAAGCTGCAATCACACCCACACCCAGCCCCGAAACAGCGGCCACCGCCTGAATTCTTGCCAGCAGGGGAAACCGGGAAGCACGCTCTAACAACGCCTGGTGTACCGTAGTCGAACCCAGAACCGGAAACGTTACCGCAAGCACCAACAAGATACCGGTGACACCGGGTGCCTTGAACGCCAGCACCATTAGTGGCGCCAAACCCGCGACCAAGATACCCAGCACTGCGCCCAGCCCCACCGTGAACCAAAAGGAGGTCAATATCGTCTCTTCATTGAGATCCTCCTTCTGGATCAGGGCCAAACCCGTGCCCATATCCCGGACCAGGTTGGCAAAATTGGTCACCACTAATGCCATTGCCACCAAGCCATAATCGGCCGGCGTCAACAGGCGCGACAACCACACCAAACTAACCAGCTGAACCCCAATGGACACAACCTGTGAGATGGCGATCCAGCGGGCATTCGAAACTGCACTCGTGCGAATCACCGCCTCCACATCACCCTCCCTAAATGCCCTCTCGGACACCAGCGTCTCCCTGACCTTCCACAGCCACGCCCAATCCCACCGCGCCCATCATCACGCACCCTGTACGCGAAAGGCTATTGGAGCTCATGGCACAGGCGCTCGGCCCACACCGAAATCCTGACCGAAAGGAACCAACGCGGCTTGAGATCGAGGACGACATGGGCAACGCCGCACGCGACAAGAGCCGGGAAAGACACCTACCCGGCGATTGGCTGTCGAAGCGCCTGCGCGTGCCGTGGGACTCGAAACCACAAGCTACTGAAGCCAGCCTATGGTGCCGCGATGCAGCCAATCCAGAGCTAATCCCGGATAGCGCAGCGCAATCGCTCCCTTGTTGATTGCCCTTTTTGCTCGAAACACCAAGCGGCTCAAACCAACCGGGTGATTGAACGGCCATTCGAGCAGTTCCGCCCATTCCCGCGCAATGACGTCCCGCTGCAGACGTCCCGAACGGCGATAGGCTATGGGCAGGGTAAGCATTAGCTCGATCACCCGGCGATGACTAAGGGCAAAGAGCTGGAAGCCGGGTTCGCACTCGGAGTAAAGCCAAACCCCTGCCCAACACCCCAAATCCTGCTCGAGGTAATAAAGATCCAGGACCTGAAGCGCGTTGGCGGCCGGAACCGTCGCGAGCCACGACCGCGCCCGGGCGAGCGGCACCTCGTCAGGCGGGCACTTGCAAATCTCCACCAATCGTTCGGGCGAGACGACGGTGGTCTCGCTATCGTCCACTCGCCACCAATAGCCCCGTGCCAGTTCCCCAACGGCTTCTCCAAGGACGCCACGTCCCCTTGGGAGACGCTTGAACATCGTTGCGGATTGCCACCCGCGAATCTCCCCGGTTGAGAAGCTGATGCGGAACATCCACTCCTGGAGATCCTCCTCGGTCGCGCTTTCCTTGGGCAGGATGCGGTGCTTCAGCCCGAACCTCTTTGCGATCCTCCGCGCCGTGTCGCAGTCGATCGCGGCACCGAGATCACCGATCTCGGCCGTAATCAGCTCCAACTGGTCAGCCAGACCTCTCGCGCACGCCAACAACATGCGCGAGTCCTGGCCGGCGGTCAGACAGAGGTAAGTGGGTTTAGCCGACACGATGGCCGCGATCTGTCGTTTGACAATAGCGGCAATCTCGGCAATCGCCCCCTCCACTGACTCCATTTCGCCGAGGGGCTGCGTCGGCCAGTGGCGGACCATACGCCAGTCGGATAAATCCAGGAAATGATTCGGTAGAATCCGCTCCACGCGGTACCGGGGCGTCAAGCCCAAGGGATACTGGCCATTAGTATGCGGGATGGCGATCGCACGCGCCAATTCCACCCGATCGCGGCTGTGGTCATCGTAGGGAATCAGATTCGGCGTGGAGGCGACCAGCCGCTGGTGCGCGCAATATACTGCCGACAGCGACCCGCACGGATCCAGGTATACCCGCGGATGCTGCGCCTCCACCAGCGCTACCGCAAAGCGCCCACCGAAGCCGTAAATGAACGCCTCCAGCGCCGCCGTCGATTCCACGGCCCCGACGGGCATGCAAAGCGCCTCGCCATCGGAGAGCAGCCGGCCCTCCTCGCTGATCGGATAACCCAACATCCAACCCAGCGCGCGATTTCCCGCCCCCGTCAGGCGGATGGCCGGCAGCCTCGGATGTCGGGCCAGGAACCAGCCGCCGATCCGGTCCGACAGCCACCCCGCTGGCGCGCGATTGTCCGCCGCAGCAAGCACAAACTGCCCGATCAGCCGCGAGCTGTCGAGAACAGACATCAATTGCAGACCATGGTCCATTGCGTTGCTCACATTGCCCCCGCTTTCTGATCGTGAGTACGCCAGACATGCTCAAGAAATGTGCCACGGGCCCTTTCGCGGGCAAGGGCGAGGGAGCAATAGTGGTTGGGGCCCCAACTTCGGACGACATGTCTGGCTGCGCCCGTCGATGTGCATGTCGCCCATGGCATCTTGTGAGGACCAGCGCCAAAGGCGAGGCACATCCGGTCCAGCTGAGACTGGTACGGGTGCCGAATTTCCTGCGCCGTCATTCGAAATATCATCGCGACCGGCGCCTTGGACCCTTGCGCGGAAAAAGGTGGAACCGAGAACCTGGCGACGAGGGACTGCGTCCCCTATTACGGAGAGCAGACTTAGTCGTCGATTGCCGTCAGCGCCACGTGGTGTGAATCCAGTGCGGGGAAGTCCCACAGCGCCCTCAAGATTGACCGCGAACGATGCGAAACATGGTCAGGTCAGGCGGGTCTTGGGGCGCGAACCGATCTTCGGTGTCGGGTCCGCTCCTGCTGTCTCACGGGCGGCCGTGGACGCGGCCGGGGCAGGATGTGGGCCTAACCAATTTGGTGAACTAAACTTCGCTTCGTGGATATCAGCTAGTCGGGATATCTTAGCCCGGATATTTCACGAAGACGCTTGGCGCACGCGCAATGAACTTAATGTTATTCAAGCAGAAAGCGATGCTTCTCCACCACATCGGACTTGTTGTCAGCGCGTTCGACGAGAGCCGGGAGTTCTATGTCAATGCGTTGGCGCCGGTTGGCATCGCATCATGGCATCCAGGCGCATCACACCTCCAGTTGCGGGATGGCGCAGGAGGCGCAGGGAATCGAAAGCATAGGGAGGCCTTTCATGATCGCTCTCAGCACTCAATGCAGCGTTACCAAAGTCACGGGCACGGACGTAAACGGTCCCGTGTTCGGCGAAGAGAAGGAAGAGCCGTGCGCCGTGATCAAGCTTCTGGACCAATCCAACGAGGCTGCGCTGGAAATCGGCAACGCGCCGGAGTACCCCACGTTGAAGGCGCAGAGCGCCGATGCCATCCTGCTGCTTCCCATCACGACCAAGGCCCGTGTCAACGACCGGCTAGAGGTCGCCGGCGTAAAGCTGAAGGTGATCGGTATGTCGCCGAGCTATGACGTGGTTGGCAAGCTCGCCCACTACATCGTCGAGGCGACGCACTGGGAAGGAGGCCTCACAGGTTAGGCGGAGGCCCCGCGTCGGTCGGCAAAACCGCAGGCGTACCGCTGGCAAGAAACACGTCGCGATAGGCAGTGTAGATGGAGGCGGTCACAACGGGCGCGAGGACGAGAAAGCCAAGACTGAACGGTATCGCCGCAATGATCGCCAGGACGAACAGGATGGCGCTGTACACCAGCATCGCGAGAACGTTCTTGAGGAAGGCGAAGAAGCTCGCCTTCAGCGCCGCCACGGCTTCCATGTCGTGGAAGACGATCAGGGCGGGCGCGAACCAGATTGCCGCGTAGACCGGGACGGCGAGCGCGACGCCTAGCAAGCCTCCCAACAGCACCGAGAGCATTCCCCCCGTCATCGCGCCCATGCCCGGGTGGCCCACCATGCTACCCATCAGCGCCCCGAAACCGACATTCGTGCCCACGAACGCCACGAGAACAAGCACGATCACCAACGACGCCACGAGGTGGAACACGCCCACCACCGCGAGCTGCCTGGTGTTCTGCCGAAAGCCCGCAAAGAGATGCTCAATCTGCAGGCTGCGCCCCTCGTCGACCTCCCGACACGCGAACATCAGACCTCCGGTGAGCACCGGCGCGAGAAGTGCCGCGGCAGCGCCTCCCAGGAGCGGCACGAACGAGAGCGCCCCCAGCAGAACCACGAAGACCACGAGCAACAGCACCCACATCGCGGGGGCCTGGCGGAACAGGTTCCAGCCATCGACGATCCAACGCCACCCATTACCAGGATCGGCCGTGCGCCCCCCGGCAGCGAACTCGCGGCAAGCACGTTCCGGCGCACTGAGGGACGGCGTTGTGGTTGGAAGTGGGGGAAGCGAAGACATAGAAGGTGCGCTGATTCTAGACCGATACGCCAAGATTAGCGGACTGCAATCAGCGCTGGCAACTCGTCGCACGCGAGCTTCGAACGTGGTTCCTCTCTCCGCATCGGCGCTATTTCTCCAGGAAAAAGGTGAGGATCGTCTTCGCAATGAAGCCGAGCATGCCGAAGGCGAGCACGAAAAACAGCACGAAGGTCCCGAGCTTGCCCGCCTTGGATTCCTTGGCCAGATTCCAGATGATGTAAAGCATGAAGAGCATGAACCCCCCGACCCCGAAGGTGAGGCCGAACTCGGAGATCTGCTGTTCGGTGAGTCCGAACATGGCCAGTCGCGGGGAAAGTTCAGTTGCGAAGCGGAAGGGACGACGCGTCGACCAGGTCCCGATAGGCATGCCAGGTTGCGTGCCCGATCACCGGAATGGCGATGATGAACCCGAGCATGGCGGTCGCCATCGAGACCCCTGTGGCGATCATGATGATGGTCGCCCAGAGCGCCATGGCAGCGGGGTTCTCGCCGACTGCGCGGACGCTTGTGAGTATCGCGCCGCGCAGGTCGATGACCCTGCCCAGCAGCAACGGCGGGGAGACCGCGGTAGCGGCGAACACCACGGCCGCCCCGAGGCCGCCCAGCACCAGCCAGAGCAGGAAGAGGAAAATGCCTTGCAACTGCACCACGTAGCGCAGGAAACTCTCAACGCTGGTAATCGGCGTCTTGACGAAAAGCGCGAACAGGCCAGCAGACACCACCACCCACAGGGTCCCCGCGACTGCAAGCAGCAGGCCGAGCCAGACCAGGGGTCGCGTGCCACGTCGCCACGCATCGATCGCGTCGGCGAGTGTCGGCTGCTTGCCGCGCGAGAGCAGGCGGCTCTGCTCGTACAACCCGGTTGCGAGGATCGGTGCCACCAGCACGAATCCGGAGAAAGCGCCGGGGAGCAGGTACCAGTGCTTCAGCGTGACGGCGAAGATCGCAAGCCCGCCAGCGGCGACGACAAGGCCATGCAGAAGGCTGGGCCAAAACGTACGCGTGAAATCGCGCCAGCCGAGTCGAAGCCAGACGAAAGGCCGCATCGCGGGAACCTTGCGCACCGGCAGGATCATCGACCGCTCAGCAGATGGGGTGGAAGGCGGAGGCATAGTGGGGCGCTAGGTCTGGTTGCGTCGACCGGCACGATTCTGCGGCTGCCGGGAGGGGCTGTCCAGCGGTCCGCATCCGGCAGAAGGCCGGTTAAACCGCGGGGATACACGCGCGACGGACATTCCATGGGGGTGTTGTGGAGAACCTTTGGATGCATTCGACGAAGTCCACCGAGTACTGCTTGATCTCACTCGGGCTCGGCCTCGCGGCAGTCCTGGGAGGATGCGCGGGCAGTGACACCTCGCGTGCGGTGTGCGAGGGTCTTCAAGCCCGCGTCCGGATCGTGGATCCACTGGCGGACCCGAAGACGGCACGGGACCAGCTTACCTGCCATGAGTACGAAGTGGAGCGGAAGCGGCTGCAGAAGCAGGAAGAAAGGTAAGCCGACACCGCGGGGTCGTTCCGGGAGATGGCCCGGGCCGCCGCCCCAAGCTGATACACTCGGCGCAGCACTGAATACGCGGGGAATCCGTTGGCGAGCCTGGGCACCCTGTACATCGCGAGCGAATGGATCATTCGCGTCGCCATGCTGTTCTACGTGCCGCAGCGGCGTGCTCCGGCGTCCGCCCGGGCGTGGCTGCTGCTCATCTTCTTTCTGCCGTGGTTCGGATTCATCCTCTATGGCCTGATCGGGCGCGTATTCCTACCGCAGCGACGTCTCGAGATGCAGGCCAAGGTCATGGAGGCGCTGCGCGCCCTTGGCGCCCGAGAGCAGAACGAGCGTCCGCCCCGCCCGGCGCTACCACCGGAGTTCTCGCCGGCGCTGACGCTTGCCGAGGAGCTTTCCGAATTTCCAGTCGTGGGCGCGAACCGCTTCGAGCTTCTGCCGGAGTATGGCCACGCCATCGAACGGCTGGTTGAGGAGGTCGACGGTGCGGGTGCTTCCGTGCACATGCTCTATTACATCTTCGAGCACGACGAGGTCGGCGACAGGATGGCAGACGCCCTCGTTCGCGCCACGCAGCGCGGTGTGAACGTGCGCGTGTTGATGGACGCCATCGGCTCTCGCGGGGGGCTGAAGGGTCTCGCGCCGCGGTTGCGCGCGGCGGGCATCGAAGTCACTGTCGTGCTCCCGCTGCGGCTGTGGGGGCCGAACAAGGTGCGCTTCGATCTGCGCAATCACCGCAAGATCGCCGTCATCGACGGCCGCGCCGCCTTCTTCGGATCCCAGAACATCGTCAGCCCGCACGCGAACCGCGGCCTCGTCAACGAGGAGATGATGGTGCGCGCGACCGGCCCGATCGTGCGCCAGCTCCACGGGCTGCTGCTCGCGGATCGCTACCTCGAGGTCGGTGACTTGCCGCCCGAATCCCGGGAAACACCGGCGGCGGGCTCCAGCGACGATCGCACGGCCGGCCTTGCCCAGGTGCTTCCGAGCGGGCCTGGCTACAATGCCGGCACGACCGAGGAACTGATGATCGCGATGATGAGCGCGGCGCGCACACGGGTCGCGCTCACGACGCCTTACTTCATCCCGAGCGAATCGTTCCTGCTCTCGATGAAGCTGGCCGCGCGGCGCGGCGTCGCAGTGCACCTGATCGTCAGCGGGGAATCGAACAAGCCGCTGGTCCAATTCGCGCAGCAATCCTATTACGACGGACTGCTGGAGGCGGGCGTGCATGTCCACCGTTACTACGGCAACTTTCTTCACGCCAAGCACATGAGCGTCGATGACGGCGTCGCCCTGATCGGCTCGAGCAACTTCGACATGCGGTCCTTCGCCCTCAATGCCGAGGTAAGCGTCCTCGTCTACGATCACGCCGTGACCGCGGAACTGCGCCAGGTGCAGGAGCGCTACCTCGAGAGAAGCGAGCACCTCACGACCGAAGGCTGGGCGCAGCGAAGTATCGGGCGCCGCGCCCTCGAGAATCTGGCCCGCCTCACCGACTCGCTGCTTTGAGCAGCGCGCCGCCGATGAACGACGACGGGAAGGTTCGCGTCTCCAAGCTGATGTCGGAGCAGGGGCTGTGCTCGCGTCGCGAAGCGGACGCCTACATCGAGCGCGGCTGGGTATTCGTCGACGGCGAGCGGGTCGCCGAACTCGGTACCCGCGCGTATCCGACGCAGAAGATCACCCTGAGCCGGGAGGCGCAGTCGCGTCAACTCGCGCGCGTGACGATACTTCTCAACAAGCCGATCGGCTACGTATCGGCGCAGGCGGAAGGAACCTACCGTCCCGCGGTAACGCTCATCAACGCGGAGACGCGCTATGCCGCCGACCGCTCCGCGCAGCGCTTCAACTCCGCGCAGCTCAAGGGCCTCGCGCCCGCCGGCCGCCTCGACATCGACTCGACCGGTCTGCTGGTGCTCACGCAGGACGGCCGTATCGCGAAGCTGCTCATCGGAGACGACTCGAGGATCGAGAAGGAGTACCTGGTGCGCGTGGAAGGAAAGCTTTCGACCAAAGGGCTGGCGCTGCTCAACCACGGCCTTGCGCTGGACGGCGCGCCGCTAAGGCCCGCGAAGGTAAGTTGGCAGAACGAGGATCAGCTGCGCTTCGTGCTGCGCGAGGGCAAGAAGCGACAGATCCGCCGCATGTGCGAGTTGGTCGACCTTCTCGTGACGGGGCTGAAGCGCATCCGCATCGGGAGCGTGAAACTCGGCGACCTGCCGGTCGGGAAA
This sequence comes from Burkholderiales bacterium, assembly GCA_040507665.1. Classification (GTDB taxonomy): domain Bacteria; phylum Pseudomonadota; class Gammaproteobacteria; order Burkholderiales; family JAEUMW01; genus JAEUMW01. The sequence goes on from JBEVOI010000011.1 coordinate 21,307, forward strand.
TGGCGCTACCTCGCGGAGGGTGAGCGCTTCTAGGGAAGTGCGCGAAACGAACGGTGGTCCGCGCCGTGGTAGGACCAGCTGTGGGACGTGTTCGCCGCCGTCGTGACTGCCCTTACGAATGTTCGCCTTTGCTATTTGTCACGGCATTGCAATGAAGCCCGGTTAGGCTTGAAGACCTTTCCGACGGGAGTTTGCCATGTCCTTGCTTCGTTTCGCGTCCGTTGTCCCTGGCCGTGCCGCCGTCGCAGCACTCACTGTACTTTTGTCCGCACCCGCCGTTGCGGCGGAGATCGTGGGCGCCGGCGCGACCTTTCCTGCACCGTTGTATGCGAAGTGGGCGGAAGCCTACAACAAGGCCACTGGTACCAAGGTGAACTATCAGTCCGTCGGGTCCGGGGCAGGTCTCAAACAGATCGCCGCCAAGACCGTGGACTTCGGAGCGAGCGACATGCCGCTCAAGCCGGAAGAGCTCACGAGGGACGGGCTGGTCCAGTTCCCCACCGTCATCGGCGGCGTAGTTCCGGTGGTGAATGTCCCCGGCATCAAGCCCGGCGACATGAAGTTGACCGGCCCGGTGCTCGCAGACATCTACCTCGGCAAGATCAAGAAGTGGAATGACCCCGCGATCGCCAATCTGAACCCGGGGCTCAAACTCCCCGACCAGGCCATCGCGACCGTCAACCGCGCCGATGGCTCCGGTACGACCTTCATCTTCACCAACTATCTGTCGAAGGTCAGCCCGGACTGGAAGAACTCGGTCGGTGAAGGGACTGCGGTGAAATGGGTCGGCGGAATGGGTGGCAAAGGCAACGAAGGCGTCTCCGCCTTCCTGCAGCGCATTCCCGGCGCGATCGGCTACGTCGAGTACGCGTATGCCAAGCAGAACAAGCTCTCCCATGTGCTGTTGCAGAACAAGGACGGCCAATTCGTGGCGCCGTCCGCGGATTCGTTCAAGGCGGCGGCGGCCAGCGCGAATTGGGACAACGGCTTCTACGAGATCCTCACGAACGAAGCAGGCAAGGGCGCGTGGCCGATCACCGGGGCGACCTTCATCATGATGCACAAGGTGCAGGACAAGCCCGAGAACGCCAGTCAGGTGATCAAGTTCTTCGATTGGGCGTACAAGAGCGGCAGCGGCATGGCAGAAGACCTCGATTACGTGCCGCTCCCATCCACCGTCGTGGACCGGATCCAGAAGCAGTTCGCCCTCATCAAGGACGGGTCCGGCAAAGCCATTTACGCGGCCAATTGATAGCTTGGGGGCGAAAGCCCCCTCGAGTGGTTTCGGGGCGCAGGGTTCATGTGCCCCTAGCTTCACCGCCTTGCGTCCAGGAGTAGTCCATGGCAGCAGATCCTTCGGCAGAAATTGCCACAGGCGTGCCCACGCGCGCGTCCAGTTCCTCCCCGCCCCCGCAACGCATCGAACACTCGGCGACCGGCGACATCCTGTTCGGCTGGCTTACCCGCACCGTGGCCGCGTTCACGTTCATCGTGCTGGCGGCCATCATCGTTTCGCTCATCGTTGCGTCCTGGCCGACCATCAGCAAGTTCGGCCTGCCGTTTCTGTGGAGCTCGAACTGGGATCCCCCGGCGGAGCAGTTCGGTGCCCTGGTCTCGATATGGGGCACGATCGTGACCTCGATCATCGCGCTGGTCATCGCGGTGCCGCTGTCGTTCGGCATTGCGCTGTTCCTCACCGAACTGTCGCCGAAGTGGCTGAAGCGACCCCTTGGCGTCATGATCGAGCTGCTCGCGGCGGTGCCGAGCATCGTCTACGGCATGTGGGGCCTGCTCGTCTTCGCGCCCATCTTTTCCCAGTACATCCAGCCTCTTTTGAGCAACACCCTTGGCCACGTTCCGCTGCTCGGAGAGCTCTTCTCCGGCCCGCCGCTGGGAATCGGCCTGCTCGCCGCCGGAATCATCCTCGCATTCATGATCATCCCGTTCATCGCGGCGGTGATGCGGGATGTGTTCGACACGACACCGGCCATGCTCAAGGAATCGGCATACGGGGTTGGCGGCACGACGTGGGAGGTGGTTTGGAACGTGGTGCTGCCCTACACCAAGGGCGGCGTCATCGGCGGCATCATGCTCGGCCTCGGGCGCGCCCTAGGAGAGACGATGGCAGTCACCTTTGTCATCGGCAACACCAACGCGTTCCAGGGCATCTCCCTCTTCAATCCCGGCAACAGCATCACGTCGCTGCTCGCGAATGAGTTCGCAGAAGCCAGTCCCGGACTCCACACCTCCGCGCTCATGGAGCTTGGGCTGGTCCTCTTCGTGATCACGTTCTTCGTGCTCTCAGGCGCCAAGGTCATGCTCGCCCGCATGGGGAAGGCGGAGGGGAAGAAATGAATACCGCACCCGCAACCTACGACGCCGCCTTGCGGTCGCGCCGCGCGCTGATCAACAAGATCGCGCTTACTCTTTCGCTCGTCGCCATGGCAATCGGGATCGCTGCGCTGGTCTGGATCCTGTTCGACGTCATCCGCTTTAGCGTCGGCGCATTGTCGACGACCCTGTTCACGCAGGACACGCCTGCGCCGGGCTCGGCCGGCGGGCTCCGGAATGCGATTGTCGGAAGCTTCCTCATGGTCGGGTTGGCGACCCTGATCGGCACGCCGATCGGCGTCCTCGCGGGGATCTATCTGGCCGAGTACGGGGCTCGTTCAAAGTTGGCGGATGGGACCCGCTTCGTGAACGACATCCTGCTTTCCGCTCCCTCCATCGTGCTCGGTTTGTTCGTCTACGCCGTGTTCGTCATCCGGACCGGGGGGTTCTCGGGATGGGCAGGGGTGATCGTGCTGGCGCTCCTGATGGTCCCTGTCATCGTGCGCACCACCGAGAACATGCTCCTTCTCATCCCGAACACCCTGCGCGAGGCCGCCTACGCGCTCGGATGCGACAAGTGGAAGGTGATCATGTACATCACCCTGCGCGCGGCACGCGCGGGGGTCGTGACCGGGATACTGCTTGCGGTTGCGCGCATCGCGGGGGAGACCGCGCCGCTGCTCTTCACCGCGCTCTCGAACCAGTTCTTCAGCACCAACATGAGCGAGCCGATGGCGAACCTCCCGGTGACCATCTTCAAGTTCGCCCTGAGCCCCTATCCGGATTGGGTCTCGCTGGCATGGGCGGGGGTCTTCCTGATCACGCTCGGCGTGCTCGCGCTCAACATTCTGGCGCGGGTGTTCTTCCACGATGATCAAAAACGGTGACCCGATGGAAACAGCCGCAACAAGTTCAGTGAAGATGGAGCGTGTCGCCCAGACCCTGCACGCCACCGACGAACCCGAGCTGCAGATCAGGAACTTCAATTTCTATTACAGCAAGTTTCACGCGATCAAGAACGTGAACATGGACATCCACCGGCGCCGGGTGACCGCGTTCATCGGTCCCTCGGGCTGCGGCAAGTCGACGCTGCTGCGGGCGATCAACCGCATGTACGACCTCTATCCGGCTCAGCGCGTCGACGGCGAGATGCTGCTCGACGGAAAGAACATTCTCGATGGCGCCACCAATCTCACCGATCTGCGCGCGCGCGTCGGGATGGTGTTCCAGAAGCCGACCCCGTTTCCCATGTCGATCTACGACAACATCGCGTTCGGCGTGAAGCTGCACGAGAGGCTCTCGAAGTCGGAAATGGACGAGCGGGTGGAATGGGCGCTCAACAAGGCCGCGTTGTGGGGAGAGGTCAAGGACAAGCTCCAGCAGAGCGGCATGAGTCTCTCGGGTGGCCAGCAGCAACGCTTGTGTATCGCACGCGGGATCGCGGTGAAGCCGCAGATCATATTGCTCGATGAGCCGACCTCTGCGCTGGACCCCATCTCCACAGCGCGCATCGAGGAGCTGGTGAGCGACCTGAAGCACGATTTCACGATCGCGATCGTGACCCACAACATGCAGCAGGCGGCCCGGGTATCGGATTACACGGCGTTCATGTATCTCGGCGAGCTGGTCGAGTTTGACAGCACCGACAACGTGTTCCTGAAACCCAAGAAGAAGGAAACCGAGGATTACATCACCGGTCGCTTTGGCTAAAGAACGGTGATGTAGCGGCGCAAGCTGACTTCTGGCAACGCCGCCAGCAGGGTGCACGCCCATGATGCCGCAACACCGGCCGCTTCGGCCCACACGCCGGTCCAGGTAAACGTTCGCTTCGAGGAAGACAATCATGTCCCACGAAATCATCACGACCACCACCGAAATCGAGCTCGAGGCCCTCAGCTACAGGATCCTCGGTATGGGCGAACTGGTGGACACCCAGGTACGCGATGCCGTCAAGGCGTTCGCGACCGGCGACCTCAGTCTGGCCGAGGCGGTGATCAGGAAGGAAGCAGACGTGAACGCGATGGAGCTGCGTCTCGACAACGAATGCGCCGAGTTGATCGCAAAGCGGCAGCCCGCGGCGATCGATCTGCGTCGAGTCCTTTCGGCCTCCAAGGTCGTCGGCAACCTCGAGCAGGTTGGCGACCACGCCAAGAAGATCGCGAAGTACACCATCGCCCTCAACGACTTCAGCGTGATTCAGTCGCGCAAGGTTGCCGAGATCTGGTCCCTCGCGGATGCGTCGCTGCAGCATCTGCGTGATGCTCTGGGTGCCTACTCTCAGCGGAACGCGGCGGCGGCGCAGGCCGTCATCGACCGCGAGCAGGGGCTGGACGACCGCTATCAGGGAATCGCGCGCCAGGTGCTCAGTTTCGCGATGGAGGACCCGCGCCTCATTTCCTGGTCGCTGCTGGTGTCCGCCGCGGCGAAAGCCGCCGAGCGGGTAGGTCATCAGGGAACGAATATCGCGCAGCACGCGATCTACGCGGCGGAAGCGCGCGACGTGCGCCACAAGGGTCTCGGCCGGTCGGCTAACGAGGCTGCTGCCGCGAGTTGATCGCAGCGGACCGCTGGCCACGTCTGCAACCGGGGCTGCCCGGTCAGTCCGGTCCTGCTTCCTGCAACAGACCGATCAACCGCCGCAGCGCTTTGCCGCGATGGCTGACGCGGTTTTTCTCGGCGGCATCGAGCTCGGCGGCGGTCCTGCCCAATTCGGGGAGCAGAAAGTACGGGTCGTAACCGAAGCCGCCCGAGCCGCGCGGCATGTCGATCACCTCGCCGTGCCAGCGCCCCTCCGCGATGAGCGGCTCGGGATCATTGGCGCGACGCACCAGCACCATCACGCAGTAGTAGTGCGCTTGCCGGTCGATCCTCCCGGCAAGCGCTTCGACCAGTTTTCGATTGTTGGCGTCGTCCGAACGCGGGTGCCCGGCGTAATAGGCCGAGTGCACGCCCGGCTCGCCGTTCAGCGCAGCCACGCAGATCCCCGAATCGTCCGCGAGCGCAGGCAGGCCACTCACCTGCGATGCGTGGCGCGCCTTCGCCAGCGCGTTCTCGACAAAGGTGTGATGCGGCTCCGCGGCCTCGGGGATGCCGAGCGCACCTTGCGCGATGACGCCGAGATCGAGCGGCATGAGAAGCGCGCGGATCTCCCTCACCTTGCCCGCGTTGTTGCTCGCGAGAACGATCTCCTGCATGAGCCGACGTGGGTGCCGTGGCGAAGACTCAGCTCGTGGTCCCGAGCGCGCGGCGCTGCGCGCTCACGAGCTCGTCGATGCCCGATGCGGCAAGGTCAATCATCGCCTCGAGGTGCACACGGCTGAAGGGTGCGCCTTCTGCCGTGCCCTGCACCTCGACGAGCCCGCCGGCACCGGTCATGACCACGTTCATGTCGGTCTCGCACGACGAGTCTTCGAGATAATCGAGGTCGAGCACCGGGACGCCCTCGTAGATCCCGACCGATACCGCGGCCACGAAGTCGCGAATGGGCGACGCAGCGATGGTCCTCTTGTCGAGCAGGTGGGTTACGGCGTCGTGCACCGCGACGAACGCGCCGGTGATGCTCGCCGTGCGCGTTCCGCCGTCGGCCTGAATCACATCACAGTCGATCTGAATGGTGCGCTCGCCCAGCCGCGACAGGTCCACCACCGAGCGCAGCGCCCGCCCGATCAGGCGCTGGATCTCCTGGGTGCGGCCGCTCTGCTTCCCGCGCGCCGCCTCGCGGTCGGTACGGGTATTGGTGGAGCGCGGCAGCATCCCGTACTCCGCGGTCAGCCAGCCCCGATTCCTCCCTTTCAGGAACGCGGGCACCTTGTCGTCTATGCTTGCGGTGCAGATCACCCGGGTGTGGCCGTACTCGATGAGCACGGAACCCTCCGCGTGGCGAGTGAAGCGACGCGTGATGGAAATTCTGCGGAGTTCATCGGGCTGCCGGCCGCTGGGTCGCACGTTCATCGTGGATCGGAGAAAACGTGAAAGGGATGAACCGCTGTGCGGTCAACCCCTGGTCGCTGAAATGAGCTCGGCCGGAAACCGCATGACGACCTCGCCTGGCGCGAGCGAGTCCATGTCAAGCATGTCCTCGGTTTCCTCTCTTGCCACGAGCAGCGCCACATAGCTCAGATTATCCGCGTGGATGCCGGCGCGACCCACTGCCTCGTCCATCAGGCGGTGCAGAGCCGCCTCGGGGGCTTCGGCCGCCAAAGCCGCCACGATCTCCTCGTCCGCGACGGGAGACCAGAACCCGTCGCTGCACAGGATGAGACGATCGCCGGGTTGCAGGGGGACCGGCTCTGACGTTTCGATCTCGGGGTCGATGTCGCCGCCCAGGCAGTTGTAGACAAAGTTTCGGTCCGGGTGTCGACGCGCGTCTTCCGGCGCGATGAGCCCCTGCTCCACGAGCAGCGAGGCGCCGGAGTGGTCGCGGGTCACGAAGAGAACTCCACCGTCGCGCACCAGGTACAGTCGTGAATCGCCCACGTGGCGCCAGAGCGCATTGCCGTCGACGATGACGCACGCAGTGCAGGTCGTGCGCGGGAGATCCCACAAGTGCTCGCGCTCGGCACACCGATGGATGGCGTCATGCGCTGAGCCGAAGGCCGCCCGGAGCATCTCGCCCACTTCGCGGCCGTCTTCCCGGGTCCAGGCGGCGAATTCGTCAAGTACGCTCTCTACCGCAAGTTGGGCCGCGAGCTCGCCGCGAGGATGGCCGCCCATGCCGTCGGCTGCCACCAGGATCATCCGGTCGCGGCCATAGGCGTAGCCCGTGCGGTCCTGATTGATCAGCCGACTCCCGATATGCGTATTCTGAAGGACTCTGTACTTCATTCGTTCCACTCGACTGCGCGACGACCTGTCGACCGGGGGCCGCGCAGGGCCGACATTATGTGATATCTTCCCCGGCTTAGCCATGGCAGCGAACCTGGCTTCTTTCGCTTCGCGCCCACGGGCAAACTCCGCAAGAGATCGCGACCCCGGGCTCCTGCATGATCTACAGCATGACCGGCTATGCCACCGTCGCACGCGAGCTGCCGCAAGGCACGCTCAACCTCGAGCTGCGCGCGGTGAACCATCGCTTCCTGGACATTCAGTTCCGGATGCCCGAGGAGCTCCGGGCTGTCGAGCCGGCCCTGCGGGACCTGTTCGCAGGCAAGATCTCCCGCGGAAAGGTGGAGTGCCGGCTCGGCTACACCCAATCCGTCGCTGGCGCCGCGCACCTCGAGCTCAGCCAGGAGCTTACACGCCAGCTCGGCACGCTCAATGAGCAGGTGCAGGCGTTGCTCCCGGACAGCGAGCCGCTGCGGATCATCGACGTGCTGCGCTGGCCGGGCGTACTGGCCAGCAACGCACTGCCGGTCGACGAGCTGCGCGACGTCTGCACGGCCCTGGCGCGAGCGACGGTCGACGAGTTCAATGCCTCCCGAGGCCGCGAGGGCGAACGCCTCAAGTCCTTCATTCTGGAGCGCGTGACGCGCATGGAGGAACTGGTCGCCAGCGTCGCGCCACGGATGCCCCAGGTGCTGGCGGCCTATCAGGAAAAGCTCGCGGCGCGGCTGCGCGAGGCGATCGGAAGCGCGGACGACGAACGCATTCGCCAGGAACTCGCACTGTTCATGACACGGAGCGACGTGGATGAGGAAATTTCCCGCCTCGGCACGCATTTGACTGAGGTGCGGCGTGTGCTCGACCGGGGTGGCACAGCAGGCAAACGCCTCGACTTCCTGATGCAGGAGCTCAACCGCGAGGCGAACACCCTCGGCTCAAAGGCTGCGGACAACGAGGTCTCGCAGACTGCAGTGGAGCTCAAGGTGCTCATCGAGCAAATGCGGGAGCAGGTGCAGAACATAGAGTAGTGTTTCCATCGAGCGCATTTGCTGCGCCCCGGATTGGCGGAGATCAGCGAACAG
>JBEVOI010000013.1:0-10959 GCA_040507665.1 Burkholderiales bacterium
GCTCGTCAATTGCTGTGTCAATATCGCCGGTTTGCATCTGAACGACTAACCTAAAGTCAGGTAGCAAAAAGTGTTGCTTTGCCAGGCGAAAGCGGGCTATATGCGCACGACCCAACGCTGCTCGACCCGCTGCGCAATCACGCACATGTTTGTCAATATAGCATCCGGTCTGTGCAAACGCGTGCCGTCCGGGTAGTCACCCACCAAAGGCGTGCCAGCGCAGGTTGCGGAACCGGCCAGCAGCCTTGCTCCTTGCCGATCAGCACATGCCCTGAGCAGGTCATGGCGCAGTAGGATACGAGATGCGTAGATAACGGCGGTCGATTGCCGCCGGTGGAAGTGAAGGGGCGCGATCTGTGCAACCGAAGCATATAGTGGCAGTACTGGGTGGTGGCATAGGCGGGCTCAGCGCGGCTCACGAATTGGCCGAACGGGGGTTTTCCGTCACCGTCTTCGAACGACGCGACGCGTTCGGCGGGAAAGCGCGCAGCGTGTCTGTTCCTGGCACGGGGACGGGGGGCCGCAAGGATCTTCCGGGAGAGCATGGCTTCCGCTTCTTCCCGGGGTTCTACAAGCACATCGCCGACACCATGAGTCGAATCCCGTTCGGCGAGAGCGGCGCGAGCTGTTTCGACAATCTCGTCCTTGCCACGCGGATTCTGCTGGCGCGTGCTGGCAAGGCCGATCCGATCTGGGTTGCGCGGTTTCCGGAGACGCTCGACGACTTCAGGACCGCCCTTACTGCGCTCTTCGACGATCTCGACATCCCGAAACTGGAGGTGAAGTTCTTCGTTTCGCGACTGCTCGGACTCGCGACGAGTTGCGACGAGCGATACCTCGAAGAGTTCGAGCCCGTTCCGTTCTGGGATTTCATCGACGCGAGAACGAGGTCCGCGAACTACCAGAAATACCTCGGGCAAGGGATGACCCGCTCGCTCGTCGCCATGCGCGCCGAAGAGAGCAGCACTCGCACCGTGGGGCGCATTCTCCTGCAGCTCTTCTACGGCATTCTGGTACCTGGACGCGTATTCGACCGACTGTTGAACGGACCGACCAACGATGTGTGGATCGATCCGTGGCGAAAGCATCTCACTGAGCGCCTCGGTGTCGTCCTCGAAGCCAACGCGACCGTCCGCTCGCTGAACCTTGAAGGTGAGAGGCTGCGCAGCGTGACGATCGAGCGCAACGGATCGCTCGACGAGGTGACTGCAGACTTCTATGTCTCGGCGGTACCCGTCGAGATCATGCGCGAGCTCGTCACGACAGACGTGCAGCGCGCTGCCCCGTCCCTGTCTAGGCTGGGAGACCTTCGAACCGAGTGGATGAACGGCATCCAGTTCTATCTCAAGACCGATCAGCCGTTGACCGACGGCCATGCCGTCTACCTCGATTCGAACTGGGCACTCACCTCCATTTCGCAGCGCCAGTTCTGGCGCGACTACGATCTCGCCCGCTACGGCAACGGCGAGGTCGGCGGCATCCTGTCGGTCGACATCTCCAACTGGATCGCGCCGGGAAACTTCAACGGCAAGCCCGCGATGGAATGTGCAACCAGCGAAGAGATCAAGGACGAGGTGTGGGCGCAGTTGAAGTCTGCGCTGAATGATGGCGATCGACCGCAGATCGAGGACGACAACCTGGTGCACTGGTTTCTCGATGCGGACATTCAATTTCCCAACCCGGGTGTCGTGACCAACCTCGAGCCGTTGTTGATCAATCATGCCGGATCGCTTGCGCTTCGCCCCGAGGCGTACACGGAGATCGGCAACCTGTTCCTGGCCTCCGACTACGTTCGCACCTATACCGATCTCGCCACCATGGAAGCAGCCAATGAGGCTGCAAGGCGGGCGACGAACGCGATCCTCGCGGTGTCTGGGGTTACGGCACCGCCTTGCGAGCTGTGGGAGTTCGAGATTCCCGAACCGATGCGCAAAGCGCAAGTGCTGGACCGGGTCCGCTTCCGGTTGGGACTCCCGAATCTGATTCTGGGAAGGAGGTTCTCGTGACTTCTACCCGCATCACAAGAGAACGCGCAATCCCCTAAGCCGGCATAGCCGGAACCAACCAGGTATTCGTAAGAGACTAGGGATCTGAACGCGCAATCGATCAATCCATAACACCTGAGGCAAAAGTCCAGCTTGCAAATGCAAACGCATGCACTAGACTGAATCTGACGATTCATTCATTGCTGTTCACATTGTCATTTCCCGCGGGGACGGCGGGATGGCATTGCTGCTCGCGCCAGTACCAGTCGTGTATGGCTTGGCCCCTAAGGATTTACACCGACGCATCACAGAGATGTAATTAATATCAGGTGGAGGAGGACGGGCTGAGATGGATTGCTGGCGTGTTGTGCCTGATCATGCCGTTGACCGCGGAGGCGGCGGAGCTGAGCCCGGGCACGAAGCGCGGAACTGCCACACCTGCTGCCACGATCACGGCGGATGCATGCGAAACCGTCGGTTGCAGCGTCTAATAATTTCTGCATCGCCAGCCCCGGCGCTGATCGCTCACGCTGCCTGCGCGAATATAACGACGCCTATCGCAAGTGCTCGAGTCTGACCGGAGTTGTCGATGGCGTTCAGGGGAATCGGCCGAAACGAAGCTGTCGAAGGAAATCTACCGTATCCCCTATGCGGACGGTACCAAGGTCCATATCAGCCGCGACTTCTGCGACCACAATCCACCCGGAGTAGCTCGGCAAGGGGCCGACCCGAAGGGAGCGCGAAAGAGCCCCCAACCCGCAGATCCGGTCGCTGCTTGGCGCCGTTCAGGACAATGGAGAGGGGATGGTCGATCGAGAAAACCGTCCACTTCGTCGCAACTACGACAAGAAGGCAACATATGATGAATACCGCGGCAACTGTCCGGACAATCATGCTTCTTGGCGCCATATGCATCGTCGCGGCGCCATCAACCCAGGCTTCGGAATCGCAGCTTGTCTACGCGGCCAACGAAGGTCTGAGGACTATAGAGCCAACCCTGCCTGCAGGGAGCCTACTGGTGGCCGCTAACGAAACTTCGGAGAGAAGGTTCACACCGGTCCAATCTGCCCCCCTCGATCGCTGCGAGGCTGAGGGCCGGCTACGCTATGAGCCATGCATGACCAAGTCCGGCGGCGATCAAGAGCAGTGTCTTCGAGTCTACGACGAAGCCGTCAATACCTGCACGAACCCCGGGAAACCACCGAAGGGGAACGAATCACAGAACATTTACCGCATTCCCTACGCTGACGGCACCAACGTGAAGATCAGCCGCGATTTCGAGGATCACAACCCTCGGGGCCGTATCGACATGCACGGCCGGGGGGGCGGGACGCATCGCATCGTGGCCGCGGCGGACGGCACGATACGCCACATTCAAGACAGTCGATCGAAAAACCAGCACATCATCAGGTGGCTTCGCAACACGAACACCTGTTTCAACAACTATGTGTGGATCGAACATGCGAACCACGAATGGTCGAAGTATTCACACATGCAGTTCGGCACGACGACCGCCAAGGCTGGGCGCAAGGTGGGTGACAAAGTGGCTCAGGGAGACTATCTGGGAGATGAGGGAAATGTCGGCTGCGCTTCACCGGGGCATCTTCATTTTGAGATCGTCCAGGTAAGGGAAGGTGATGAGACTCCAGAAGTAAATGAAAACGACGGAGACCTCGTAGAAGACAAAGACGGCAAAGACTACGATTTCGACGATCAGCGGAATCCGCGCTTTTCCGATTTAGAAGGGAAGATCTTCACGTTTAAAGACGGTGAGACCTATATTGCGGGAGGCTTGCCGAAGTGCAGTAAAGATACCGAGTGCCCGTCAGGTTACTACTGCAATGCAGGGGCTGACCTGGCGGCAAACAGGTGTATGCCCCTGAAGGCCGATAACGAGAAGTGCGACCTCGCCGGCGGTGGTCACCAGTGCAAGAGCGGGTATTGCAAGTTCTCCCGCTGTTACACGCCGAACTCGGTCGGCTGGGGCGGCACGTGTTACACCGATGATGCGTGCGCGGAAGGCAAGTGCAGCGATGTCGGGGGACTCAAAGGGGTCTGCGTATGTAAAGCGGATGCCGACTGCAGTGAGGGTAAGTACTGTGACGCCGGCGCCGACCTGAATCAAAACAAATGTTTGCCGAAGAAAGCCGACAACGATTCCTGTGATCTGGCTGGCGGGGGGCATCAATGCAAGAGCGGGTTCTGCAAACTCTCCCGCTGTTACACGCCGAACTCGGTGGCGATGGCCGGCACCTGCTACAACGACGATGCGTGCAAGGAAGGGAAATGCAGCAGTATTGACGGGACCAAGGGCACCTGCGTGTGCAAAAGCGACTCCGACTGCGACCCGGGCCAGTGGTGCGACGAAGGATTGGACACCAAGATCAACAAATGCCGGACGAAACTCGACAAGGGCGAGACATGTGGAAAAGCGGGGTCGTTTGGTAATGATCACAAGTGCAAGTCGGGCGAGTGTTCCGGGCTTGTCGGAGGCTACAAGTGCAAATAGTCTCAGACGATGCCGTCTGACGTGTGGTGCGATTAGTGGAAGAAAAGGGCCAATGGAGAGGCAAGGAGAATCTCATGAAAAAGGTATTCTTTCTCGTACTCACATGCACCGCGTTTTTCAGTGCACAGGCCCACGCTGATCTTTGCGATAGTGTGACGGACGTGGTACGACCTGTTGTGCCGGGAATCGAGAACGACCTCAATTTTTACGAAGAGCTCTTCCCGGATGTCACGTATCAAGGCGACCGGCGATGGAATGAGATCCTCCTTCAATGCAATCGCCAGCGTGATTCCAAAGGCAACGAGGTTCTGAAGGCGACTGGAACCGATGGCGGCAATGCGGAGAAGCAGATTCTGAAAGCAAGCGGTCTCAAGCCAAAGGTGATCCGAGGACACTACAACTTTGTGGGTCTTCCCATCGGCTCGCCTTTGAGTTTCAAGTACGTCTACATCTTTGAAAAGAAAGATGGCGTATGGACGATGATCATCCCATATAAGCCCAGTTTCAATGAGCTGGTTCCCAATCGCGTCGATTTCAATTTCACTCACGCCAGGACGCTCTATGATGCGTCTCAGGTCGAGAACCCCTCAAGCACCGCTCAAGTGCTGAACCTCAAATCAGGTTCTCAGCCGATCGCGACAACGCTGTGCTCCACGTCGACCTACTTCCCCGGAGACGAAGGCAAGTATGACGACAAAGGACTCCACCAGCGGGACCCGGAGAACAAATTCATCAGTCTGGGCAAGATCGAGTACAAGTACGAAAAGGATGGCGATACATCGTCAGGCTGTCGCGTTGACAAAAACAGAGATCTATATTGGCAGTGGGATCCCAAGCGCAACCAGGCGGTCAAGGTAAAACCGCAGAACTGGATTCTCGACAACTTCGTGCGGACATCCGAATCCTATTGGACGATTCCAGGCGTTTTTCAGCTCAAAGTGCTCCTCAAAGGACACAACGAAGCAACCTTTCCAAAATCGACGCTGGATCTCCTCCAAGACGACGATCATCTTACGACACACTTTGCCACCAAGTTTCTGCGCGCTCACTTTAATCAGATGTACAAATCGAACGTGTTCCAAGTCAACAATTTTTCGACCATGACCATTGATGGAAGCTATTGGCATGAAGTCGGCCACGCATTCGGACTGGACGATGAATACGGATTTGTTGATGCGGAAGAAGGCAAGAAGAGTTGCAGGAACAAGAGATTCTCAACTCTTTATGACACATCGGCTTATCAGATGTGTGAAGGCGGAGTTTCAGACAAGCGGACGATCTATCACTATCTCGCCGTGTCGCGGTACGTCACCAAGCAGAGCGAGTGCGGTGACGACAACGACTGCGCGAACGCGGAGTACTGCGACAAGGGGACGATCACGCTCGGCAAGAACCAGTGCGTGCCGCAGAAGGCAGATGGGCAGGGCTGCACCCGGGCGACCCAGTGCGCCGGCGCCGCCTGCAACGTCCGTTGCTACACGCCGGCATCCAAGAACATGGGAGCCTCGTGCAACATCAACGACGAGTGCCGGGTTGGCACGTGCAGCGGTGCGGGTTGGGGTGCCATACCGGGCAAGTGCGTCTGCACCGAAGACACCCACTGCGGCACGGGACAGTATTGCAACACTGGCGCCGCCGATATCGGCACCAATGTGTGCAAGCCCAGACTGGCTGATGGCAAAGCGTGCACCAAGGACCACCAGTGCACCACTCTCAAGTGCTCTGAATGGCGCCCGCAAGACGGACAGGTCTCCGGCATCTGCTACACGCCGAACTCGAAGCTGGGCGGCGAGTCGTGCCGCATCGACCTCGAATGCAAGGTTGGCAAATGCAACTCGAACAAGGTGTGTGTCTGCAAGTCCGACGGGGACTGCAAGAGCGGCTACTGGTGTGATGGCGGCTTTGCTGATTTCGAGAACAACGCGTGCAAGCGCAAGCTAGGCAAGGGCGAAAGCTGTGGGGTGGGCGTTAACATTGGCCACCGCTGCCTCTCCGGCAAGTGCAGCTTCGGCAAGTGCAAGTAGTGTGAGCCTCCGCGTGATCCGGCTAATGCTGCGATAAGGGGCCTCGACCTGAACAAGAATTCCTGATTTCGCAGCGCCAGTTCGGGTGCGAGTACGACCTGGCGCGTACGGCAGCGGCGCGGTCGGCGGCAGTCTTCGGTCGACATCTCGAACTGGATTGCGCTGGCGTTTCAACGGCAAGCGGGCGATGGCTGCCGCGTCGCGCGAAGAGATCAAGGACGCGTTTGGGATTGCCGAATCTGATCCTGGGAAGGAAATACCCATGATCAATTTTGAGGCGTGCCGCCCCGTATGGGATGCCGGGATCGTCTTCCGATAGCCAAACCACTCCAGCCCAGTCAAAATCCCGGCACAGGTACCGCCGGGTGGTCACAATTCGCGTTAAGTCGCCCCGGGGTCCGACGCCGAAATCTCCGCCCCGAACTGCAACCCATCCGCAGCGCCATCGGTCTATCCGTAACGCATGAATTCAAGGGTCGCCAATCTGGTGCGCGGCGATACCCTTTCAAGAGGAAACTTGCCGTATGACCTTCTGACAGGGACACTTGGCCGATCGAGGCGCGCCGTTTCGGGGCAAGGGACACCGACGTAAGCTGTTCCAGGCAGGCCGGCGCCTGGGTCCGCCGAGGTGCCCCAAGGCCAGCCGCGGTCGTTGCGGTCACTGCGGGTGCTGCCTTGAAACGACCCGAGGTTCCGGCCGCCGTGACCGCGGTTGGCCTGGCCCGCCGAATAGCGAGTGCAAGTGTATATTCTCCGCATAACCAGCCTTCAATTGCGCTCCCATCATAGATCACGGGCCGTTCCTGCCCCTTGGATCGGGTTGCATCCAAGGTGAAAAACGCTCGCTTTGAGTCACCGATGAGTGACTGGCTCGACGCACCCCGCCTCCGGTCCGACGGGGTGACGATCCCCCTCATCTGGGTGGCGATCGCGCTGTCGCTCCTTGTTCACATTGCGGTACTGTGGGCGTGGCTGCCTCGGTTGTATTTCCCTTCGCCGGAGAATCCCGAACCCGGCAAAGCCGGCGGCTCGCTCGTGGTACAACTGGTCCCCCCTGCAAGTCCTCCGCCGAGCCGGCCCGCACCGCCACCCGCAGCAAAGCCGCAAGTACAGCCTCCGCCAATGCCGCAGGCGCAACCGTCGCCACCAAGGCGGGCGCCGCCGCCAAAGACGGCGGCGCGGCCGCTGCCCACACCGCCGGTAATCGCCCTAAACCGGCCAGCGCCCGCTGTACCGTCACCGCCTCCGACCTCTCCATCCATTGCTGCGCCGCCGCCCGTGCGCGCCCCTGCGGACGGCGATCTGGCGTCGTACATCGAGGCCAAGCGCCGTGCCCAAGCCGCGTCGCCATCGCCCGCGCCCGCACCGCCAGCCAGCGTACCGAACGCGCAACCGGTCGAAGACGACAATGAGCGCAGCAACCGCATCGTCGCCGCCAACCTCGGCACTCAGCGCACGCCCACCTACGGCTCCGATCCCATAAACGGGGGCGGAATATTCCAGATAAAGCGCTTGGGGTATAGCGATGCCGAGTTCGTCTTCTTTGGCTGGAACAAGGATATCCGCCGCAACACGACGCAGCTGATCGAGGTTCAGAAAGGCAGCAACAGCGACATCCGCATCGCGGTGGTCCGCAGGATGATCGCGATCATTCGCGAGTACGAGCAGGAGGAGTTTCTCTGGGAATCGAAGCGCCTGGGCCGCAACCTCGTGCTATCCGCCCGCATGAAGGACAACGCAGGGCTCGAGGATTTCCTGATGCAGGAGTTCTTTTACAACGCGCGCTAGCCGCAGCGACACCTCGGCGTACGTCGCCAAATCGCGGTGCGTCGCTGCGCGCGACTTCGCGCGGCGCTTTCCCCAGAAGCAGCGGCAGGCTATCCTCGCCGTGGGCGGCGGCCCGACAGCGCTCACTTACCGCCGCGTCGCCGCGTTCGTACCCGTTCGTGATCCGAGAAGAAGGGAGGAGACATGACCACGTACCGCGAATTCCATCGCCGGTCCATCGAAGACCGCGACGCCTTCTGGTCTGAGCAGGCGCAGTTCATCCACTGGGAGAAGCCCTTCGACCGGGTGCTCGACTACGACAACCCGCCGTTTGCCCGCTGGTTCCCCGGCGGCCTGACCAATCTCTGCTACAACGCGGTGGATCGCCACGCCGCGGTGGCCCCGGAGCGCAAGGCGCTCATCTACATCTCCACCGAGACCGGCGAGGAGAAGACCTACACCTATTCCAAGCTGCTGGCTGAGGTGAATTGCTTCGCTGCGATCCTGAAGAGCCTGGGGGTTGGCAAGGGCGACCGCCTGCTGATCTACATGCCGATGATCCCCGAGGCAATCTTCGCCATGCTTGCCACCGTGCGGCTGGGTGCCATCCACTCGGTGGTGTTCGGCGGCTTTGCCTCGAACAGCCTCGCCACCCGCATCGACGACGCGCACCCGAAGGTGATGGTGACGACGGACGCCGGCATGCGCGGGGGCAAGCCGGTGCCCTACAAGGATCTTGTGGACGAGGCGCTGCGGCTTGCGGAGACGCCGCCGGCGAAGGTGCTGATCGTCAATCGCGGACTCGACCCGGCGATGCCGGTCACGCCCGACCGTGATCTCGACTACGCCGCCTTGCGTCGGCAGCACATGGAGGCGAAGGTGGCGGTGGAGTGGGTCGACTCCACGCACCCGTCGTACATCCTCTACACTTCCGGCACCACTGGCAAGCCGAAGGGTGTGCAGCGCGACACCGGCGGCTACGCGGTGGCGCTCGCAGCGAGCATGAAGCACATCTACTGTGGCAATGCGGGCGAGACTTATTTCTGTACCTCCGATATCGGCTGGGTCGTGGGTCACTCCTACATCGTCTACGCACCGCTGCTCGCCGGTATGGCTACCATCCTCTATGAAGGCTTGCCGATCCGGCCCGACCCGGGGATCTGGTGGAAGATCGTGCACGATCAAAAGGCGACCGTCATGTTCAGCGCTCCCACCGCGGTTCGGGTGCTGAAGAAGCAGGACCCGGCTTACCTCAAGCAGTACGACGTGAGCTCGCTGCGCGCCCTGTTCCTCGCAGGCGAACCGCTCGACGAGACGACTGCCCGCTGGATCGCAGAGGCGCTCGGGGTGCCCATCATCGACAACTACTGGCAGACCGAGACCGGGTGGCCAATCCTCACCGCCGTGCACGGCGTGGAGAAAACGCCGACCAAGTTCGGCAGCCCGTCGTTCCCCGCGTATGGCTATGACGTGCGCCTGCTGCACGAGGCCACCGGGCAGGAGGTGCCGCCGAACGAGAAGGGCGTGGTGTGCATAGTTCCGCCGCTGCCGCCAGGATGCCTTGCGACCGTGTGGGGCCAGGACGAGCGCTTCGTGCAGACGTACTTCACCACCTTCAAGGAGCCGATGGTCTACACCACCTTCGACTGGGGAATCCGCGACGACGAGGGCTACTACTTCATCCTCGGGCGCACCGACGACGTGATCAACGTCGCCGGCCACCGCCTGGGCACGCGCGAGATCGAGGAAGCGGTGAGCGCGCACGCGGCCATCGCCGAGGTCGCGGTGGTGGGAGTCGCCAATCAGCTGAAAGGCCAGGTGCCCCTTGCGTTCGCGGTGGTGAAGGACCCCGCCCGGATCGCCACGCCAGCCGCGCGCCAGGCGCTGGAGAAGGAAGTGTTTGCGACCGTCGACCAGGCGCTTGGTGCCATCGGCCGGCCGGCGCGGGTGCACTTCATCGCGCTGCTGCCGAAGACACGCTCGGGCAAGGTGTTGCGGCGCTCGATCCAGGCCATCGCCGAGGGCCGCGATCCCGGCGACCTCACCACGCTCGATGACCAGGCCGGCATCGAGCAGATTCGGAGCGCGGTGGCGGGGAGCGCGTAGAAGGCGAAAGCAGGCACCACAGAGCGCACAGAAACCACAGAGAAGTGCGAAAGAGAACGCCCCAATGGATGGGTCGACGCCGTCCACGACTGCTGATCATGTCTGCGTGGCGAGGGAGATGCCCGTCGCACGCAAGCGGAGTACTCGCGAGAGATCTTCTCTCGGTTTTCTCCGTGTTCTCTGTGTGCTCGGTGGTGAGAGATGTTGGCTGATCGTGATCTCGTGAACCGCGTCCGCGGTTAAGAGAAAATTGCGGGTAAACTGTTCCGCCCGACGCGATGCCTTGAAAAGCGTCCAGCCAGTGGCGCACACCCAACGATCGGAGACGACGATGTTCAAAGCGATCCTCATCACGCAGACCGACTCGACCCGCGAGGCGAAGCTCGCGGACATCGACGACGCGCAACTCCCCGAAGGGGACGTGACCGTGCGGATCGACTACTCGACGCTCAATTACAAAGACGGGCTCGCCATCACCGGCAAGTCGCCGGTCGTGCGCAAGTACCCGATGGTGCCGGGCATCGACTTCGCAGGTGCTGTCGCCGCGAGCAGTCATCCGGACTGGAAG
>JBEVOI010000019.1:0-5627 GCA_040507665.1 Burkholderiales bacterium
CCGTCGTCAACTCCGGTAATTGCACCCGCAACGAAGGTCCGCTTCGGGAGCAACTTAGGAAACGGGATCATGCGGCTGGTTGTGGCCCGATCAGCGACTGTCAGCCGAAGGGCTCAAGTCGATCCGGAGCGGACGCTTGCGCACAGGCCCCTAAGGTGCCGTCATCAGCGCCGGCGCCGCCGGAAGGCGGCGACCTTTGCGCGATTGCCGCAGGCGGATGCGCTGCAGAACAAGCGGCGGTGCGCCTTCGTTTGATCCAGAAACCACAGCGTGCAGGCCGCGCCGGCGCAGCTCTTGACGAGCGAGGGCTGCTCCTTCGTGGCCAGTGCGGCGATCTGACTGGCGATCAACGCGGTCAACGCGTCGGCGGTCTCGATGTGCGGGATCTCAAGCATGATCAGCCCGCCCTGGGCTGCAACCACTTGGCGGCGGCGCGTTTCGCGGGTGAGCAGCCTGTTCAGGAATGCAATCTCCTCGTCGTAGTTGCCCTGGGGGTTCACGCGCCAGCGATCGAGCCACGCCCGCGCCCATTCGCGAACCTTGCGGGCTTCCGCCGCCGCCGCATCCAGGGCCTTGGGGCCGACGCGGCGCGCCAGCTTCGATGCCCGTGCCTGATCCAGCAGCCCGGCGGCCACGAGCCAGTCGAGGTACGCCTCGCCGTCGCCGATCGTTTCGATCGGCTCGCCTCTCGGGGCCAGGCGTGTGTTGAGGAAATCAATCGCCGGGTGATTGCCGAGGAAGAGGGGGCGCATGAACGAGGGTCGTCGCTGGGGGGCCGATCGCGGGCATTGTAACTAATAACTTGCCTATTGACACGTTACGCCAGATGTCGTAACGTCTAATTTAGAAGTTATATGGTTACACCATCAACGCACATCGAGGTATGCTCCATGACATTGCGCTTGCCTTCCTCTGCAGTCTTGTCGGCACTCGCCGTAGCCGGCTTGTGGACGCGGGCGCTCTCGCCAGAAGCGTCGGCGGCATCGCCGCGCAGCGGCGAGGTCGCCATGCCGCCGACGCAAGTCGCCACGCCCGTGGTCGCTCGAGTCGAGGTCCATTACCGCACGGTGCAGATCGACGGTCTCGAGCTGTTCTATCGCGAGGCAGGACCGCCCAACGCTCCGGTGGTGCTGCTGCTGCATGGGTTTCCGGCGTCGTCGTTCATGTACCGCAACCTGATTGAGCAGCTGGCCGGCCAGTTCCGCGTGGTTGCGCCAGATTACCCCGGGTTCGGCTACAGCGCGGCGCCGTCCACCCAAGCGTTTGCCTACACCTTCGATCACCTCGCGGACATCCTTGGGAAGTTCACGGAGGAGCTCGGCTTGCGCCGATACGCCCTTTACATGCAGGACTTTGGCGGGCCGGTCGGCTACCGGCTGGCGAGTCGACACCCCCACCGGGTGTCTTCGCTCATCGTCCAGAATGCCAACGCCTACGAAGAAGGACTGCCGGACAGTTTCTGGGCGCCGGCACGCGCCCTTTGGCAAAACCCTTCTCCCGAGAACTTCGCAAGAATCCGCGAGGCCGCGATCTCGGATCCCGCGCTCGAATGGAACTACACCCACGGCGTGAAGGAGCCCGCCCGAGTCAGTCCCGACAACTGGGTGCTGCAGCGGGCCTTGGTGAACCGCCCTGGCAACAAGGAGATCATGCTGGCCCTGCTCTATGACTACCGCACGAACCTGGGCCACTACGCCAAGTGGCACGAGTACTTCCGCAAGCACCAGCCGCCCACGCTGATCGTCTGGGGCAAGAACGACGTCATCTTCCCCGCCCCCGGCGCACACGCGTACTTGCGCGACCTGCCAAACGCGGAACTGCACTTGCTCGACACCGGGCACTTCGCGCTCGAGGACATGGGCGGCCAGATCGCCCAGTTGATGCTCGACTTCCTGAACCGGAAACTCCGCGTCGCCCAAGGCGAATGACAGGCGGCCGTGCCGCACGACCTCGGGCCGCGCGGCACGGGTCCCTGGCCGGCGGAGAATGGCGCTCCGCCGCGAGCTCACGCTCGTCCTGGAAGCTTTCGAGCGGCTAATTGGTGAGCAGTAGGAGGAAGGAGCCCTGCTTCGGCGGGGCGTTTTCTTCCCCTCCGCGCGCGAAAGTCCCCCGCCCCGCCGCTTCGCCTAGAGACGCCGCGATCGTTTCCTGCTTATGCCGGGCTCGCCTGGCGAGCCTCCCGCGGATGATGTGCTCGGGTGCTTTCTAAGCTACCTAGCACTATTCCTTCCACCGAGTCGATAATCTTGAGCGTCGGCTATTGAGCGCCTTTTCATGCGGTCCCCAGCAGGACACAAGAAAGCAGCCCGGAAACCGCTGACCCGTAGCGAGGTGATGGCTCGAATTAGGAAGAAGAACACCAAGCCCGAACTTATTAGTGCGGCGGATGCTCTCGAGCCTTGGCTACCGCTATCGGCTGAGGCGCAGGGCTATCTGCCCCAGCCTCGTGTACTGCGGCGACGACCGGCACGGCAAGCAAATGGCTGCTGGCCTGATCCGCGACGCTGGCTTCGATCCGGGGGACGCGGGTCCTTTGCGTATTGCCCGCTACACCGAGCCGTTCGCGCTGCTCGTCGGTCAGCTCGCATACGAGGGAACAGACGGGCCGGAGCTCGCGTACCGGTTCGAACTGTTCCAGTCCAAGAGGCCGAAGAAGTAGGACTTGGTCGCTGGGCGTAATGGGCGAGCTCGAGCATCTTCTTGTTTTGTTCATAGCGGCCGTGATCCTGGCCGCCGTGGCCCGACGCGTCGGAGCACCCTATCCCGTATTTCTAGCGCTCGGAGGTGCGCTGCTCGCGCTTCTTCCCGGCGCGCCGTCGTTCACCGTCCCCCCCGAGCTCGCGCTGGCGCTCTTCGTCGCGCCCGTACTGCTCGACGCAGCCTACGACGCTTCCCTCAGGGATCTCAGGGACAACTGGTTGCCGGTGACGAGCCTGGTCATCTTTGCAGTGGGATTCACGACCGCCGCGGTCGCGGTCGTGGCCCAGGCGCTCGTGCCGACGATGCCATGGGCGGTGGCCATTGCACTCGGGGCGATTGTCGCTCCACCCGACGCTGTAGCCGCAACCGCGGTGCTGCGGCCCCTGCGACCGCCCCAACGCCTCCTGACCATCCTGGAAGGCGAAAGCCTCCTGAACGATGCGAGCGCGCTCCTGATCTTCCGTCTCGCCGTCGTAGCCGCCACGGCCCACAGCTTTTCCCTCGCCGCAGTTGCTCCGACTTTCTTGTTCGCTGTGGTCGGCAGCGTGGTCGCTGGCCTTGCGTTCGGATGGTTCATCCTCCGGTTGATGGAACGGGTGCACCATGTACCCACTTCCGTCATTCTTCAGTTCGTCAGCACGTTCGGCGTATGGGTGCTCGCCGAGCACCTCGGGCTCTCGGGCGTACTGACGACGGTGTGCTGCGCCATCGCGCTCGCGCGGACGGCACCAGAGCGGGTTCCCGCACGCGTCCGTGTGCCGTCGTACGCCGTGTGGGATACGGTCATCTTCGCGCTAAACATCCTGGCCTTCATCTTCATCGGCCTGCAGCTTCGCCCGATTGTCGAGAGCCTTGATGCAGCGGACCGCGTCCGGTACTTCATCGTCGCCGGCGCGGTCCTGCTGACCGTCATCGTCGCGCGGCTCGCCTGGCATATGTCCTTCAACGCGGTCCTCCGGTGGTGGCACCGCCGGCATGGCTTCCACCCGCCCCGGCCGATGCTGCGGCCGACGGTCGGGAGCGGATTGGTCATTTCCTGGGCCGGCATGCGAGGCATCGTGTCGCTCGCCGCGGCGATGGCGCTCCCAGCGGCGTTCCCGTATCGCGACCTCGTTGTGCTGACGGCGTTCGCCGTCGTTCTCGGCACGCTCGTGATCCAGGGGCTGACGCTCAAGCCACTCCTGGTTGCACTCAACCTGCACGACGAGGACCCGGTGGGCCGGGAAGTAACTGCGGCACGCGAACGCGCATTGCATGCGGCACTCGCGAGCTTCGCCGATGATCGATCACCGGTCGCGCAGCTTGTCCGGAAGGAACTCACCGCACGCCTGTCATCTGAACGAGCGGCTGCCGATGCGAGCGCCGGCTCGCGCGCCGCATACGGCGCAATGCATGGCGCAGCGCTGAGAGCGGCGCGGCAAGCCATTCTCGCGATGCGCGCTAGCGACGAAATCGGGGACGACGCCTTTCACCAGATCGAGGAGGAGCTGGACTGGCTCGAAATGGCAACCAGTCCGCGGTAACTCCATTCGGCGTGCAGGTTGCCATCGACTGCGCGACAGGTTCTCAGGAAGAACAGGGGGATCGGCGCGCCGGCGGGCCGGGAGGCCCCCCGGATTTTTGTGACGAATATCGGCAGTGGGACCCCCGGAATCCAGGGGAATCCCTGATGCCGCAAGGAAGCACTTACTCGTACCCTTCGGGGAAACAGGATCCTGAAGGAGTTACCATGGACGCTGGAACGATGCTCGTGCTGTGGATCGGGGGGTGCGGCTGCGTACTCCTGTGGGTCATCCTGGGGTAACCAAGTCCAGCCTCGTCGATCTTGGAGACGTCCTTGGATAGGACTAGGATCGTAGCCGGCCATTCGCTGATCCCCTCCCTCGGTTCTGGGTGGCGGATGGCGAGGGAGTAGGGCGGATCCTCCCCCGCCCTTCTCCCGCCTGAGCGTTCCATCGCAGGCCGCCACCGGGCGCGCTTCACTTCACCTTCGCCCCGTCCTCATCCTCAAGCAGGCCCCAGCGCGTCCCTTGTAACGTCTTCGGGAACACGGCCACGCCTCTAGCATCGTCCTCCCGGATGACGACGCTTAGATGGTCCTCCGACGACACGGTGCCCCGGCGGCGCTGGCCGTCGATCTCCACCCAGACCTGCTTACCCAAGATGCTCTGTTCCATGGGGCTACGTCCCCCGTGACGGCATCTTCCTCTCGGGTTACGAGAAGGGCAACAGGCGGCGGCGGGGAGGTGCCCTCAGGGGGCCTCAAAGCCGACTCCCGCAGAAATCAAACGTGGCACGTCCAAGCACTTCTTCAGGGGATTGGTGGCCCTACTCGCGCAGGGAGGTCCTCACCCCCTACCGCGCCGGCGGAGTCATGGCCGACGGGAGCAACGGCCAGTCGTCAGGCGACTTGGTCCACCTCGTCCCGCTTCTCACCGGTGCGGATCGCGTGGGCCTCGATGGCTTGACCGAGGATGTGGTAGAGCGGCCATCCCGGGTTCAGGGCGACCCACTCGGGGTAACGCGTTGTGCTCCGCAAATACTCGATCGCGCTGCTCTCGCCGTCTTAATGCCTCCGGAATGAGCGGCTGGCGGCCTTCGAGGATGGCCTCCACGATATCCGGTGCGAGAAACGCGCAGCGCAAGATCCGGCTTACGTAGCGCTCAGTCACGCGAAGCTCTTTGGCGATCGCCCGAAGTGAATCGACTTCGCCCGAAACAAGCCGCTCGTACCAGCTATACCCTCGCGCGACGGCCTTGATCAAAGACTCGTCGGGCCGTGCGGGGCGCTCGTCGGCGACGCCTGGTGCGACGAGGAGGCGGATCTCCGAACCGCTTCGCTCTAGCGTCGCCTCGATGCGAAGGTGAAGGAGATTCTCCTCGTCGTGTTCATGCGCACGCGCTTCCCGGGGCCGGTTGCCGGCCCC
>JBEVOI010000162.1:0-2512 GCA_040507665.1 Burkholderiales bacterium
CTGCCTTTTCCAAGTTCCGACGTGAGGCCCATCGTGCCGCCGAGCCGGCGCACCAGTGCGCGCACATGGGCCAGCCCTATGCCTTCGCCCGGCTGGTCCTGCGGACCCGAACGACGAAAGAGCTCGAATACACGCTGATGATCGTGCGGGTCGATGCCCCGACCATTGTCGCAGACCTCGTATATCACCTGCGTGCGCGTTGCACGGCCCTTGATTTCAATCCTGCCGGGTTCCTCGTGACGACCGTATTTGAGCGCATTGTCGAGCAGGTTCGAAAAGATCTGCTCCACGGCCAGCTGGTCGCTCACGACCGGGGGAAGATCGGAAACGACGACGGCCGCCCCTTGTTCCGACGCCCGATGCGCGACGGTCTGCTCGATCGACGCAAGCAGTGCGTTCATGTCGATCTCTTCGGGCTTGAAGTCGCGGCGGCCCTCGCGCGAGAGCTTCAAGACCGCGTTGATGAGACGGTCCATCTTGGTGATGGAGGTCTTGATGAAGGTGATCGCCTCATCGAAACCCGTGCCCAGCGGATCAGCGGAGGTGCCGGTACTCTCGCGCGGATCGGCGTGGGCAGCAGCCACGCCGGCCTGCTCGCGCAGCTTCGCGATCTCTTCGAAGATGTCGCTGCGCAATGCTTCCAACTCTGTGGTGAAGCCCATGATGTTCACGAGCGGCGAGCGCAAATCGTGGCTGACGATATAGGCGAAGCGCTGAATCTCCTCGTTGGCTTCGGTCAGATCGGCTGTGCGGTGCGCGACGATGCGCTCGAGATTGGCATTCGTGGCCGCGAGTTCATTGCGCGCGGATTCGCGTTGGCGGGACGTGCGCTGGACGAGAAAGACGGACAGCGCGCCGATCAGCACGACAAGCGCCATGCCGGTGAGCGAGACCGCGAGCAAGCGAGCATCGTTGCGCCGGGACGCGGCCGAGCGGGCGAGCAGCAGCCGCTCTTCATCCGCTGACGTCCGCTCCACCAACAGCCGCAATGCGTTCATGGTCTTGAAGCCGTCATCCGATTGCACCAGCGCGATCGCCGCGTCGTGATGCCCGGAGTCCTTTAATTCAACCGTCTTTGCGAGCTCGTCCATCTTCGCCCGCGCCAGCTCGTCCATCTGGTCGAGAACGGGACCGCGTTCCGGGTTGTCGCTCGTCAGAGTTCGCAACTCGGCCAGGTTGGTCTCGATGGCGGGCGCGGCGTCGCGATAGTCCGAGAGGTATTGTTGCCGTCCCGTGAGCAAATAGCCGCGCTGGCCGCTCTCGGCGCGTCGCACGTTCAGCAGCAGATTGGACAGCTTCTCCTGCACGTTGACGGTATGGACCACGCGCCGCGCGTCTTCTGCCGATTGCTCCGCCAGCCATACCGTGGCCGTGCCGATCGCAATCAGCAGCACAAATCCCACGCCCAACAGGATTGGCTGGATCGAAAAGCGGGGACCCGCGGTGAATGTCATCTACCAAAACGACTGGAGGGATTTTGGCTTGGGGCTATGGCGTAGGTCACAAGCTATGGCGTAGGTCACAAGCAAAGAAAAACGGAATCCTCCCCGTAAGGTTCCAAGGGAACTCGGTCCCCCACGCCGGGACACGCCATACTCAGGCGGCTCGCCATCCGTGTGGTCGCACAGGTCCAGTCGCGCCGAAAGGGCACGGGCGGCCTTCGTCGCTGCGAGGGCCGCCCGTCCTACGTGGCGCGGGAGGACGACGCCACGCTTACGATCGATGTTGCTCTTTGTTGTTTGTTTGCGCGGAGCGAAGCGCGCTACGCCAATGCCGGATAGTCGATGTAGCCCTTCTCTTCACCGGCATAGAATGTGGCTTGATCCGGTGCATTGAGTGCAGCGTTGCTCCGATAGCGGACGGGAAGATCCGGATTGGCCAGAAACGGCACGCCGAATGCGACCAGATCCGCCTCGCCGCGCGCGATGGCCGCTTGCGCGGTACGGACGTCGTAGCCGCCGTTCGCGATCAGCGCACCCTTGAACTTGCCGCGCAGGATCGGCGTCGCCCGTTCGCTACCCGCGGGCTTGGCGGGGTCATTCACCGCCTCGGTCACGTGCAGATAGAGCAGCCCGCGCTTGCTCAGTTCCGACGCGATGAAGGAAAAGGTTGCGAGCGGATGCGAGTCCGACATCGAGTAGCCGGAAAAATACGGGGCGACCTTGTATCCCACGCGTTGCGGACCCCAGACGGCGGTCACGGCGTCGACCACTTCGAGCGGAAAGCGGGCGCGGTTTTCGATGCTACCGCCATAGGCGTCGGTGCGCCGGTTGGATCCGTCACGCAAGAACTGGTCGAGCAGGTAACCGTTGGCGCCATGCAATTCCACGCCGTCGAACCCCGCGGCTTTGGCGTTCTCCGCGCCGGCTCGGAATGTGGCAACGATGCCGGGAAGCTCATCGATTTCGAGCGCGCGGGGGGTCACCAATTTAGTCCGCCCCTGGGTGGTGAACGCCTCGCCTTCCACCGGCAAAGCGGAGGGGGCGACGGGCAGTGCGCCGCCGTGGAAATC
>JBEVOI010000051.1:0-9898 GCA_040507665.1 Burkholderiales bacterium
AGTGCCTCGGCGAGGTTCAGCGCCTTCTGGGCGGCGGCGGAGGGAGTCAGCGTCATGGAGGTCACCGGCGACGACAATCACCCCGATTCTACACGACAAAAAACAAAGGCGGCCTGAAGCCGCCTTTGTCCGCCCGTGAGCGAGTCCTTACTGGACCGAGAGCCGCTTGGCGCTTACAACCGCCTTCTTGGGCAGAGTCAACTCCAGCACGCCGTCGGTAAATTTCGCCTGAGCGCCAGCCTCGTCAATGTCCTGACCCAGTGAACACGACCGGGCGATCTTGCCGTAGTAACGCTCCCGGCGCAGGACTCGTTCGCCGTCCTTCTGCTCGGTTTCCTGCTTCACCTCGGCGGTCACCGTCACCTGGCTGCCGTCGACGCTCACGTCGATATCTTCCTTCTTGGCGCCCGGCAACTCGGCGTGAACGGTGTAAGCCTTGTCGTCCTCCCGCACGTCCATCTTGAATTGCACCGGCTGGTTTGCCTCGAGCGACATCGGGCGCACGAAGAAACCGCGCAGCAAGTCGTTGAACGCCTCGTCGAGCGGATCGATTCTCTTGATGTTCATCATCACAATCTCCTTTGTCTCACTACCCTAACGGGTACATGCAGGAGATGGGGCGTGCGAAGATGATTTCAAGAGGTCAAGGGCTGGCAGACAGGGGATTCCTGCGGTCCAGATTGCCCGAGCTCAGTCGGCCCGTATGATCGTGAGGGGGATGTCGCGCTTGGAACTGAGAGCAACCTGCAGCCAGTAACTGCCAGCGGCGGGAAGGGTGTAGAGAAGGATCTTTTGCGCGCCGTCGCAGGTAAATGTCCCCTCTTCGGGTGCGGGGTCGAGCAGCTTTCCGGAGGCGGTGGCAATGTCCACCCACGCATCGCGGTCGGTGCCGACTCGGTAGATGCCCGGCCGAGTCACCTCCAGCCGTACCACCCCGGCATAGGTCGGTCCCTTCGCTTTCGCCCGCTCCTTATCCAGATCGGGCGAGGTGCCGGGCAACGCGACCGATTTCTCGGGCGAAAGCTGGACCGTCAGGCGCTGTCGCTCGGGAACTGCGCGCGCCTGGGTCGTCGCTCGACTCAACGCCGCCATGACCGTAGGCTTGCCGCGGCAGAGTGCGAGCTCGGGGGCCGGATCGACTGCCGCTGCGCATGTCGTCAGTAGCACCCACCCATTGAGCATCGCCGTAAGAACAACGGTGATCGTGGCGCGGCTCATCGTTCGGCTCCACGGCAGGTCAGGATCACGTAGCTACGCTCAGTGATGAAGGTCCCCACCCCTGGCCTCTTTCACCTCGGCGGCCACCTCTATTTTCTGGATCTTGCCTTCCGCCTCGACAACGAGCGTGAGCGGCACCTTCCCGCCGACCTTGAGCGGCTGCTTGATATCGATGAGCATGACGTGGAACCCACCGGGCTCGAGTTTGACCTCCTTGCCGGCGGGAAGGTCGATCATCGACACCGCGCGCATCTTCATGACGTCGCCTTCCATCTTCATACTGTGAAGCTCGACCACCCTGGCGGCTGGCGATTCAACCTTCACAAGTGCCGCTGGCACGCCGCTCACGATGTCCAGGTAGGCGCCGGCGACGCTCTGGCCCGGCGCGGTCGGTTTCGCCCGGGCGTTTGTGACCTTGACGCCGTCGTCAGCATGGGAGGGCGCAGCCAGTCCGATTGCCACGATCGCGCTGAGCCAGATGACAAGGGAAAAAACCGTTTGCTTCATGCCTTCTCCTGCGTAGTGCCTGAGCCCGGGTTGAGGTGACAGCGAAGTATAGCCGCTACCGCTCGAGGTCCATGGCAGCCGGCGCAGTAGGTAGCCCCTGACGGCTAACACGGGAGAGCATGAGCTCCCGCAGATCCGCACCGTCGCGCACTTCGGTCCAGAACACCACAAACCCGTCATTGACCGCCGCGATCCGTGGGTGCGTCGCGTCCGCTGCGGGCGCCGAAAGCCGTGCCGGCACGCTCCAACTGCGCCCACCGTCGCGGGACACGGAAAGAAAAATCACGCTGTGGCCGGGCATATCCTCATCCCATACCGCCGCGACTGCCCCTTCCCCGCCTGCCGCGAGGTCCGCATGCCGCGCGCCCTCGCCTCCAATGCGACGCGGCTCGGCCCAGCTCCGGCCTGCGTCGAGGGAGGTGAGGTGGTAGAGGCCCGCCCGGTTTTCTTGCCCGGTCCAGACGACGGCGTGCAGCGCCCGCGCACCTTCGAGCTCCGTCACGGCAAGCCCTCCACCCACGTGGGGGCAGGCATTCACGTCCCAGCCGAATCTGCCCACCACATTCGGCGTGCTCCACGTCGCGCCGTGATCGGCAGACGCGACGATCGCCATGTCGCGCGGGGATTTTCCCCGATAGAGCACGTAGAGCTGGTCCGCATTCGACAACATCGCATTCCAGCAGCACTCGCAGGTGCCGCCGGCAAGGGTGCGATTCGCAGACCAGCTCGTACCGGTTCTGGAGGCGGCGTAACGCAGTCCCTGGGCCTTGTCTCGACTGTCGAGCCACACAGCATGAAACGCGCTGTCGTCCGCGACGACATCCACGAAGCTGTGTCCCTCGTTGGACGCGTCATCCGCCGGGTTCGCGCCGGAGCGCCAGGTGCGCCCGCCATCCTCGGATATCGCTGCTGCCAGCGCCCCGCTGCCCATGAAACCGCTGCCCTTGACCATCCAGAGCGCGAGCAAGCGGTCGCCCCGTGCCGCGAGCTGGGCATCGGCCCCGCGCCGCGGCGAGTGCGGTGCAGCGGCGTCGGTCGGAACAGGGTGCGGTGCCGACCAAGTGGCGCCCCCGTCCTTGGAGGCCACGTGCAGAAGCTCGGCCACCGCGTTCGGCCGACTCCGCGCCACCAGCAGGTGCAGCGCCCCACCGTCCCGGTAGACATCCAAGCTGGTCACGCCGGAAACATCCTGGACGGGTGCATGGCCGCCGCCGTGCTGGTGCGGGCCGTGCCCGGCGGGCGCCGAAGCGGCAGGCATGACCGCGGCCAGGACCACAAGAGCAACGACGAGTCTGACGGAACGGTGAATCAACAAACCCTCCTGCTACATGCGCCACTCGAGCCCGACGTAGAACGCGCGCCCGTCGCCCGGCACGAACTGGCGTGAGTCGAGTCCACGTGCGTCGGCGATGACACCGGTGCTGGCGGCGAATTTCTCGTTCGTCAGGTTGCGCGCATCCACGAACCATGACCACCCGCTGGGCGTCCGAAATCCCGCCTTGAAACCGATCAGGAAATACGGATCGGCGAACAGCGTGTTCGCCATGTCCACGGGGTATTTCTCCGGCGACCACGTGATGTCGGGCCCGACATAGTATCCGGACGGAGTCTGGTACAGGAGCTCGGCGCGGTAGTACTGCCGGGGAATGCCCGGAAGCTCGTTGTTTCCGTATACGAGATTGTCGTCGAATCTGAAATCGTTGTAGAGGTATACCTGCCGCAGCAGGAAGCGCTCCGCCAGAATGAGGTCGAGTCCTGCCTCGACGCCCTGGTGGATGGTGTTCGGCACGTTGGTCGTGCCGAGGAAGATCCCGTTCGGTCCGTTGACCCCGAGCAGCTCGTCGTAGACGTGCGAGCGGTAAATCGCAAGGTCCCACTTCACGTTCGGCATGTTCCCCCGGGTGCCGATCTCGAAGGTCGTGGCGGTCTGCGGTTGGACCTGGGTGATGCCTGGCCCCCCCGCAAGTTCGCCGAAGCTCGGCGGCTCGAAGCTGCGGCTGACGTTTCCGAATACCTGGACGCCCGGCATGGCATCGTAGCGCGCGCCGACCTTCGGGCTGAATCCGCGATAGGTGACGTCGAAGCTCTCGTCGCCGGACGCGGTGATGAAGCGATCTTCGAGCTTGCGACGCGCCTCCACCAGTTGTGCCCCGAGCACGAACCAGGTGCGGGGCAGCACCATGAGCTGGTCTTCCCCATACAGGTTCAAGTTGGTCGCAGTCTGCCGATACTCATTGGTGCGGGCGCCTGGTTTGCCGTTCACGTTGACGAAGCGATTGTCGTCCGCGAGGCCCTGCACCGGAGAGAAGCCCAGGAGGAACAGATTACCGAGCCCCCACAAGTTCGACTGGTTCGTGTAACGAATGTCCGCGCCGAAGTCCTGAGACTCGATATCGAGCACCTGGAAAATCGGGTGGTAAAGGTCCTTCCAGGAGTAGAAGGTGCTCACCTGCAGCTGCGACTCGCCGTCGATCAACCAGACCGTCTTGTTCGCGACGCGCGCCAGGTTGAAGTCGCGTTTCTGGTCGAGGAGGACGTTGACGGGATTCGCCTTGCGCGGGTCCTGCTCCAGCTCGCGCTTGGAGATGCTGCCCGGCAGTTGCGAGTCGCTGTTCACGATCGACAGATAGAAGCGCGTCTCGATGTCGTCGCGCACGCGGTATCCGTAGTTAAAGAATCCCCGCCCATTGTTCTGGCGCGAGTGGTCCCTGTAGCCATCCTGGTAGAGCTCCGTAACCGACCCATAGAAGTCACTCTTGCCCTCGACCAGGCCCGCCGAGAGTTGGCCGTGGGCGAAGCCGAAACTGCCGACGGCGGCACGGGCCTGCAAGGGGGCCGCAACAAAGCCGGTCGGCGTGACGTAGTTGATCGCGCCGCCCAGCGTGGTCGAGCCATAGACGAGGGCGTTCGCTCCGCGCCAGACCTCGATGTAGCTGACCGCGAGCGGATCGATCGCCTGGAAGTCGCCGCTACCGTCGGCCAGGTTAAGGGGAATGCCATCCTGCAAGAACTGGATGCCGCGCAGATGAAAAGTGCGTTGAATCCCCGAGCCCCGAATCGAAATGCGCGACTCGTCGGCGCCGAAACGGGGTTGCACGAAAACCCCGGTGGCGAAGCCGAGGGCGTCGAAGACGCTCGCCGCGCGACCAATCTTGTAGGTCTCTGGATCGACCAGATCGACTCCGCCGGGGGTCGTGTCGAGGCGACGACGCGCCTCTTCCATGGTGGGCACGGTCAGGCTCCGCTCGCCTTCCGCCGACACGATCACATCGGGCGCGGTGTGGCTCGGCGGATCGTCGGCAAGTGCCGCCGCCGGCATTGCGGCGGCAAACAGTAGCGCGGTGCGAGGCACGCGGAGTAGCGACATGAGCTTTTGTATTCGCGTCACCGATGCGACTAAGAGTGGTTTCCCGAGAACCGCATTATTTCCGGCGCTCCCGAATTGAGCGCTGCGGCATATTGCCGCACCCCCGCTGGCGCACGGGTGCACGTAAGATGGCGCATGGATCTCTCGCCCTCGGTCCCGCGCTCCCGGCCTCAACCCACCGACGGCTCGCATCAGAACCTGCGGCGCCTGCTCCAGCTGCGTTGGGTCGCCATCGCCGGCCAGAGCGTCACCATCGCGGGCGTGTGCTATGGTCTCGACCTGGCACTGCCGATCGGCCCGCTCGCTGCCATCGTCGCCGTGCTCGCCCTCTGGAATGCGTTCAGCTGGCGCCGCTTGGGAAGCGGGGAACGGGTTGGCAGCGTGGAGCTGCTTCTGCAGATCATCGTAGACGTCGTTGCGTTCTCCGGGCTGCTCTATTTCTCCGGCGGTTCCACCAACCCGTTCGTGTCGTTGTACCTCCTACCCCTCATGATCGCGGCGACCCTGCTGCATCCCGGGTACACCTGGGCGGTGGCGGCGCTGGCCGTCGCCTGCTACACCCTCCTGATGTTCTGGTACGTGCCGCTGCCGATCGACCACGAGCACGGCAGCGGCTTTTCCCTGCACATTCTCGGGATGTGGCTCAATTTCGTGCTGAGCGCGGGCCTCATCGCCGGGTTCGTGGTGCAGATGGCGCTGTCGATCCGGGCGCGCGACCAGCGCCTCGCGGAAGCCCGCGAGCGGGCGCTGCGGGACGAGCAGGTGGTCGCGCTCGGGGCGATGGCGGCGGGCGCGGCCCACGAGCTGGGGACCCCGCTCTCCACAATCGCGGTGCTCGCACGAGAGCTCGAAGTGGAATGCCCGGGGTCCGCGCAGCAGGAAGACCTGCGGGTGCTGCGCGACCAGGTGGACCAGTGCAAACGCATCATCAGCGATCTGCTCACCGCTACCGGACGATCGCGAGCGGAGGACGCGCATTCCCAGCCGATCGATGCCTTCGTGCAGGGCATTGTTGAGCAATGGCGGGGGATGCGGCCCGGTGCGTCGCTGCGCCTGCGCCTCGATGGCGCGACGCCGCCGCCGATGATCGCTGCGGAGAAGACGCTCTCCCAGGCGTTCGTCAGCCTGCTCAACAACGCCTTCGACGCGTCGCCCGCAGGCATCGAGCTCGACGGAAGCTGGACCGAAGAGCGCATGACGCTGGAGATCCGGGATCGCGGCAGCGGCCTCGACCCTGCCACGGCGCGGCGCGTCGGCGAGCCGTTTTTCAGCACCAAAGCGCACAATGGGGGACGGGGACTCGGCGTGTTCCTCGCCCGTGCCGCCATCGAGCGGTTCGGCGGCGAGTTGGACTTGCGGAACCGCGACGGCGGCGGCGCCGCAACCCGGATCGTGCTTCCCCTCAGGGTGCTGCTCACGGGGACCACGCCGTGAAAGACGAAAGTGGGCTCCCACGCCTGCTGGTGGTGGACGACGACGAGACCTTCGGCCGAGTGCTCGGACGCGCCCTCGAGCGGCGCGGCTTCGCCGTCCAAGTCGCGGCGGGCTTTGACGAGGCCTTGGCACGCGCCGCCGTCGCCCCACCCCGATATGCGGTGGTGGACCTGAGCCTGCCCGACGCTTCGGGGCTCGCGCTGATCCCGGCGCTACGGGAACTCGAGGCGGGGGTGAGGATCGTCGTGCTGACCGGCTACGCGAGCGTCGCCACCGCTGTGGAGGCAATCAAGCTTGGGGCTGTGCACTACCTCGCGAAGCCCGCCGATGCCGATGAAGTGGTGGCGTCGCTCGACCGGGTCAGCGGCAACGCAGGTGTCGAGGTGAACCGGCGTCCGTCGTCCGTGAGTCGCCTCGCGTGGGAGCATATCCAGCGCGTCCTGGCCGAGCACGGCGGCAACATATCCGCCACCGCCCGGGCGCTCGGCATGCACCGTCGCACCCTGCAGCGCAAGCTCGCGAAGCGTCCGGTGCGGCACTGAGCCGCGCCCGCAGCCGCGGTTACTGGGGCGGCTCCTTCAATAGGGTCGCGTCGCTCGTACCCTGAGCGGGACGAAGGTCCTCGAGCGACGCCATCGCCTCGGCCTGCACCTCGGGTCTGTGGAGGTTGCCGAGGTGGCCGCCGGTTGGGAAGAAACGCGTACGCTCGGGCCCCACCAGCACGGTCAGCCACTCGATGTCGGCGTCGCTCGTCAGGAAATCGTTGCGGTTCGCGAACACGCGGAGCTTCGGATTGCCGCGCAGCGGATCGGCGATCGCGTGCAGGTCATTCATCTTCACCAACTCTTCCGCAGAGGCTATGGTGCCGAGCCGGTCGCGGTAGTAGGGCAGCACGAAGGCATACAGGTACATGGTGAAGGAGTAATCGCCGATTTCCTTGTAGGCGGGCAGGCGCTGCAGAGGACGCCGCTCGGTGAGGAGCACGCCCAGGTCCTCGCGCTGCTGGCTCGTCCAGAGCACCGCCTGAAGCGCACGCCGGAACGCGAGCCCGATCAGGTACTCGGCTTCCTCGTTGGAGAACGGCAGCTCGACGTCGGGGGTTAGTGTGCTGTGCCTGAGATCGACAGCGTCGATGCGGGTGTAGGCGCCGCGGGCCGGAACCGTGCTCACCTTTTGGCCGACTACCACCGCTTCGAGCAGGATGCGGCGGACCTCGGCATCGCGTTCGGCCGCGGGGAAGGCGAGCGGGACGTTGTTGAAGGCATCGAGGCGCTCCATGCCGTAGAACAGGCGCACCGGCGGGTCGAGGAGCAGGTAGCGGTGAAAGCGCACCAGCTTGTTCGCCAGGTTCTGCTCCTCAGCCGCGATAAAGAAACCGTGGAAGGCGCCGAGCGAGTAGCCGAGGTAGATGCGCGCGCCGATGCTTTCGGGATAGCGCGCCCCCAGGTCGCGGTCGATCGCATCGAGGGCGACGTGGACGTCGTGGGCGTCGACGGGGGCGTGACCGGGCACCGGCACGCTGCCGCCACGCTCGATGAACTCGAAGTTGAGCGTGCTGCTCACGACCGCCACCGAGAAACCGCGCGCGTAGGCCATCTCGGCGAGGGCGAGGCTCGAGTTGCTGAGCCGGTGCGCACCGAGCCCCGGCACCAGGAACACGAGCGGCGCGCGTCCCGGCTGCATCCGGTACGAGTAGGGGAGGGCGCGGCCTGTGCCGGGCATCGTGACCTCACCCCTGTCGAGCCGCTCGGCGAACCCGGGATCGCGAGGCCCGAGGAATGCTGCCTGGAGCGTCTGAGTGGCGCCGGTGCTGACCCCGGGAGCACTGCTTGTCTCCGGTTCCTCGATACGCGCGTCACGCGCCAGCGTCGATACCAAACGGGCGTCGTCGTAGAAGTCGGCGCTACTCGACGCCCTGAGGACGTAGGCGTCGATCGAGTCGACCAGATCGTTGTAGGTGAGGACCGGACCGGCCGGGAAGAAATACGTGGCGGGGTCGAGCGCCGCGTCCGGAGCAAGGCCCACCGTGTCGCGGGTCGAGCTCGGCCCCGCGACCGGCAGCACCAGGAAGGTCGCGGGTTGCCAGCCCCAGCGTGCGAAGACCTGCCCGAAGTCCTGCAGCGCGGGCTGGATCCCGAACCATTGCGTCGCCGGGTCCCACAGGCCCGCGACACCGAGCGTCGTGTTGATCGCGAAGCGCGACGTCTCACGACCGGCCCCGTCCCAGCGTCCCTGAATCAGATTGGCGACGAGGTTGCGCGGGAAGATCAGGTTGGCCGCGAAGTCGCTGATGCGATCGCGGATGAAGGGCGGAATCAGGACGCGATAGACCTTCCCCACCGGGTCGGCGATGCCCACGATCAACGCGTGGTTGAAGCCCCACAAGCCGCGGTTCACCGGCTCGATCGGGTCCGGAAAATTCGGTGGCGGGAGCGTCTCGCGGTGGAACGCAGCGGCGCCGGGACCGTCGTAGCCTGACCAGTCACGCCGCAGCGTTGGCTGCGCGCAGCCGACCACCAGGCAGACGAGGACGAGGAGGGCGACCCCACGCGCCGTCCGTCGCAGGTTCTGCCGTGACGCCTCGCCGCGACTCTGCAACGTAATCCGTGCGGGGAACAGGAAGACCAAATGCCCTTCTTCTTTTTCGTCAAGCATTGCTGTACGACCCGGCCAGTCGAGAATGGGGAGTACGAGAGGCAAACCCGCAGGGGATACGGAGAGGAAATGCGAATCCCGCCAAAGCGGGACTGTATCCGAGCCGGTTCGGGCCGGCAAACGGATCGCCCAGGACGTCGAACTTTCAGTTCCAGGCAACCTCACCCAGCCGACGCCGGCGCAAGCGGTCTGTCGCGCTGCAGTATAATCGCGGTTTTTTCGCCGCTCCCCACGAGACTCCGCAATGAAATTCCTTCTCCCGTTCCTGCTTTGCCTTGTCACGTTCGGCGCTTCGGCCCAGCAGGCGCCGCTTCCCGTCCCGCCGCCACCTGCGATCGCCGCGAAATCGTGGGTCCTGTACGACTTCCAGGCCGGTCAGATCGTCGTCGCGCAGAACCCGAACGAGCGCATCGAGCCCGCCTCGCTGACGAAAATGATGACGGCTTACCTCACCTACGAGGCGATCAAGCAGAAGCGCATCACCCCCGACCAGGTCGTGCCCGTCTCGCCGAGAGCGTGGAAGGCGGAGGGCTCGCGCATGTTCATCGAGCCGCGGCGCACGGTCTCCGTCGACGAGCTCCTGCGCGGAATGATCGTGCAGTCGGGCAACGATGCCTCCATCGCGCTGGCCGAGCTCATCGCGGGGAGCGAGCCCGCTTTTGGCGAAAAGATGAACCAGGAAGCAGCGCGGCTCGGACTCGCGAACACGCATTTCGA
>JBEVOI010000057.1:0-3601 GCA_040507665.1 Burkholderiales bacterium
TCATCATGTTGAAGAGGGCGCGGGAATCGTCGCGCTGGGCGTCATCGACGCCGAGCGGCAACATGCGCCGCGTATCGGGATTGAGCGTCGTCTCCCAGAGCTGCTCCGGGCTCATTTCGCCAAGTCCCTTGAAGCGGCTGACGGAGAGGTTGTCCTCCTTCGCACCTTCGTCGATCAGCTTGTCCCGCAGCGCGTTGAGCTCCGCCTCGTCCAGCGCGTAGAGCTTTCGCGCCGGCTTGCTTTTTCCTTGCGCCGGGACATCGATGCGGAACAGCGGTGGCTGCGCGACGTGCACATGGCCGTTCTCGATCAGCTTCGGAAAGTGACGGAAGAAAAGCGTAAGGAGCAACACCTGGATGTGCGAGCCATCCACGTCCGCGTCGGCGAGAATGATGATGCGCTTGTAGCGCAAGCCGGACAGATCCGGGCTGTCGCCCGCCTTGTGGTGATCAACGCCTATAGCGAGCGCAATGGCCTCGATCTCCTTGTTCGAGTAGAGCGTGTCGGGGTCGTCCTGCCACGTGTTCTTCGGCTTGCCCTTGAGCGGCAGCACCGCCTGGAACTCCTTGTCGCGCGCCTGTTTCGCAGAGCCGCCTGCCGAATCGCCCTCGACGATGAAAAGCTCGTTGCGATCCGGATCGTCGGATGCGCAGTCGGTGAGCTTTCCCGGCAGCACCGCCACACCCGACGACTTGCGCCGCTCCACCTTCTGTGCGGCTCGCGTGCGCGCCAACGCCTGCCGCAGCGCCAGCTCTGCGATGCGCTTTCCTTCCTCGACGTGCTGGTTCAACCAAAGCTCGAACGGGTCGCGCACCATCTGCGCCACCAGCTTCACGCCGTCGCGCGAGATAAGCTCATTCTTCACTTGGCCTTTGAACTGGGGATCGAGCATCTTCACCGCGAGCACGAAGGACGCGCGCGACCAGACGTCTTCGCCCACGACCTTGAGGCCCCGCTGCCCCATCGCGTGCATCTCGATGAAGTTCCTGATCGCCGCATGCACGCCCTCGCGCAGACCCGCGACGTGAGTACCGCCGTGGCGCGTGGGAATCATGTTCACGTAAGACTCGTTGACGAGCTCGCCCTCGGGGGTCCACGCGATCGCCCACATCCCCCCCTCGCCTTCCGCGAAGCTGTCCGACTCCGACTGCGCGGCGACGTAGCGTTCGCCGATGAAGGCGCTCGCCACGGGATCGAGGTTCGCGATCGCCTCCTCGAAGTAGCCCTTGATGCCTTCGGGGAAGTGCCATTCGGTCGTCTCGACGCGGCCGCCCTTCTCGATGCCGAGGGTGAAGCGCACACCGGGCAGCAGCATCGCCTTCGCTCGCAGCAGCGCTGCAATCTCGGAAGCGACGATCTTGGGCGAGTCAAAGTATTTCGCGTCAGGCCAGAAACGCACGCGGGTGCCGGTGTCGCGCGGGCCCACGTCGCCGACCTTCCTCAGCTTCTCCGCGACTTGGCCGTTGTTCGCGAAGACCATGCGGTGTTTCGCGCCGTCGCGCTTGATCTCGACTTCGAGCCGCGTCGAGAGCGCATTGCTCACGCATACGCCCACGCCGTGAAGACCGCCGGCGATGCGGTAGGCTGCGTCCTTGTCGGTCTTGCGGAACTTGCCGCCCGAATGGAGCGTGGTGAAGATCACCTGCACGGCCGGCACTTTCTTTTTCGGATGGATGTCCACGGGGATCCCGCGGCCGTCGTCCTCGACCGTCGCGGACCCATCTTCTTGCAGGATGACTCTCACCTGCTTCGCGAAGCCGGCGAGTCCTTCATCTGCCGCATTGTCGATCACCTCCACCAGCGCGTGGTTTGGGTTGACCGGGTCCGTGTACATGCCGGGCCGATGAAGGATCGGCGACAGATCCTCGAGGATCTCGATGTCCTTCGCGCTGTAGGTCTCTCGTGCCATGAACCGGATGCGTCTGGGGAAGAGTGCGTGGGCAGGGCGCCAGAAAAGCGCGTTAGCTTGTCGGAGTCGGAAGCAGAGTGCAAGCCCGCTCCGGAACGGTCGTCGGTGCAAGGACTTGCGGCGCTCGCGCGGAAGCGGCCTGCGTCAGCCTGGGCCGGTCAGTGCGATAATCCGCACTTTCCGTTCAGGAAAAGGGGAAGAGCATGGATTGGAGAAACGCAATGCTGACCACAATCGTCGGCGGCGCATTGGCCTTGACCGGCTGCGGCAGGGGCGAGGCACCCAAGGGCGAGGCGCCCAAGGCCGAGGCACCGAAGGCCGACGCTGCAAAGCCCGTTGCCGACGTCAAACCGGCCGCGGAAGCCGCAAAACCAGTGGCTGAGACCAAACCCGCCGCCGCTGCCGGGGGAAAGCTCTACACGGTCGAGGA
This sequence comes from Burkholderiales bacterium, assembly GCA_040507665.1. Lineage (GTDB taxonomy): Bacteria > Pseudomonadota > Gammaproteobacteria > Burkholderiales > JAEUMW01 > JAEUMW01. Next base: position 2,340 of record JBEVOI010000057.1, read on the forward strand.
CGGCAAGGTCGACGCGAAGACGCTCGAAGGCTGGAGGACCTGGCGCGCGGCGGCCTGCGAGCGCTGCCACGGTCCCAACCAGGAGGGCATGGTCGGGCCGTCGCTCATCGAATCGCTGAAGACGCTTTCCATGAACGACTTCAAGACCACGGTGATGAAGGGCCGGGCCGAGAAGGGTATGCCGAATTTCGACGCCAGCAAACAGGTGATGGATAACCTCGACAACCTGTATGCCTACCTTAAGGGTCGGTCCGACGGCGCGATTCCCCCCGGCAAGCTGACGGGCATCGGCAGCTGATCAACGCCCCCGCAAGACCCAATGAGGAGGCACGGCGCATCATGAACACGGTCGCTATTGGCTTCATAGGACTTCTAATCACCGCGCTCTGGTCCGGCCCCGCTGCCGCATGGTCCCATGCCAACCGCTACATGGTTCCAGCCAGCGTACGGCGCGAACGGCGTCTACTACCGGGTTGTGCCGGCGCCGTGAGGGATTTCGCGCGAGCACAACCTCTGACCACCGAGCGCGGCAGGGGACGGAATACCCTCATCCCTGTTCTGACGGCAGCGGTGCTACTCGCGGGGTGCGCGGGGGACGGTGCGTTCAAGCAGTCCGTGGCGCCGCCCGCGCCGACGCAGATCGAGGCGGGCTCTACGTTCAACCTGCTCGTTCCGCTGGCGTTCCCCGAGGGAAGCGACGCCCTCTACTTCCAGGACAGCCAGCTCGTGAGTCCCGCCGGGATCCTCCGCGATCTCCCGTACTGCAAGCTCACGCCTGCGAGCGCGACTGCGCCGCGGCTCATCGCGCCCGCCACGTTCGCGGCGAGAAGCGTCGTGTACGACGACAAACGGAGTGCTTCGACCGGCCAGGTAGTCAGCGTGACCCGCATCGCGCTCGTGGCGAATCCGACGCAACCGTACACCTTGAACTGTCAGTGGCCACAGGGAGGCCCTTCGCGAAGCTTCCTCACCTCCGAGGAAATCCAGGGCGCCATCGGCGCACACTTCGCGATGGCGTTGCAACGGTAGGACGCTGCACAAGGCGTTCGCGCAAGCCACGGTGGCCGCCAAGCAGTTGAGCGTGCAGGTGCAGAACTACAACTACGCTCGGCTAGCTTACTGAGGCGTTGCAGGGTGAAGAAGCCCCAGCTCGTCGGGGATCAGAAGATGTCACAGATGGGTGGCTGCTCCCATCCACGGCCTTTGAAAGAGTTGACTAACCAAACAGGAGAGTACGGATGCAAACGTTCGCGCAAGCTGCA
>JBEVOI010000107.1:0-6743 GCA_040507665.1 Burkholderiales bacterium
TCGCCGGAACGCACGCGTGCGATCTTCATGGGAACGCCGAATAGCGAATCGGCGATCTTGCACGCCACGATGTTGGTTTCGTCGCTCTGGGTGACGGCGAGCAGGATATCGGTGTCGTTCGCGCCCGCCTGGTCGAGCACGGAGGGATTGCCCGCGTGTCCGGTTACCGTCCGCAGGTCGAGGCGGTCCTGGAGTTCCTGCAGGCGCAGGCCGTCGGAGTCGACGACGGTGATGTCGTTCTCTTCCGACACGAGCGCCTCGGCCACCGAGGACCCGACGCGGCCCGCGCCGAGAATCAGAATCTTCATGTTCTTATTCTCCTCTCCTTCAACGGGTTCGCGCGCGCCGCGCTTACCGGACCGTCGCTATCCGAGACGCGCCCGGATCCACGTCTTCCACTCGACAAAGAGCCCGGGGTCGAGAGCTGCGATGACGGAGCGTTTCCAGAGGTCACCGCTCCAGAAATCGTCGCTCTCGATCGTCGCCATGTGGCCGCCAGCTTCGTTCAGGATCAGCGAGCCGGCCGCGTAATCCCACAGCTTCTGTCCGCCGTGGAGGTAGACGTCGAATCGACCGGCGGCAACGTAGCACCACTCGAGCGTGCTCGCGCCGAAGTTGCGCTGTGAGGAATAGGGCGGGGCCCCCGCAAGCGCTTCGGCCAGCCGCCTCGGCAGGCGTTTCAGATCGACGCTCGCCATGCCGCCGCGCAGCTTCGGCGCCTGCTCCTTGATCGGCAGTTCCTCGCCATTGAGCCAGGCGCCGCGACCCGCTTCAGCGTAGAAGCACTCGTCCGACACCGGGTCGAACACCACGCCGAGCACGCTCCTGCCATGACGCATGAGCGCCACCGACACCGCAAAGTACGGCAGCCCGTTCACGAAATTCGAAGTTCCGTCGATGGGATCGACGCACCACACTCCCGCATCCCCCGCCAGCCAGTGCTCGACCTGGGTCTGGCGCGTCATCTCCTCGCCGACGATGGTGCCGGGATAGATGTCGGGCAATTTGCGCGCGAGGGACTCCTGGGCCGCGAGATCGGCCTCAGTGAAGAGACTGCCGTCGGACTTGCGGTGATGCGCCACCTTCAGGAAGCGCGGCATCACCTCGTCCGCCGCCACTGCCTTGACGGTACCGATGAGCGCCGCGAGCTCGGGACTGACGTGGTTCAGGTCTGCTTCCACTTGATCGAGCATCCGATGGAAGGAATCTGATGAATCGGACCGCGCCCGGACCGGGCCACCTCGACCATGGCCTCGAACAGCTCGCGCCGAGCATCCGGCGCGGCTTCCCTGCGCGAGGCGTCGAGCCGGCCGCGGTATTGGAGCTCCAGCCTTGCGTTGAAGCCGAAGAAGTCGGGTGTGCACACCGCCCCGTAGGCATTCGCGACCTCCTGGGTCCCGTCTAGCACATACGCAAAAGGAAACCGGAACTGCTCGGCGATGCGCTTCATGTTTTCGAACGAGTCCTCCGGGTAGTCCGCCGGATCGTTCGACATGATCGCGATGGCCCCGATGCCGTGGCCGAGGAGCTCGCCGCAGTCGCGCACGAGCCGTTCGCGTACCGCCTTCACGTACGGGCAATGATTGCAGATGAACATCACGAGCAGGCCATTCGGCCCACGCGCTTCGGCGATCGAGTGGCGCTTGCCATCCACGCCCGGAAGGCTGAAGTCGATCGGCTTCCATCCGAAATTGCAGACCGGTGTCTCGAGGCTTACCATGGCTGCCGCACCCCCGCTCCCTTCATTTTCTTCGGCTTCCGCAGACATCAGCGGAGCATCAAGAGTTTACATGAACCCAGATAACCGAAAAAACGGCGCTCCCGCGCCGCGAGTGCACGTGGATGCCCGCCTCGCACCGGGCGCCCGGTTGATCCTTCCTGACGCCATCGGCCACCATCTCGCGCGCGTGTTGCGTCTGCGCCGGGGGGCGGCGGTCGTCCTCTTCGACGGACACGGCGGAGAGCACGGCGGGGTCATTACGGCCGTTGGCAAGCAGGGTATCGCGGTGGACGTCGGTCCGTGGAACGATTCGGAATGCGAAGCGACGCTCGAGGTGCATCTCGCCCAAGGGGTGTCGACCGGCGAGCGCATGGACTACACGCTCCAGAAGGCAGTCGAGTTAGGGGTCTGCGGCATCGAGCCGGTAGTCACCGAGCGCAGCGTCGTACGCCTGGACGCCGAGCGGGCCGCGAAGCGCCGCGGCCATTGGGAGCGGGTCTGCATCAGCGCCTGCGAGCAGTGCGGGCGCAATCGGGTGCCACCCGTGCAGCCGCCGCTCGATTTCAACCTCTGGCTCGGGGGGCCCGCAGGCCGCAACGAAACGCATGCGCTGCGTCTCCTGCTTTCGCCCGACGCGACCCGGTCACTGCGTGACCTGCCGCGTCCGCCCGGTCCTATCCTGCTGCTTGCCGGACCGGAGGGGGGGCTGACCTCGCTCGAGCGCAGCGACGCCCTGCGCCGCGGCTTTTGTGCCGTGCGCCTGGGACCCCGCGTCCTGCGCACCGAAACCGCCGCGCTGGCGGCGCTTGCGGCGATGCACGCGCTCTGGGGCGACTTCTAGGAGCCCGGCGGCGGCACGGTTTCCGACCGCCGTGGATTGCACTAACATCCCCGCCCAAGCGGCCGCAGAGGCTGCCCGACAATAAGACCATGCCCACCATCCCCGAGACCTTCGTGCAGTGGGTGCGCGCCGCCGCACCCTTCGTCCACGCGTTCCGCGGCCGCACCTTCGTCATCGCGTTCGGGGGCGAGGTGGTCGCGGACGGGCGCTTCGCGGAGATCGTCCACGACCTCAACCTGCTCGCGAGCCTCGGTGTCCGGCTGGTGCTCGTGCACGGCACGCGCCCCCAGATTGACGACCTGCTTGAGGAACGCGGCATCCGGCCGCGCTACGTGCGCGGCATTCGCGTGACCGACGAGGCGACCCTGAAGTGCGTCAAGGAGGCAAACGGACGGGTGCGGGTCGAGGTCGAGGCCTTGCTGTCCATGGGGCTCCCCAACTCCCCGATGGCGAACGCGACCATCAACGTGGCGAGCGGAAACTTCGTCGTGGCCCGGCCCCGCGGTGTGGTCGAGGGCGTGGATTTGCAGTATTCGGGAGAAGTGAGGAAGATCAACGCGGAGATGCTCCGCGCCCGGCTCAACGATGGCGAGATCGCGCTGGTCTCGCCGCTGGGTTATTCGCCCACCGGGGAAACCTTCAACCTGACCCTGGAGGACGTGGCGGGCACGACCGCGGCGGCGCTCACCGCCGACAAGCTGATTTTCCTCCTGGAAGGGCCGGGCGTGACCAACGCCAAGGGACAACTCCTGAGCGAACTCACCGTTTCCGACGCGGAAAAGCTGATGCGGCGCCCGACCCGGCTCACGACCGATGTGCAGCTTTACCTGCCACCTGCGATCCACGCCGTGAAGAACGGCGTTCGCCGCGCGCACTTCATCGACCGCGACCGGGAGGGTGCGCTGCTGCTGGAGCTTTTCTCCCGCGAAGGAGTGGGCAGCATGCTAACCCAGGATCCTCTGGAAACGCTGCGGCCGGCCCGGATCGAGGACGCAGGCGGCATTTTGCGGGTGATCGGACCGCTCGAGCGCGAGGGGGTGCTGGTCAAGCGCGGGCGGGAACTGCTCGAGCGGGAAATCGATCACTTCTTCGTGGTCGAGCATGACGGCATCGTCATCGGCTGCGGCGCGCTTTACCCGTTTCCCGAATCCAAGGCGGCGGAATTGGCCTGCCTCGCCGTGCTGCCGGATCGCCGGGACGCCGGCGTAGGCGAGCGGCTGCTCGAGCTGATCGAGGACGAGGCACGCAAGCGCCGGCTGGCGCGGCTGTTTGTTCTCACCACCCGCGCGACCCACTGGTTCATCGAACGCGGGTTCTCCGAAGCCGGCGTGGACCAGCTGCCCGCCAAGAAGCAAATGTTCTACAACCTGCAGCGGAACTCCAAGGTGCTGACGAAATCGCTGAAGGGCGGGCCTTGAGGCGCACCGGAACCTTCACGGACGGGAGCCGCTCTACTTGGAATCGACGACGGCTCGAAGCCGGGACCAGGCAGCGGTAACATTGCTCTAACGGATACACGGAATAATCGAGGCTTAGCCATGGCGAGAGTCGTGAACTGTGTGAAGCTCGGCAGGGAAGCGGAGGCACTGGACTTCCAGCCCTATCCGGGCGCGCTCGGAAAGCGCATTTTCGAGAACGTGTCCAAGCAGGCCTGGAAGGCATGGCTTGAACACCAGAAGATGCTGGTGAACGAGAATCGGCTCAACCTCGCCGACGCCAAGGCGCGCAAGTATCTCGCGGAGCAGATGGAGCGTTACTTCTTCGGGGCGGGCGCAGAGATGCCGTCGGGTTACGTCCCGCCGTCCCAGCCCTCCCAGAAATGAGGCCATGACGGGCGCGCGATCATGAGCCTCGAGGGTTCGGTCGGCGCGCTGCCGAAGTCGTCAATCTCACCGGTACCGACCGCCATGCGCATCAAGGCCGCCCCGCCCGCCCTTCTCATCAATCGCGATCTCGCCCTGCTCGAAGTCACAAGCCGCGTGCTTGCCCAAGCCGAGGACGAAGCGGTTCCGTTGCTTGAGCGCCTGCGTTTTCTATGCATCGTGTCCAGTCTCATCGATGAGTTTTTCGAGATACGCGTCGCCGGTCTACAAGCCGAGTTGGAGGAAGGCTCCGATACCCAGAAGACAGGAGGTTACACGACAAGCTCGCTGCTCAAGCAGCTCTCCGTCACCGCCCACGAGTTGGTGGACCGGCAGTACGGCGTGCTCAACAATGTGGTGTTGCCCAAGCTCGCCGCGGAGGGCATCAGGTTCCTGCGACGGGGAGACTGGAACGAGCCTCAGAAGGAATGGGTCCGCGATCACTTCCTGCGCGAGATCATGCCGGTGCTGACGCCGATTGGTCTCGATCCAGCGCATCCGTTCCCACGGCTTCTCAACAAGAGCCTCAACCTCGCGGTGCAGCTGGAGGGCCGGGACGCCTTCGGCCGCCAGTCGGGATTCGCGATCGTCCAGGCACCGAGGGTGTTGCCGCGGGTCATCAAGCTTCCCCAGGAAATCGCCGGTAGCGCGCACGCATTTGTGTTTCTGTCGTCGGTGCTCCACGACAACATGGGCGAGCTCTTCGCGGGCATGAACGTGGTGGGTTGCTACCAGTTCCGTGTCACCCGCAACAGCGACCTATATGTGGACGAGGAAGAAGTGAAAGATCTGCGCGAGGCGTTGCAGAGCGAGCTGCCGCAGCGCCGCTTTGGCGATGCGGTGCGCCTGGAGGTAGCCGAAACCTGCCCGAAGACACTGTCGGACTTCCTGTTGAAACAGTTGGAACTCGACGAGGATGATCTCTACCGGGTGAACGGGCCGGTGAACCTCGTGCGGCTGATGGCAGTGCCGGACCAGGTCGACCGTCCCGATCTCAAGTTCCGGCCGTTCACCCCGGGCCTGCCCGAACCGCTCAAGACCGAGCGCGACCTGTTCGAGGTCATTCGCGAGCAGGACCTGCTGCTCCACCATCCCTACCAATCGTTCAAGCCGGTGGTGAGCTTCGTCGCGCAGGCCGCGCGCGACCCGAACGTGGTCGCCATCAAACAGACGGTATATCGCACCGGCACCGATTCGGAGCTCATGCGCCACCTGATGCAGGCGGCCCAAAGCGGCAAGGAAGTGACGGTGGTGGTTGAGCTGCTCGCGCGCTTCGACGAGGAGGCGAACATCCGCTGGGCGAGCCAGCTGGAAGGGGTGGGCGCCCACGTGGTGTACGGCGTGGTCGGCCACAAGACCCACGCCAAGATGGCGATGGTGGTGCGGCGCGAATCCGAAGGCCTGCGCCGCTACGTGCACCTGGGGACCGGAAACTACCACTCGCGCACCGCCACCATGTACACGGACTTCGGCCTCTTCACCGCCAACGAGGCCATCTGCGCTGACGTGAACGATGTCTTCATGCAGCTCACGGGGCTCGGCCAGGCGGGCGAGCTGAACCACTTGTGGCAGTCGCCGTTCACAATGCACAGGAACATGGTGGAGGCGATCCGACGGGAGGCGCAGGCGGCGCGGGAAGGTCAGCCGGCCGGGATCGTCGCGAAGATGAACGCGCTGCTCGAGCCCGAGATCATCGCCGCGCTTTACGATGCATCCAATGCCGGCGTGAAGATAGACCTCATCGTGCGTGGCGTATGTGCGCTGCGCCCGGGGTTGCCGGGGCAATCGGAGAACATCCGCGTGCGGTCGGTGATCGGCCGCTTCCTCGAGCATCACCGGGTGTTCTGGTTCCAGAACGCCGACCAGGTGTTCCTCGCAAGCGCCGACTGGATGGAGCGTAACTTCTTCCGACGCATCGAGGTTGCGTTCCCGATACTAGATCCAAAGCTGAGGAAGCGGGTCATCAACGAGGGGATCAAGACTTGCCTCGGCGACAACGTGCAGGCGTGGGAGATGGATTCCGACGGCCACTACCATCGAACGGCACCGCGCCGGTCCCGGTCCTTCGTCGCCCAGACCGTGCTGATGGAGCAGCTCGGCAGCCTCGCGCCGGAACCGGCCGATGGTGAACCAGGCAAGCCAGCCGAGGCCGTGGCCGCCTGACGGCGGTCGAACCTCTCCGATACCACACCGCAATCGAGCCGCCCGATCGTCCCGCGGCTGGCGGCGAATACTGCGGTTCAGAGCTATTCCATGTCCGCAGAAGTCGAACTCAAGCTCACCCTTCCTCCCGATCAGGCGCGACTGCTGGGTCGAAACC
>JBEVOI010000129.1:0-3265 GCA_040507665.1 Burkholderiales bacterium
CCGCGCCAAGCCCGACGCGGTCGTGGTCATCCTCAGGGCGCGCGAGCCGGCGCGCATCATGACGGCGATCGGCGACGGCAAGAGCAACCGCTGGCATCTTGCGATCGCCAACCGCTGGGTCGTCCAATACAACTTCTACATCAATGACCGGGAGTGGGGACGGATGTTCGTGCGCATCTGTCCTTACCTTCCGTTCTCCGCCCGGGTCTGCCTCAATCAACATCACTGGCTCGCCAACCGCCTGCGGGCCGAAGGCATCGCGTTCCGGCAATGCGCCAATGCCTTCCTGACCTGCGCGGCGCCCGAACGCCTGCAGGCGCTCGCCGAGGAGCTTACGCCATGGGACCTTCTGGCCTGCGGCCAAAAGTGGCTGGCGCGTCTCACCCCGTTCTTTACCGCCAGCGAGCGCGAACACGCGGGCTGCCAGCATCGCCTGTTCTTCTCGCAGGTCGAGTTCTGCGACAACCTCATCTTCCGGCGCCGCGCCGCCCTCGACAAGCTCGGCGAACGCCTGCTCGATGCCAATCGAACCATCGGGCAGCCCAACAAGATCACCGTGATCTTCGGGCGCAAGATCACCAGGCACTATCGCGGCAAGCTGCAGACGGAAATTGAAGACATGAACCTGCCCAACCCGGTGATCCGCAGCCATTACGGCAACGGCTTCATCAAGCAGTATGTCCGCGATCACCTGATCCTGCGCACTGAGGCCGCCAGCAACAACGTCAATGACTACGGCGTCAAAAAGTCGGTGCAAAACATCCCGGCGCTGCGCAATGCCCTCTCGGCAATCAACGATAACTATCTCAATGTCCAGCAGGACGTCCTGGAGACCTTCATCGATCGCGGACAGCTACGAAAGCTCGCCGAGCCGACGGTCACACCGGCGGGAAAGCGCATTCCCGGCCTCAAGCTCGACCACCCACGGCAGCTCGCTCTGATGCATGCGCTCGTGCGCTTCTCGCACATCGCCGCCGGCAATACCTTCACCACTGCCGACCTCCACCCCAAGGTCATTGCGGCGCTCGGCTGCCGCGCCGAGCAGTACTCGCTAGCCTCGCTGCGCTACGACCTCTCGAAACTGCGGGCCAAAGGCTTGGTCGCCAAGCTTCCCAACTCTCGCCGCTATCAACTTCTCCCGCAGGGTTACGCGATCTGCCTCGTCTTCCTGAAGCTGTTCGAGCGGGTCTATGCCCCGCTCACCGCCGGCTTGCTCAGCCCGGTCAGCGCGGACAACCGCCTCGACCAGCAACGGCGCTCTCAGCTCGATCGCCTCTATCAGCGCGTCGTCGATAACCTCGATACCCTAGTCCGCGCCGTCGGCCTCAAAGTCGCGTGACAAAAAAGCAAACGCGAACAAAATTCCCATTGCGACCACTATAACGGTCTACGCTTTTTCGCAGACTGCGCTGCGAAAAAGGGGCCCCTTCGGGGCAGTTTGAAAGCAAGGCCCCGGCTTGAAAGTCAGACCACAGAGTCTGTAGCGTGCTCGTCATGGGCGAGGGGCTGAGCACGCTTTATCAGGATCTCCTGAGCGGCAGTTATGATTGCGTTGATCGCATCGTTCTGAACGGGTATTTCCGTATGGGACATGACCCAGGCGGTTTCCGCCTGTGGTGGCGACAGCTGACCGGATCAGACGCCACGCTGGATAACGCCCATCTGATGCGGTTGGCCGGGCGTTTTGCTCGGCGCATTCGCGGCTACGCCAAGGTCCACAACATTCCTGTTATCAACTGCGCAACGGGCGAGCGCAAGCATGACATTGCAGAGGACTATCTTCGGCGGACCACCACCACGCGGGGATTGTTCGTAGTCTTGATCGGGCGGGCACAGGCACCGGTGTGGGATGTCAGCGCCAATCATCACATCGAGCGAAAGCAGCCGATGCCCTATGTCAACCACTATTCCTTTCACATTTTGGACGCCGAGTGGGGCCACATCACCATCAAGATCAGCGGCCATCCTCCCTTCCCGGCGCAAATCATGCTGAACGGCCACGAGTATGTCGCCTGCCAGGCCCGCAAGGCCGGAATCAGTTTCAGCAAGCAAGGAAACTGCTTTACCCACGTCTCCGACCCCGCAGCTCTGGCGAAAATCGCAGAGACCTTGTCCGAGCAACGGACGATAGGGCGGTTGCGCCAGGTCTGCGACAGGTGGATCTATTCAACCTGTTTGTGCTTCGCGCTTGATTTGGAGGAGCAGAGGCTGAGCGGGTTCCACTATCAGTATTCAAGCTACCAGATTGAGTACAGCCGCAACTTCATCTTCGAGGTGGGCGGGCACATGGAACAGGTCTTTCAGGCTCTGATTGACCGCAGCCGTGTGCGGCTGGACCTGAAGACGGTCAGGACGATCCTCGGGTGCCGGCGCCGCCCCAAATATCGCTCGCGGAAGAAGCGTGCGGCCGAGTGGGAAGTTGCGGTCGAGAGACCTGTCTATGATCTGACGATCTTCAAGCTGCACTGCGGCGGCTTGACCCTGAAGATCTATAGCAAAGGCGAACGCGTGCTTCGCATCGAGGTCATGGTCCACAATACGCGCGAACTCCGCTGCGGTCGCGTGCTGGAGAGGTTCCCCGAGATCGTTTCCCGACTGAAGGCGGTGCTGGAGCGATTTGCCGATGCGCTGAGCTGCATCGACCCGTGCTTCATCTCCGATCAGACGCTTGAGCGTCTTCCAACGCCATCCCGTGTCGGCAAGGTCGTGGTCGGTGGGATCGATCTCAACAAGCCGCGCATGCGTTGGGTTGCCGAGGCAGTCATCGCCTTGTCGGCCGCCTCCGACGGCTTCACCGCTTCCGAACTCGCAGCCCGTGTCTGTGCGCTCGGCCAGCAGACAGCGGCCCAATATGGTCCCACCCGCGCGGCCTACGACCTGAAGAAGTTCCGCGGCCAAGAGATCGTGCAGCGCATTGGCCAGACCCGTCGCTATGCGGCTCGCACGGCAGGCCTCAAGGCCATCGCCGCCCTCCTTGTCCTCAGAGACAAGGCCATCAAGCCCCTGCTTGCCGCCGCTCACAACCACCGACCAAGCCGCGGCGCACGCAATCCCACCCCGCTCGACGCGCACTACCACGCGATTCGAGCCGCCATGCGAGGAGTGTTCGATGAACTCGGCATAGCTGCATAAAGATCGAAAATTTCTTTTCGAAGCGCCGCGGTTAAGCGCCTAATTGTGAAGCATGTGCGAAAAGGCGCGAGCCAGTGCCTCTGCATTCGTTACACCGAGCTTCCACCCTAGAAGCTCAAATTGCGAGGACGCT
>JBEVOI010000174.1:0-3600 GCA_040507665.1 Burkholderiales bacterium
CGGTCGCGCCGGTGAACGCGCCCTTCCGGTGCCCGAACAGCTCGGACTCCAGCAGGTTGTCGGGGATCGCCCCGCAGTTGACGGAGATGTACGGCTTGTCGGCTCTCGACCCGTTCGCGTGGATCACCTTCGCCACCAGCTCCTTGCCGGTCCCGCTCTCGCCGTCGATGAGCACCGGCATGTCCGTGGGTGCCGCCTTCTCCGCAATTTCCAGCGCTTCCAGCAGGTTGGCGTTGTCGCCGAACGCTCCCTCGAAGACGAAACTTCGGTCGAGCAACGCTCTGCGGCGCGCTCCCGGCGATTGATCCGTGCGCGTCGGTTCTGCGGCCGCAGCGGTGACAAACCGCTCCTTGTGCGAGAGCTGCATCACCTCGTCGCGCAGCGCGTGAGATTGTCTGAGCAGTTTCTCGATGTCGGGCCGTTCCAGGCGCACCGCCCAGCGCAGCGTCGACCGGAGGATCTCGATTTTCTCGATCAGCCCCGCGTACGAAATCGCGGAACCGCCGTGCGTGATCTGGTCCAGTATCTTCATGCCGCGCTCAGCTGTCTCTGGACGAGCTGGTAGTACATCCCCCTTCTCGCCACCAGTTCGTCGTGCTGTCCATGTTCCACGATCGCCCCTTCGTATAGAACGAGAATCTTGTCCGCGCGCATGATCGTGCTCAGCCGGTGCGCGATGATCACGGCGGTGCGCCCCTTGAGGATGTCGTGCATGTTGCCGATGATGTTGCTCTCGGACTGCGTATCGAGCGCGGAGGTCGCCTCGTCGAAGACCAGCAGGCGCGGATCGTGGTACAGCGCCCTGGCGATGCACAGCCGCTGGATCTGTCCGCCGGACAGACCGATGCCGCGCTCGCCCACGACCTGCTCGTAACGCAGCGGCATCTTGGCGATGAATCCGTGTGCGTCCGCCATCTTCGCCACCTCCTCGATCCGGCGGCGGTCCGGGCTCTCGTGCCCGCTCGCGATGTTCTCCGCTATCGTCCCCGAGAAGAGCAGATTGCTCTGCATGACGTAGCCGACCTGGGCGCGGAAGTGCTCCTTGTCGATCACGCTCATGTCGTAGCCGTCCACCGTCAACCTGCCCTCGGTGGGCGGATAGAAGCCCACGAGCAGCTTCGCGAGCGTCGTTTTCCCCGACCCGCTGCGACCGACGATGGCGACCAGCTCGCCCGGCTTGACGTCCAGCGTGAGGTTTTCGAGCACATAGGGCGTTTCGCTTCCGCCGTAGCGGAAGTAGACGCCATCGAGCCGTATCTCCCCTTTCAGGTCCGGGAGCAGGATTCGCGACGCAAGGTCTCCGGGCTTCTGCTCCGGCGCGATGTCGAGCACGTCACCGAGACGCTCCATCGCGACGCCGGCGTCGTTCAGGAGGTTCCAGAGCCCCACCAACCCCATCAGCGGCGTGAGCACGCTCGCCATCAGCGCGTTGAACGCGATCAGCTGACCGATGGTCAGTTCATGCGCCAGTACCAAGTTGGCCCCGAACCAGAGGATGGCGATGGTCGTGGCGGCATTGAGGAGATGGCTGCCGAGCGAGACCAGGATGTTGAACTTCTGCGCCCGGTACTGCACCTCGAGCGCCTTGGCGTACTTCTTCTCCCACTTCAGGCGGACGGGGCGTTCGATGCCCATGCCTTTGATGGTCTCCGCCCCGCCGAGCGATTCCATCAGGAAGGCCTTCGCATCCGTCGCGGCGGTGAATACCTCGCGCGAATAGTTCTTTATCCGCGGCGTCGCCAGCACCGTCAGCGCCACGATCGGGATGACGAACGCGAGCAGCAGGACGGTCAGCTTCACGTTGTACAGGAACATGATCGTGAAGTAGATGAAGACCATCAGCAGATTGAGCACGGTCGTGACGGTCGATTCCGTGAGAAAGGCCCGTATCGTCTGGTTTTCCTGGAAGCGCGCGAAGATGTCGCCGGTCTTCCGGCTCGCGAAGAAGGACAGCGGCAGCGACATCGTGTGCTTGAAGAACTGCGACATCATCGCGAAGTCCATGTTGCGCACCATGAAGTTCGCGAGAAACGCCCTGATCGTCGATATGAGCTGGGAAAAGGCGCTCGAGACGATCAGGCCGATGACGAGGAGGTGCAGCAGGTTGGCGTTGTGGTGGACGATGACGCCGTCCAGCACGTTCTGGATGATGACCGGGGGCACGATTCCCAGCACCTGGATCACGAACGTCGCCATGAACAGGTGGGCAAGGATCCGCTTGTAGGGTTTCAGGTACCCCACGAACCGCACCCACGGCGACCGCGATGCGGCCAGCTGCACCAGGTTCTGACCGGGCGTGAATGCGAGGCACGTGCCGCTCCACCCGCGCTCGAACTCTTCCACGCTCAGCTTCTTGAAGCCGACCGCCGGGTCCGCCACCCACACCTGGCGCTTCGAGATCCCGTACACCAGGACGTAGTGGTATCCCTCCCAGTGCACGATGAAGGGGAGCTCGAGGCCGAGCAGCGCGTCATACGTGCACTGGACGCCGCGCGCGGTGAAGCCGAGCGATTCGCCCGCGCGGGCGAGACTGTCCAGCGTGGCGCCCTGGGTGGTGACGTTGGCGAGCTCCCGGAGCTTGCCCAGCGTCATCGGGATGCCGTAGTGCTTGCAGATCATGGCCAGGCAGGCCGCGCCGCAATCCATCTCCTCGGCCTGCTGGACCAGCGCAAACCGCTTGATTACCTTCTCGCCGAGCTCGGGTTTGGACTGCAGATCGAGGACGGCCGCGAGGTTGCGCCGTTCCCCCAGCTTCTTCTGCCGCTGCAGCTCCCGCTCGCCGAACTGGATTCTTTCCTCCAGCACCTCCCGCAGCTTGGGGTTGCGCTCCAGGATGAAGTGAACGGTTTTCTCGGGAATGACCAGCAGCGCGGTGTCTGTGACGGCGGTCACCGACGCCGACTGCTCCTGCCGCATCAGGCAGGCTTTCTCACCGAAGATCTCGCCCTGCCGCAGCGTCGCCAGCGGATACTCGGTGCCCTCCTCGCGCTGCACGATTCGCACTTCGCCGTGCCGCACCACGTAGAGCCGCCGGTCCTCGCGCGAACCCTGCTTCAGAATCTCCTTGCCGGCGCCCATCCGCTTCACGCCGACGCTGCGGATGAATTCCTCGAGCTCGCCCTTGTTGACCTTGCCCCGCAGATCGAACAGCCGGGCGACGAATCCCCCGGCGGAGCTGATCGCGACGTAGCTGGTGATGAAGGCCTGCGCCGCCGCATTGCGGGCAATGATCGGCAGGATGACCTTGCGCGGTATGAAGAGCAGCTCGCTCTTCACCGACGCACGCACCGACGATTCGTGAGCGTGCTCGCGCAGCATCGCGATCTCGGCGAACGCGTCGCGCGTCTTGCGCACGCCCATGCTGATTTCCTTGCCGTGCTCCTCGGTGAAGATGCGAACGGAGCCCGACTTGATCACGAACAGGCCGTCGGCGGGTTCGCCCGCATTGCAGACGGTCTCGCCGAATGAAAAGACTCGCGACTCCGCGTGCTCGGCCAGTCGCTCGAGCTCGGCCCGCGTGAATGGTGACAGCACCTCCACCGAAGCCAGAAAATCGGCGAGGGATTGATCGCTCGATGCCATGTTCATGTGCTCGGCCCG
>JBEVOI010000179.1:0-3151 GCA_040507665.1 Burkholderiales bacterium
CGCAAGCCGCAGCCGTTCACGGGCCTTGATCCCCATGACGATCTTCCCATTCACTCGCTCCGGCACGACCCAGACGGGAAGGGTTTCGTCTGGCAGCGCCCCTATCACATCGTCAACGCGGCGCTGAACCTCGTCCAGGGCGAAGCCCTGGAATGGCAGCAGCGGAGGGCGGCACCGTTCTCGTTCACGCCGCACTTCACCGGGTTCGAGCTGCCGCCGACGATGGAGGCCGCTGCCGCACCGTCCCGCCCCGCCGTCGAGGCAACCCCACCCGGCAAGCGCAGTTCGGGATCGAAGAGGCCGGCCGGGAGCGACCGGCCAGGCCGAGGCTGCTATAGGCCCAGCGGCCGCTCCTGGAGCCACAGTGGTGTTCCTCTGGGGTCGGCGCTTGCCATCTCCGGTGCTGCCGCCAGCCCGAACATGGGCTACCACAGCGCACCTGCCTTGGCCGTCCTGATGACGGTGTTCAACGTGCGCCTCGGGCGCTGGTGCGGCAACCCGGCGGATGCGAGCGCCTGGAAATGGCGAAGCCCGCAGATCGCCATTCGGTACCTGTTCTACGAGCTGCTCGGACTCACCAACAGCCGCACGCCGTTCGTCTACCTGAGCGATGGCGGCCATTTCGAAAACCTCGGCATCTACGAGCTGGTGCGCCGGCGCTGCCGCTTCATCCTGTCCTGCGATGCGGGCCAGGATGCCAATCTTCACTTCGAAGACCTCGGCAATGCCATCCGCAAGTGCCAGGCCGACTTCGGCATACCGATCGACATCGACGTGAGACCGATCCGACCGCGCGGCGACCCGAAGCGCAGTGAATGGCATTGCGCGGTCGGCACCATCCGCTACGACGCGGTCGATCCCAACGCGGTCCCCGGCCTCCTCGTGTATCTCAAGCCGTCCCTGGTCGGGGACGAGCCGACCGACATTCTCCAATACGCTGCAGTCGAGCCGACGTTTCCGCACCAAAGCACCGGCGATCAGTGGTTCGACGAGACCCAGTTCGAGAGCTATCGCAAGCTCGGCCACCATATCGGCAAGCGCGTGCTCGAGAGAGCCAAGGAGACGGCGGAGGCGGACCTGTCGCCGCAGCAACAGACCGAGCTTTTCTCGGATGTCGAGGGACTGATCGTCGCGTTGAAGCAGATCTGGCAGCCTCCCGCCAAGGGTGGTGCAGCCGCCTTCACGCGACATTCCGCCACGCTTGACGCGATCTACGAGCGGCTGCGCAGCGACCCGCAATTGCGCTTCCTCGACGCCCAGATCTACCCGAACTGGGGCGCGATGGTAAAGGGTGTGAAGTACGATGTGCCGCTGGGGCAGTGGCTACCGAGCGCGTACGGCGAGCTGCGGGAGGGCTTCTACCTTTGCAACTCCGTGATGCAGCTCATGGAGAACGTCTATCTCGACCTCGATCTGGAAACCCAGTGCGAGCACCCCGACAACCGCGGCTGGATGAACCTGTTCCGACACTGGGGGTGGTGCAACATGTTCCGCGTCACCTGGGGGATGAGTGCAGCCACCTACGGCGCGCGCTTCCAGAGCTTCTGCAAACGGCGCCTGGGTCTGGAGCTCGGCAAGCTGGAGGTCCGCCCCCAGGAGTTCGAGGGAGCACTCGAGGGCAGCGCGCTCAACTTCCTCGAGAAGGATCTGGTGTCGCAACTCCTGATGCAGCACGCGGATCTAAAGCGCGACAGGTTGCACCTCAACCTGATCGAGGTTGTGGTAAGCAATCCCCAGAACACGCCGGATTCCATCCGCATGGGCGTCGGCCTGGCGATTACGGCCGACAGCGAAACCGGCACAGAGCTCGTGTTCTTCCGTATCCAGGACCACCTCCGCAGGATGGGGCTGGCTCGCGCTGGCTTGCGTGAGCTCGCCAAGGAATACCGGGTGACCCGCATGCGCATTGCCAGCCTTGTCCCGCCGGCCCCAGAGACCATTGGAGATGCAGAGCAGCTCCGGTTCGAGCGCCTGTTCCGCTCCGTCCAGTATGAGCTCGGCCCGTCCGAGGAGAGGTAGCGACCCATGAGTACGGCAAACGCGAGCCACCCGCCGTCTCGCTGCCTCACTCCGACGTTGCGGTGGGTCCTTCGCGGGGCACCAGCAATGCTGCAACTCCGTACAGCGCAAGCGCGACCATCACAACCGCAGTGAATCCGAGGTGCATTGCGATCAGGGTCGCAAGGATCGCGGCGATGACCGACGCGAATGCGTTCACGCCCCACGCCCATGGCACCAGCGACGGCGCTATCCGGTGGGTGCGCGCGAGGCCGAGCGGAAACGGCATGCCCATGGGAAACGCGAGCGGCGCGATCAAGACCAGCGCAAGCGGGACCTTGGCTGCGTCCGGCAACCCCATCAGCGGCGGAAGCAGCACCGGCAGCGCAAACAGATAGAGCAGGCCGACCGCAATGATCGTGGCAACGGCGGTTCGCACCCTCCGCCCGGTACGATGGGGCGCAAACCGGTCAGAAAACCGGCTGCCGAGCCCGGCGAACAGCAGGAAGCCGGCAAGCGCCACCGCCACGGCGTACAGCGGATGCGAGAGGAACAGCACAAGTCGCTGGATGAACGCGATCTCGACGAACATGAATGCGAACCCGAGGGCGGCGAAATAGCCCGCAACCCCCGCCTCACGCACCCGCGCCTCCTCGTTCAGCCTCCGCCGCACGACGACGACCGGCAACAGGATCAGCGTGGCGCTCAACACCACTGCTTGCGCGAGCGTTGCGACCAGCACGGGATAGCCCCACTCCAGCAGTGGCAGCGCGCCCTCCTCCTTCAGTCGCAGCAACTCTCGCAGGCTCGACCATTTGAAGAAATGAAAGAAGTACGGCCGGTCATCGGTGGCGGGCGCGATCATGAACTTGTAGCGGTCGATCCAGTCGTCCCGTCCCGGCGCGAGCAGCGCGCGCGTCGCCTCGCCGAAGTAGGGCCGGTCGAGGCGGTTGAAGCGCTCGTCCTCGCCCGGACCGATGCCGGGGAAGTAAGCGGTATCGAACGCACGTTCGCGGCAGAACGCTTTGAGCGCATCGATCTCCTTTGTACCGAAGGGACCATTCTTCAGCAGCAGCGTTGCGGTGCGCATCCCGCGGATCAACGCTAGCCGGGCCCCCGGGTCCTTCACCCCGGAGCGCTCGAGCGCGGTGAC
>JBEVOI010000257.1:0-5894 GCA_040507665.1 Burkholderiales bacterium
CGCCCGGTTCCTGACCGCGACGGGCTCGGGCACCGCATCGTGCGTGTGCCCGCCCAGGATGAGATCGATGCCCGTGACGCGCGAGGCGAGCTTGAGATCGACGTCCATGCCGTTGTGGGAGAGCAGGACCACAAGCTTTGCACCCTTGCGGCGCGCCTCTGCGATCCACTTCTTCAGATTCTCCTCCTGAATCCCAAAGGTCCAGTCGGGCGTCAAGTGACGCGGATTGGCGATCGGCGTGTAAGGGAACGCCTGGCCGATTACGGCAACCGGAATTCCGTTGACGTCCTTGATCACATAGGGCTGGAACACCTGGTCCCCGAAGTCCGCGGTCGTGATGTTCTGAGCCACGAAATCGATCTTGCCTTTTAGGTCCGTATTTACGATCTGCTTGACCCGGTCGGCCCCGTAGGTGAACTCCCAGTGTCCGGTCATCACGCCAACGCCGAGCAGTTTGCAGGCGTCCACCATATCCTGGCCCCGGGTCCATAGGGAGGTCGCGGACCCTTGCCACGTATCGCCGCCGTCGAGCAGCAGCGCGTTCGGTCTCTGGTCCCGGATCTTCTTGACCAGCGTTGCGAGCTGGGGGAAACCGCCCATGGCGCCGTAGTTTCTGGCAGCACGCGCATAGTCGAGAAAGGTATCGGCGTGGGCGACTCGGCTGTCCTTGCTGATCAAGTAGTAGCGAAGAAATGCGTCGCCGACTAGATGGGGCGGCTGGCCCGCCGCTTCACCGACGCCGATGTTGGTGTCGGGCTCCCGGTAGTAAGTGGGGAGCAGTTGCGCGTGGCAGTCGGTGAAGTGGAGGAGCGTGACGTTGCTGTCAAACTCGTGGAGATCGTAGAACCCGCTGATGTTGGCCGCTTCGGCGTATCTCGCGAGCGGGAACCCCGACGCGGCCGCAAGGGCTAGTGCCTGCAGGAATTCACGGCGGGTCATGTGCATGCTTCAATCTCCATTTGCGTGTTGCCGCGCAAGCGCGGGTGTATAGGGTCCAGGTCCGGGGCCTGGTACGAAAAAGCCGACCCGGCGCGGGCCGGGTCGAATGATAGCAAGTCGTGAAGCGCGGCGATCAGTGGCCGATGCCGGGAGTCGCGAGTTTGCGGCCTTGATTGAGCACGGTCAGTGCCAGTTCAAGGTCGCCATAAGCAGGCGAGTCCGGTGGCAGGTCGTTGGCGCGTACTGCCACTCCACACCACTGGAAGCGCTTGCGCAGATCCCAGACTTGACCTTGGCTGGTGCGGAAGTAGGGGTGACGCCCGAGCTGCCCGTTCAGCTCGCCCAGCCATTGTCCGCGAATCCAGTGGTCGGCCGCCCTTTGGTGGCAGTCGATGCAAGAAAAGTTGAGCTGGCCGATGGGGCGCTCGAGCAAACTATTGCCGCGGGCGAGCGCTGCACTCGCCCCCGCGCTCGAAGTGTCGACCGCGATGGTCGCGCCGTTCGCGACATTGCGCAAATAGATGGAGAGCGCGAGGTTCTGCTTGCTCTCGAGCAGATAGTCCTCGGCAGTGGTGGCCCGCGCATGGCGTGTGAGGAACTCCTCGACTCCCAGCACCTTGTTCATGCGCGGCTCATAGTAGGGCATGGTCGCAGCCCAGCTTCTGAACTGCTTTGCCGGGTCGGCATGGCAGGAGGCGCAGGAACTGCCGTTTGGCCCGGGCTTAACGTAGAGCGCCTTGCCTTCGTCGAGCGCAAAGAGCGCAGGATTCTCGGTCGGGTCCATCGCGTCCCGGTCGTCAGGGGGAAGCTTGCGCCGGTTCGGGTCCTCCCCCCCATCCTTAAACGCGTACGAGGTCTTCAGCGTCTTCAGGAAGGCAACGATATCCTTGATCTCGTCGGCGGAAAACAGCTTGTTGGTGCCCCATGGAGGCATCACCGTTTCCGGATTCGTGTTACGAGCGTCCCAAACATAGCCGAAAAGCCACTCGTCGGGGCGCTGTGCCCCAATCGCAGACAGGTCGGGGCCGACGTTGCCGGGTAGAGACGGCGTGCTCGCGCCCATGACATGACAGGCGACACAGCTGCCACCGCGGGAGCGATCGAAAGCGAGCTTCTTGCCTTTTTCGGCGTCGCCCTGAATCGGGTACTCGACGGCAGGAGGCCTGGAAACCGGCGGCGACGCGTTCGTCACGAGCGTGTTGAAATCCTTCCAGTTGCTCTGCGGCCAATCGCCGTAGCGCTTCCACGGCCGCGGCGAGGCGGACTTCTCGGTCTCCAGTGGAGCGATCCGTTTCCCAACCTGCGCCTTGTCCGAGGCGCAGCCGCCAACAATGCCGATCGCGACTAACATGACTGCAAAAGATGTGACGAATACTTCGGACGCCCGAATCCGCATGAACTGTCTTCCGGGAAAATGAATCCAGCGGGGGCTACACTCGCGTCTGCCCGCGCTTGGGGCGCAGGCTTCTAACCGCCTGCCACCGTGGTTTCGATTGAGCTCTTGTCGCGTCTGTTGTCCGACCAGCTGACGACGATCTTGTCGCCGGCCTTGGCACCCTTCAGTTTGAATCCGAGAAAGGGATTCTTGGAGATCGCTTGGCTCCACTGGCCCTCCAGCACCAGCTTCCCATTCAGCGTTGCGGTGATGAACTGAATGAAGTGAATCGGGATGGGCTCCCCAGAGTTGGGATCCTTACGCTGACCAGTCTCCATAGGGTGATTGACGAGCACCTTTACGTCGGCCACGTCACCTTGCAGGGTGGCGCGGATCTTCATGGGTTCTGCCATTTTCCTCGGTCCAGTCGTGATGTCGCGTGAGGCGAATCAGCCGCCACATCCGCCAATGGTGACCTTCACTTCCTTGGTCGCACTGTAGATCTTGCCATCCGCCCGCACGATTGCTTTGACCAACGACGTTTGGCCCATCTTGATGCGCGTAGAAACAAAACCCTCAGCACCGTTCATGAGATCGAACGTCCCGATCAACGGGAATGGGTTCTTCTCAGCGAGGATCGCAATAAACTCCGTGTTCGGAATCCTGCTCACTACCTCCACGGGAACGACTGCGCCGTTCTCCGCGATCTCGGGAGCCTTGATGAGGATGTCCTTGCTCTCGATCGACGCTGTTGCGCCGATGGACTTCAGGGCGTCGGCCATCGCTTTGGAGTCGAATCCGGATTCGTTCCAACCAGCCGCGAACACCTTCAGCGACCCCAAGATGCCGGCGGCGAATCCTGCGGCCACGGTGCTTGCGCCTCCCGCCGCTTTGAGCAAAGCCCTGCGCATTTTGTTCATGGATCCACCCTCCTTCTTGTGCTGGAAGGTTCCAACGGAACCGTCACAGACGCCGCCCACGCTCCTGGCGGGCCGTGGCTGCTCGCGGGTGTCCGCGTTTGCGGGAAGCGAAGAATAGCGGAACGCCCTCTCTTTGTCCAAAATGCGTCCACAAAAATCACGTTAATTCCTATAGTTAGAGCCATTTACCGCACGCGGTCTCCGATTCGAGAAATGCGTGCTGTGCGTGCTGACCCAAGCGCGCCTGGGGTCTCTTTTCATCACGTTCGCTGCGAGATGCTTAGGAAGGCAGCGCCCAGTCAGGCGTCCAGTTTCCGTTACTGGGATGCGATGACGCATGGCTGCAAGCAGAACTCTTTTCGACACACGGAACCCAAGTCGACAGGGCGGGGCACAACCTCAGTCGGGTTCCCGAAGCCATGATCCCGACTTGCCACCCCGCTTCTCCCGTAGTTCGATGTTTTCGAGGCGCATGCCCCGATCCACTGCCTTACACATGTCGTATATGGTCAGGAGCCCGACCGCAACCGCGGTGAGCGCCTCCATTTCGACACCAGTGCGGCCAAAGGTTTCCACTGTTGCTCGACACTCGACCACATGGTCCTGCGCGATGGCATCGAACTCGACGGCCACCTTGTTAATGGCGAGGGGTGGCACAGGGGAATGAGTTCGGAGGTCCGCTTGGCAGCCTGGATCGCTGCGATGCGAGCGACGCCTAGCACGTCACCCTTGGTGGCGCTGCCTTCGACGATCCGCGCGAGCGTTTCCGGCTGCATGCGGATGCGGCCGGCGGCACGGGCGACTCGATGCGTTTCCGCCTTCTCGCCGACATCCACCATCTGCGCCTGTCCGCGCCCGTCGAAATGGGTGAGGTGTTGGGTCATGGACGTGGTTCGAATTCGCCCGTCGTGCTCGTCGAACGGCGGCGCCATGGGCTGTGGGAGGAGTTGCTGGTTATCATAGCACCATGTGCATCCGTCACTTGATCCTCGCTCTCGGTCTCGCCGCTGGCGTCGCGTATGCCGACGACCTGCCCGATCTGGGCGACGTTGCCCAAGCTAGCTTCACGCCGCAGCAGGAACGTGCCCTCGGCGAAAGCATCATGCGACAGATCCGCCAGGACAAGGCCTACGTCGACGATCCCGAACTCACCGATTATCTGAACGACCTCGGCTACCGGCTCGTGTCCCAGAGCCCTGAGTACCGCCAGGAATTCGAGTTCTTCGTGATCCTCGATCCGTCGGTGAACGCGTTTGCGCTGCCGGGCGGCTTCATCGGCGTGCACACAGGGCTCTTCCTGACCGCCCAGAGCGAGTCGGAATTCGCGAGCGTACTTTCGCATGAAATCGCGCATGTGACCCAGCGCCACATCGCCCGCATGATCGCCGGGCAAAAACAGCAAACCATCCTTTCCATCGCGGCGATGGCAGTGGCGGTACTCGCCTCGCGTGGCAGTGCTCAGCTTTCGCAGGCGGCCATCGCCGCCGCCGGTGCCGGGGCGATTCAGTCCCAGCTCAATTACACGCGCGAGCATGAGCGCGAGGCGGACCGCATCGGGTTCCAGGTCCTCGACCGATCCGGCTTCGACGTGAACGCGATGCCGCTCTTCTTCGAACGCCTTCAGCGCGCCACGCGGACCTACGAGAGCAACGCCCCCTCCTACCTCCGTACCCACCCCCTTACCACCGAGCGCATAGCGGACATGCGCAATCGCGCCGAGAGCGCTCCATACCGGCTGGTGACCGACAGCATCGACTTTCAGCTGCTGCGTGCGAAGATTCGCGCAAATACGGAGCCGCCAAAAGAGGCGCTCGCTTTTTTCCAGGAGAGTGTGGGCGAGAAGAAGTTTGTCAATGAGGCTGCGGCCCGCTATGGACTTGTCACTGCGCTCCTCCGGGCCCAGCAATACGCGCAGGCGAAGGAAGAGCTGCGCAAGCTGCGGACTATATTGCCCTCCAACCCCATCGTGGAAACCCTCGCCGGTCGAGTGCTGACTGCGTCGGGTGATCTTCCCGGTGCCATCGCTTTCTACCGGAGCGCGCTAAGCTCGCATCCCCGTTACCGCGCGCTGGTCTTCGACTATGCGGCGGCGCTGCTGCAGAACCGGCAGGCGGCGGACGCACTCAAGTTCGTGAACGAGCAACTGCAGATCTACCCGAACGATCCGCATCTCTATGAGTTGGAGGCGCGGGCGTACGCGGCCCTTGGCAAGAAGCTCCAGCAGCATCGGGCGCAGGCCGAATCGTACGCCCTGCTTGGCAATCTCACTGCGGCGATCGATCAGCTTCAGCTCGGCCTGAAGGCGGGGGACGGCGACTTCTACCAGCTTTCCAGCGCCGAGGCGCGGCTGCGGGAACTGCGATCGGCGGAAATCGAAATCAAGCAGGACTCGAAGGAAAAGTGACTGCTGCGCACCGAACGTTTTAGGCCATGCCGGGCAGCAGGCGAACGGCAAGACCTGCCAGCCCGCACGCAAGGATGACAGGGATCACTCCGGCCTTGAGCCGGAACAGCGCGACGAGGGCTCCCGCGCCGATCAACGCGGCGGGCCATTCGAACGATCCTTCGAAGGGGCCCGTGGCCGTTCCTGTACCGGGCCACAGTATGTGGTAGGCAAAGAACACGGCGAGGTTGAGAATCACGCCTACCACGGCCGCAGT
>JBEVOI010000258.1:0-2654 GCA_040507665.1 Burkholderiales bacterium
ACAATCCATGAGCTCGAACATCCGGTCGTAGCGTTGGTTCGGTAGTATCTCGAACGGATCGGTCCGACCTTTCAGGAATGGCATTTCGTCGAAGCTCGGCCCCCAGGAACTGTTGTTCCACAAAACCGCGACGATCGGCAGGCCATAGCGGCGCGCAGTTTCGAGATCGAAACCGCTGATGCCGAGACCACCGTCGCCTATTATAAGCACGACCTGTTTTGCGGGCCGTGCAAGTTGAGCACCGATGGCCATGCCGACGCCGTGGCCAACGGGTGCGAGCGGGCCCGCGTCGAGAATTTGGCCGGGGAAGCGAGCGTGAAACCATTGCGACATCCAGCCGCTCATCGTGAAACTATCGATCACGATAGTTGCGTCCGGATCGATCACTTCACAAAGCTCCCGCGCAACCCTTGCGGGGTGTATCGGTACGTCGTCGTGGTGCTTATGCTCCTGTTCGACGATTACCCGATCAAAGTTAGTCCGCACGTCGGCGACCTCCTGGAGCCAGGTCGACTGGCTTAGTCGCCTCCAGTCGTTCGCGCGCGCTGCGTCGGAAAGCTGCCGCAGAACGAGTTTCGCGTCACCGACCATGGCAACCTCTGCCGGCACATGGAGGCCGATCCGCGTCGTCGTAGCGTCAGCCTGAATGTAACGTGCGGATTCACTCCAAGTGGGTGCTTCGCCGAACTTCTCGCCGCTCCAGAACCGAAAGCCAATCGCCAACACCGCGTCGGCGCGCCCGGTGAACGGCTTCTTCCATGGACCTCGGATTGCAAGCGGGTGGTCCTCCGGCACGGCGCCTTGCCCGGTGCGCCGTGCGTACACCGGTATCTTGGTGAGCTCAACGAATTCGAGTAGCTCGGCTGCCGCACCCGACCAGAAGATTCCGTCGCCTGCTGCGATTAACGGGCGCTTGGCGGCAAGGAGGATCTCGATCGCCTGCTCGATGCTGCGCGGGTCCGCACCCGAGCGAAGCTCGCCCAGCGCATAGACCCTCGCCCCGCGGCGTTGATTGCTCTCAAGTCCGCCCCGGTAGAGAATGTTCGTCGGGATTTCTACCAGGGCGACGCCCTGCGGCGGGTTCGTCGCATCGCGAAACGCCTGCCGCAAATCGACTTCGATCGTCGACCAGTCGATCACTCGCTTGGTGAACTTCGAGAATGAGCGGCAAACCTCGCTGCCATACGCCTCCTGAAACGAGCCCAGCCCGTCCTCCGTCGTCGGGTGCTGGCCGGCAATGCACACCACCGCACTCCCCGCGAGACCTGCGGCACAGAGGCCGGTTACGGCGTTAGTCAGTCCGCAGCCGGCTGTGACACTGCAAACGCCCGGTGTTCCAGTGGTTCGCGCCCATCCGTCTGCCGCGTAGGCGCATGACTGCTCGTGGCGCATGTGGATGAGTTTGATCCCATAGTCGCGCAGCGCAGCAAGGATCGGCCAAGTGTGGCCGCCGTTGACCGCAAATAGGTATTTCACGCCTTGGGACTGCAGCACGCGGGCGACCAGGCCACCGCCATCAATTTTCACTGCCGTAGAGGGGACGGATTCAGCCGCTCCTTCCCCCGCCAACGCTGCGCTCGCGGTTTTTCCCATGACGACGCCCGAGAGCGCCTCGCTTGATCCGGGCTCAGTCACAGCGCACCCCCTTCAGCGCCACGCGCTTCGTGATTGGCGTACCTGCTCCGGAGAACCCGATGCAAAAGCTTTCCGGTGGCAGTCCTCGGCATTTTGTCTTCAGCAATAAATGAGATCGATTTTGGTCGTTTGTATCCGGCGATCCTCTCTTTGCACCAATCGAGGATTTCGGACACCGATGCGCCTTGATCTTGATGTAAGACCACCACTGCATGAACCGCCTCCCCCCACTTCTCGTGAGGGACTCCAATTACAGCCAGATCCTTGACTTTGGGATGAGCGCCAAGAACCTGTTCCACTTCGGTTGGATAGATCTTCTCCCCGCCGCTGATGATCATATTGCTCTTGCGGTCGGCGAGATAGTAGTAGCCGTCCTGGTCTCGACGGGCCATGTCGCCGACCGTGCAATACGCGCCTCGGAACGCCTCAGCGGTCTTCTCCGACGACTTCCAGTAGCCTTGAAACGCGTAGGGCGTGCGCGAATAGAGTTCACCGACCTCGCCGTCAATCACCTCGTTGCCCTCTGAATCAAGGAGCTTGATCCTCCCGGTACCGAGGCATTCGCGGCCTATGGAACCGAGCTTGGTCAGCTGCTCTTCGGGACGCAGCAAAGTCACCCATCCCGCTTCAGTCGAGCCGTAGCCCTCATAGAGCCGAGATCTCCTGAAGTATTCCATCAGCGCCAGCTTGGTGTCCTGGCGGGCTGGCGCAGAGGAGATGAGGAGTTTGGTGACACTCTCTACACTGAGCTTACGCTTTACGGATTCAGGCAATCCGAGAATCATGATGTAGTGCGTTGGCACCAGCGAGGTGAAGGTGAATCTGTCGCCGGCGAGCGTTCTCAGCAGATGCTCCGGTTCGAAGCTTTTCCGATCGTAGACGCAGGAGGCTGCGCCGCAGGCGGCAAATACGTACGCGAAATAGAGTGAGTTCGCGTGGCACATCGGCATGACCAGAAGGCCCAGGTCATTTGGACTGAAACCCCAGTCGACCTGAACGAGATACGCCAGCAGGACGAA
>JBEVOI010000260.1:0-2596 GCA_040507665.1 Burkholderiales bacterium
GTGGAGCTTGCCGCCGCTGATCGCATCCGCATCAGGTAGCGTCGACCAGATGAAGTGTTGGACACCGGCTTCCGTGGCCGCGCGCGCCGCGGCCGTCGCCTGCGTGAACTCGTCCGTGCCTTGTTCCCAGAAATTGGTGACCAGAAAAACGCCGTGCGCTCCCGCGAATGCAGCGTCGAGGGTCTCGGGGCGGTCGAGATCCACTTCGACGACTTCGTCGGCGAGTCCGCGATGCTTGTCTGGATTGCGGGTCAGCGCGCGTACCTTGAGTTGGCCTTGGGCTCGCAGGGCACGGACCACTCCGCCTCCTTGCTGTCCAGTTGCGCCGACCACGGCGATCAGTTTCTTGCTGTGGGATGACATGTCTGTTCCTTTCTTTATGCGGTAGGTGGTTTGATGTTCACAGGCGGCCCGCAGCGTGAAGCTTCCGGCCAATGCGATTGATTTCCGCCTCGCCCTGAGCGAGCGTCTCTGTGCTCGTGTGGACCGAGTAGTTGCCCAGCACGAGCGGGTGTGGATGCTTGATCGCGGAACCCAGGACGAACGATGTGTCACCGTCCGCCTCCAGCTCGATGGGGGCGCCAGATTCTTCGAAAACGGCGAGTTGCCCTTCGCCGATCGGCGCGGGTGACCGCAGGCCGCCTTTGTCGACTGCGAGCCATGCGACGGTGTGCCCTTCGGGCGGCGCGTAGCTCCAGCGCTGGCCGTCCTTCAGACGCACGTGGAAGTAGTTAATGCCTGCGGGAGCACGAATCGCGCTGCGGGCCCGACCGTAGCGTCCGAGAATCACGCGTACAGGCCCATCGTCCTGCACCGCGTCGGGAGCGACGTACTGACTTTCCGGCGGAGCGTTCTCCTCCGCTGGCGGCAGTGCCAGCCACAGCTGGAACAGGCGCAACGCATCGCCGGGCGTGGGCCCGCCGTCATGCCACACGCCGTTTCCGGCCTTCATCCATTCCAGTCCACCCGTCGGGACCGAGCCCTTCTTTCCAGTCGTGTCCTCGTAGGCCAGGCCTCCGCTAAGGACAACCGTGAGCGTTGCGATGCCAGAGTGCGGATGAATACCGAACAGCGGCTCGGGCCTGGGCGTAACTTCGGCGTGATCCAGGAATACGAAGGGTTTGATCAGCTCGCCTATGTCGGAAGGGCTGACAAGGCGCGTGATGGGCCCGTGCCGGCGACCGCGGGTGACAAGCGCTATTGCACGAGTGCCAGCGCTCGGGGCTGGCGCATTCTCGAGCTCGAAATGACGCCCTAGGCGGGCGACTGCTGCAACCTGCGTGTGCATTTCATCTCCGTTGAAGCTTCATGTGCAAAGGATGGGGCCTGGTCTCATATCTGAGAAGACTATATATTTCGATAACACGTATCGCCTAGGACGATGGATATGCTCGACGGACTCACACTGGACCAGTTAAGAACCTTTATCGCCGCGGTGGATGAAGGAAGTTTCTCGGCCGCGGGTCGCAAGCTGCGCCGCGCGCAATCGGTGGTGAGCCAGACGCTGGCGAATCTGGAAGCGCAGCTTGGCGTAAAGCTATTCGATCGCTCCGCCCGCTATCCACGGCTCACCGACGAAGGGCGAAGCCTTGTTGCCGACGCACGATCAGTGGCGGACAACGTCGATGAATTCAAAGCCAGGGCGCGCACGATGCGCGAGGGCCTCGAGCCCGAGCTCTCCGTTGCGATGGATGTGATGTATCCGATGGCGGCGCTGACGAGAGCCGCAGCGCACAGCAGAAAGACTTATCCCCACACACCGTTGCGGCTCTACGTGGAGGCCCTCGGCGGGGTCATCAAACCGGTTCTCGATCGCGACTGCAGCATCGGCGTCATCGGCTCGCTGCCGCTCGTGCCGGATGAGCTTCAATCCGAAACCTTGCCAAGCACTCCACTCGTGACCGTTGTCAGTCCCTCGCACCCGCTGGCGAAGAACCGCGGCGTGGTTTCGGTATCGGCCATCTCCAAGCACGTGCAACTGGTCCTGAGCGACAGGACCGTGTTAACCGCGGGCCGGGATTTCGGCGTGCTGTCGCCGCTGACCTGGCGCCTTGCGGACCTGGGAGCGAAGCACGCGTTCCTCAAGGCCGGCCTGGGATGGGGGCACATGCCCTTGCACATGGTGCAGGCGGACCTCGACGGCGGACTGCTGGTCAAGATCCGCGTCGAAGCCGTTCCGCGCGCTCCGGTGATGCCGATGCGCGTAGTCTTTCGAAAGGATGCACCGCCGGGGCCCGCAGGCCGCGCTTTCATCGCGCAACTCAAGCGGAACTAAGCCCTCCGCCGCCAGACGGCGGCCTCAGCGGGCTGCCGCTAAGCTGGCCTCCCGCCCCCGTTCGCAGTGACATGGCCGCTATGACCTCCTGCATCTTCTGCGACATCGTCGCCGGCCGCGCGCCGGCGAGCATCGTCTTTCGCGACGACGTCGTTTGCGCTTTCATGGACATCCGGCCGATCAATCCTGGGCATGTGCTCGTTATCCCGCTCGCGCACGCCGCCCACTTGGAGGGTCTGCCACGCGGAACTGGCGGGCACATGTTCGAAGTCGGGCAGCGACTCGCCGCAGCGCTGCGCCAAACCGGACTGCAGTGCGAAG
>JBEVOI010000262.1:0-3732 GCA_040507665.1 Burkholderiales bacterium
CGCCGGCCAACAATTTCCATCGGTGGGCTCGATTCATAACTGCAGATCCGTTTGGCTCCGTATTCCGTATAAAACATCCTCTCCAGGACGACAAGGGGGACGACTCCGAATCCCCAGCCACTTGCCCCGAGGAAACGTCTCGGATGGGGAAGGGTCGAAGCACCCCATGAAAGTTTGCACAGAGACGTTGCATGAGCGACAAGATCACCAAAACCTGACCTTGACGCTGTATCGCTCAAGTTCGAGAAGCGCAGCTGACCGAAGAACCGCCACCGCCAGGGACGCGTCCAGAGCTTGCATCCTGGTTGGACAAGTCCCCGCAAAATCCGGATAATCATGCGATTTTCGTCGCCCGGCCCTTCATGAAGTTTCTGTTCGACCTCTTCCCGGTCGTTCTTTTTTTTGTAGCCTTCAAGCTCCAGGGGATCTACGTCGCAACGGCGGTAGCCATTGCGGCGACCTTCGCGCAGATCGGTTGGGTCTGGTTCAGGCACCGCAGGGTGGACACCATGCTTTGGGTGAGCCTGGCGGTGATCGTGGTCTTCGGCGGCGCCACGCTCGCGCTCCACGACGAGACCTTCATCAAGTGGAAGCCGTCGGTGCTGTACTGGCTGTTTGGGGGCGTGCTGCTCGGGGCGCAGGCGCTATTCGGAAGGAATCTGATCCAGTCCCTGATGGGGAAGGAGATCAGCTTGCCGGCAGCAGTGTGGAACAAGCTCAATCTGAGCTGGGTCGGATTCTTTGCGGCGATGGGCGTCTTGAATCTCATCATCGCGTTCAACTTCGACACCGACACGTGGGTGAACTTCAAGGTGTTCGGCGGCCTCGGCCTCACGCTCGTGTTCGTGGTGCTGCAGGGCTTCGCTCTCGCGCGCTTCATGCACCCGGAAGAGAACAAGTGATGCTGTACGCGATCATCGGAGAAGATACGCCGAAGAGCCTCGAGAAGCGGCTCGCCGTGCGCCCCGGGCATCTCGACCGCCTGAAGGCGCTGCAGAGCGAAGGGCGGCTGTTGCTCGCGGGACCGTTCCCTGCTATCGACAGCCCCGATCCGGGCCCTGGCGGGTTCAGCGGCAGCTTGATCGTCGCCGAGTTCGAGTCGCAGGAAGCGGCCGAGGCGTGGGCGAAAGCAGACCCCTACGCGACCGAGGGTGTATTCGCCCGTGTCACGGTAAAGCCATTCAAGAAAGTCCTGCCTGCATGAACACAGTCAGGGAAATGGAGCAGCGGCTCCAGGCGCTCGCTCCTGACAACATCGAGATCCTGGATGAAAGCGGAAAGCACGCGGGCCACGAAGGCGCGAAGGGCGGCGGTGGGCATTACGAGCTTATCATCGTCTCGCCGCGTTTCTCCGGCCGCCCCACCCTTGCCCGCCACCGCATGGTGTACGAGGCGCTCGGCGACCTGATGCGAAAGGATATACACGCGCTCGCGATCCGCGCCCTTGCCCCGAACGAAATCTGAAATCAACTCCCCGAGAGGAATCTGCATGCATGCCACCAAATTCAATCGACTGACCCTCATCGCCGCGCTCGGCCTCGCGTTACCTGCGATGTCCTTCGGCCAGGACTCACAAGCCCAGCCCGCCCCGCAGGGTGCACCTCCGGCCGCCCCCGCGAGGCCCGCTGCAGCGCCCGCCACGAGTAGCGGCCAACTTGCACGGGTGAACGGTGTAGCCATCCCCCAGTCGCGCATGGACTTGATCATCAAGGATCGCACCGCGCAGGGGCAGCCCGATTCTCCCGAGATGCGCGGCCAGATCAAGGAAAACCTGATCACGATGGAAGCGATCTCCCAGGAAGCGGTCAAGATGGGCCTGGACAAGTCGCCGGAAGTTGCGACGCGGCTGGAGCTCGCGCGCGAGCAGATCCTCGCCGCCGCGTATCTCGAGAACTATCGCAAGACGCACCCCCTCAGCGAAGAGGCGATGAAAGCGGAGTATGAGAAGATCAAGACCGTGCAAGGCACGAACGTGAAGGAGTACAAGGCCCGGCATATCCTGGTCGCGAACGAAGCGGACGCGAAGGCGATCATCGCCGACCTCAAGAAGGGGGGCAACTTCGAGAAGATCGCCTCGGCCAAGTCCACCGATCCCGGCTCCAAGGCCAAGGGCGGCGACCTCGGATGGAACGTACCCGGCGGCTTCGTCAAGCCGTTCGGCGATGCGCTCACGTCCCTGAAACCGGGCCAAGTCACCGACAAGCCGGTTCAGACGCAGTTCGGCTGGCACGTGATCAAGGTCGAGAATGAGCGCCCGTACGTGTTCCCGCCGTACGAAGAAGTGAAGGGCCAGATCGAGCAGGGCATGCAATCGCAGGTTCAGCAGAAGGCGATCAACGACGTTCGCGCGAAGACGAAGATTGATTAGTTGACGTCGGATCTATTGGAAAACGCAACGGGCCGCAAATGCGGCCCGTTTGCTTTTCTGTGGTTGCGACTGCAAGCAAGGCAAAGCTTGAACACGGAGGTCGCCGAGGAAAAGCAGAGCGCAACGAGAGAAATATAGGGGACAGAGGTCGCGGGAATGGGGGGCCAAGACCGACGGCAGACAAGGAGGAACGGGCTGGGACGGCGGGTCCGTTTCCCTGTATTATCTGACCAACATTGTGACCAAGTGGAGCGAGCCATGGGTGCCGTCAATCTGGCTGAGGCCAAGGCGCATTTGAGCGACCTGGTAAGCAGGGCTCAGAGCGGTGAAGAGACCATCATCACGCGTCGCGGGAAGCCGGTCGCCAAGCTGGTACCCGTTGCCGCGCCGAAAAAGGCCTTCCGGTCGCTCTCGGATTTCCGTGCCACTTTGCCGAAGGCGAAAAAATCGAGCGCGGAGCTGATTCGAAGGTTGCGCGACGAAGGCTATTGATGATCTACCTCGATACCAGCTTCGTCGCGCCACTAGTCATTGCCGAAGACACAAGCGATGCGGTGGAATCGTTCGTCCTGAAACTTAAGCCTGGTGAACTAGCGACCAGCTTGTGGACAACGGTCGAACTGGCCAGTCTGTTGTCGCGCAAGGTTCGGATGGGGGATCTCTCGGCGTCCGAGGCCTCTTCCGTGCGCAGGGAGTTCGATCGTGTATTGGGCGAGACGTTCGATCTCCTGTCGCCGGGCGCAGCCGACTTCGCGGCAGCGGCCAACTACCTGGAAGCACCCAAGACCGGCCTGCGGGCAGGGGACGCGCTACACCTGGCCATTGCGGCAAACCACGGCGCCAGGAAGATTCTGACGCTCGACGAGGGGTTCCTCGCAGCCGGCAAGCTGCTCAAGCTGCCGGTAAGCCGCGGCATCAAGACGTAGAACACAGAGTACTCGCGCGCGGGCTGCAACCGCGCGAGACGCTTCGAGGAGACCCCGTTCGGCTGGCACGTGATCAAGGTCGAGAATGAGCGCCCGTACGTGTTCCCGCCGTACGAAGAAGTGAAGGGCCGGATCAAGCAGGGCATGCAATCGCAGGTTCAGCAGAAGGCGATCAACGACGTTCGCGCGAAGACGAAGGTTGAATCGCCCGGGACTCCCGGAGACTCCATTTCTTGAGAGCGTTCTAAGGCCGATGCCCACCTCGGCGTGGGCAGAGAAACGGGAATGCGCTACGAAGGCAAATGGCAGCGCCGCGATGACCGACCTTCCAATGGTGCTAGCTGTAGCGAGCCCGCCCAAGCTCGGTCCGCTCGTCGCGGCGCTCGATGTGGCGCCATCGAGGACCTGACGACGGCCTTCGCTCATCGGTTATCGGTC
>JBEVOI010000270.1:0-5904 GCA_040507665.1 Burkholderiales bacterium
GCGCGCACCTGAGCCTGGGCCAGCTCAAGGTCATGTCGGCCATCGAACAGTGCCGCAGCGCGGTGCTGGGCGGGCATGTACTGCGTTGTGAAGGCTGCGGGGCCGACCAGATCGCCTACAACTCCTGCCGCAATCGCCATTGCCCGAAGTGCCAGGCCAGTGCGGCACAACGCTGGCTCGACGCGCGACAGGCCGATCTGCTGCCGGTGGCGTACTACCACGTGGTCTTCACGCTGCCGGCGCCGATCGCCGCCATCGCCTATCAGAACAAGGCCCTGATCTACGGCTTGCTGTTCGATGTCGCCGCCGAGACGCTGCTCAGAATCGCCGCCGACCCCAAGCACCTGGGCGCGCGCATCGGCGCCACACTGGTGCTGCACACCTGGGGCTCGGCGCTCACCCATCACCCGCACGTGCACGGGATCGTGCCCGGGGGCGGGCTCTCACCGGACGGTGAACGCTGGATCGGCTGCCGGCCCGGCTTCTTCCTGTCCGTGCGCGTGCTCTCACGGCTGTTTCGGCGACGCTTCCTCGAAGAGCTTCACCACCTTCATCGCACCGGGCGGTTGCAGTTCTTCGGTGAGCACGCGGCGCTCGCCGATGCGGGCACCTTCGCCCAGTGGCTCGCGCCGCTGCGACAGTGCGAATGGGTCGTCTATGCCAAGCGCCCATTTGCTGGCCCCGCGGCGGTGCTGGCTTACCTGTCGCGCTACACCCACCGGGTGGCGATCTCCAACAGCCGCTTGATCGCGATGGACGAACGCGCCATCACCTTCCGCTGGAAGGACTATCGGGCCAAGGGTCGGACACGCTACAAGACCATGACGCTCAGCTGCAACGAGTTCATACGCCGCTTCCTGCTGCACGTGCTGCCCACCGGCTTCCATCGCATCCGCCACTACGGACTGCTCGCCAACGCCAGCCGCAGGGCGAGCCTCGCTCTGGCACGCAAGCTGTTGCACGAGCCTGCGTGCAGTTCGGCTCAAGATGACAGTAGTGAAGATCAAGCCGGCACGGCCTCCCCGACCTTCGTGTGCCCGCACTGCGGCCACGCGATGATCATCCTGCAGACCTTCACCCGCGGTCAGACCATCCGCGCGCCCCCGCCGCAAGCTCACGCGCGATGACCCAATTCCTGCCACCACGCTCGACCCGCTTGCCAGCGCTTCATCAGCAAGCCTCGGCACGGCAACGCTGCGTCTTGCGCTGTGTGCACCGCTGTTGCGACCCACCGAACATCGCCGCTGCTTTGTTCATCAGCGCCCACGCCAGCGCCCTCATCGGCAGCCAGGCATCGCCATCAACCTGCATCGGCGTCCTCACCCGGCTGCAGTTGCCTAAATCGCCATAGCGCTGGCGCGTTGTCGAACGCACCGCGGCATGTCCCGCGGTTTCCTCCCTCGAGGGTTGTCCAACACCTGCCCTCAAACCGGTGCACCTCATGGCGTCGTCAACCCGCTCGGGCACGTGTCGGACAACCCTTAACGATAGCAGCGTCGAAAGACCGCTCTGAGGAACTTGGCTCTACAGCCACTCTTGGCCGGGAGCGGCCTGTGTGGCTCAGATCAGCCGCCGCTCGACTCGCACCCTTACGCCCAAAGTGTTGCGGGTTTTCCCTGTGAGGCGCTGAGCGCGGCGCTCCGGAAGTACGGCCGCTGAGGACCGCCCTTCCCTCCTCGATATTCCTCTTTCTAGCTTACCCTCCGCTGGCTTCCCACTAGTGAGAATCACATGCGCGCGTCACCACAGATAAGCATTGCGGTACTGGCACTCGTCGGGACGACGACGTCGCTTTTGGCGCAGACGTTGCCTGCGCCGATCGTCGAGGTCCAGGGGCTGCGCCAGATCTCGGCCCACGTCCACATCATTCCGGACAACAGCGTTCCAGGCGTGCCTAACGTTGGATACATTGTTGGCGATCGCGCTGCGCTCGTTGTCGACACCGGCCTCGGCCCGCGGAACGGCGCCGCGGTGTACGAGGTGGCTAACAAGCTTGCCGGCGGGAAGACGCTCTATCTCGTCACGACTCACGTTCATCCTGAGCATGACCTTGGCGCCCAGGCGTTCCCGCCCACGACCAAATTCATTCGCTCGACCGATCAGGAGAAGGATATCGCCGAGTCCGGCCTGGGCGTGGCCAAGATCTTCGCCAGCCGGTCCGTACTCCATGCCGAGCTACTCAAGGACGCGAGTTTCCGGGTGGCCGACATCACATTCGAGCGCGAGTACGAACTCGATCTCGGCGGTGTGCGGGCGAAACTCACCGCCATGGGCCCGAACCATACGCTCGGCGACACGACCATCTGGATCGAGTCGGACGGCGTCCTGTTCGCCGGAGATCTGGCGATGCGCGCCCAACCGGCCTTCGCAAGCCGTCGCTCGAGCCTTCAGCAATGGCTCGTTAGCCTCGACCGCTTGGAGGCACTGAAGCCGGCCATCGTCGTCCCGAGCCACGGTCCGGCGGGCGACGGCACGGGCTTCATCACCGGTTACCGCGCCAATCTGATTGAGATCCGCGACCGCACGGTCGCCGAGAAGCGGCTCGGCCGTACCGTCGATGAAACGGTGTCGAAGGTAAGCGCCGCCTTTGCCGAGCGTGCCCCAGACAAGGCGCGCCTCGCCGGAGCGATCAGGGCGGCTTATGCCGAGGCACCATGAGCGCGCGCGGTAACCATCAAATTGAATGATGCCACCAACGATCAGCACACCGTTGCGCGTCTCAATAAGGTGCGGCACCTCACTCGCCCAATCAAAACGGAGGTACGTCGACCCAACCCGCGACACGACGCTTGGAGTGGTGCGAGTTGCCCCGATGAAACGGTGAGCGCCGTCGCTAAAAGAGGCGGTGACGGCAGCCCCCAGAGCGACGATCTTCCCTACCAGATCGGCCTTGGCCGGGAGCGTTTCGTCGACGCCAAGTGCCGCTGCCTCCTGCTCCACTGTCCATAGCGGCCGCACATGGCGGGCAATGCTAGCAAGGGGTTACGGACAGACCCCCGGGTCGATAACGGCAGGCGACGCCGCGTGTTTGGGCACATCCAGCAAGCACGGGTTTCGCACCACCCTGAACGTGCCGTGCGGCCCTACGGTCCCTTCGACCCCTCGCCAC
Source organism: Burkholderiales bacterium (assembly GCA_040507665.1). Lineage (GTDB taxonomy): Bacteria > Pseudomonadota > Gammaproteobacteria > Burkholderiales > JAEUMW01 > JAEUMW01. The sequence continues at coordinate 3,110 of JBEVOI010000270.1, forward strand.
GTCCGAGCTTGTCTGGAAGCGGTTGCCCCGCAGGAATGAAATCCAGCGAAACCGAGTTGATGCAATAGCGCTGATGAGTGGGTGGGGGACCGTCCGGGAAAACATGGCCCTGGTGACTGCCACACCGCGCGCAGCGAATCTCGGTTCGCACCATGCCGTAGCTGCTGTCGCTAACTAGCTTCAGATGGTTCTTTGCGAAGGGGGCCGTGAAGCTCGGCCAGCCGGTGCCGCTCTCGAATTTTTCGGTGGCAGCGAAGAGGGGCAGACTGCAGAGCTTGCAGCAGTACGTGCCGGCCTGCTTGTTGTCGAGCAGGATGCCGCAGAACGGTGCCTCGGTCCCGTGGCTTAAGAGTACGTCGCGTTCAGCGCTCGTAAGTGCCGCTTCGAGGGTTCGTCGCTGTTCGGCGGAGGGCGGCGCAAGGTCAAACTCTGAAGCGTTGCGGCTAGTTGGAGGGGACATCCGGTCAGACTCCTGTCAGGTCAGTAATCCGTGCGGGCGGAATGGTTGCTCACACTGGCGCACCATATATGGCTTCTCTCTTCACGTACGATCTTCGGCGGACGTGGTCGGAGGACCTCTGTCATATCAAGTCTGACTTACCATATCCAATTGCGTTAGGAGCTTCGATGCCGGGCGCCGCCGCTTTGCAATTGGACCCATGGCCGGACCTGCCCCTCGAGGCGTGGAGCGAGACTTACGCGACCCTGCACCTGTTCACCCAGATCGTCGGCAAGGTGCGCCTCGCGCAAAGCCCCTGGGTCAATCACTCCTGGCATGTGACGCTCTACGTAACGGCGCGAGGTCTGACCACCTCGCCCATCCCCTATGGCGCCCGAGCCTTCCAGATCGAGTTCGACTTCGTCGATCACGAGCTACGAGTGCTGTCGAGCGACGGCGCCACCGGCGGTTTCCCGCTGCAGCCGCAGTCCGTAGCGGCGTTCTATGCGCGCCTCGTGGGAGAGATGGGAAAGCTCGGACTTCAGGTGACTATCTGCCGGAAACCCAACGAGGTTGCTGAACCGATCCGCTTCGACCTGGACGAGATACACAAGGCCTACGATCGCGAGTATGTCAACCGGTTTTGGAGGATCCTCGTTCAGTCGGACCGCGTCTTCAAGGCGTTTCGGGCGCGATTCGTCGGCAAGACAAGCCCCGTGCACTTCTTCTGGGGGGCACCCGACCTTGCGGTCACGAGGTTTTCCGGACGGAACGCTCCACAGCATCCGGGCGGAGTTCCGCACCTGCCGGACTGGGTCGCCCGAGAGGCTTACTCGCAGGAAGTGAGCAGCTGCGGATTCTGGCCAGGCGGGGGTCCGGTTCCCTATCCGGTGTTCTATTCCTATGCCTACCCGGAACCCGCCGGGTTCGCGGAGGCACCCGTGACTCCGCGCGCCGCGTTCTACAGCACCGATCTCCGGGAGTTCATCCTGCCCTACGACACCGTTCGCCGATCGCAGTCGCCGGACGACACCCTGCTCGCATTTCTGCAGACGACCTATGAGGCCGCAGCCGACTTGGGCAAGTGGGATCGCGGCTCGCTTGAACGTCGCGGTGAGCCTGCGGACGGGAATGAAGGGCGATGAAGCCCGAGGTCTTCGGTTAGGGCACCGCGTCTGGGTCAATCACGATGACGGCCGTGCCTACGGGCGAATCGCGTCGTTGCCCCCGGTGCTTTCCAGCGCGCCAGCGCGCTTCGTCGTTCTGCTGGACGGCAAGCGGACCGTCGTCGTTTGCTCGGAAGACCGCAAGGGTGGCCAATGGGATTTCGCAGGTAATGGCGAGGGTATCTAGTGCTCGCATCGGACCATGCCCAAGCGAAATAGGACCGTCTACCTCGACATTCGTGGCCGCTGGGTGAACAAGCGCGACGGTATTTCCAAGGCTTCGAGCAAACACGATACACACAGGCCATCAAGGCCGCCCGCGAGATGCTGCGCAGGCATGGCGGCGAACTGACTGTGAGACGGCCGATGGGAAGATCCGGAGCAGGGAGCCGGTTGGTCGAGCCGCCCGGTCCCAACCACGCGACGGCGCGAGTTAGCTCCCGTGTAACCGCTCCACTCGGTTCGCAAGCCTCAATCCGTCGGAGGCGGATTGCGTCGAGGAGCGAGCCGTTGTCGGTGAGTCCGTGCCACGCTGGGGACGAGTTCAAACCTCTCGACGGGCGACCCCGCCATGTACTTCACTCGCACCTTTGTTGCACCGACTACTTCTTGCATCGTCATGCCGTCGGCCGAGAGGATCGACCGGTGCAAATACGAACGAGCGACTTTGGGGATCAAGTGAACGTACGCGCGATACGCGAAGGAGCCTAGCTCCCAGACCGCACCTCGGAACCGGTAGTTGCCGGCGTTTCCTTGCAGGCGTGCTTTCATACCCATAGACAACCTCCTGTTGACATCTCAGGGTTGCTCCCCGAGCAAGAGACCTGCAAGCGATGTTCCCTTTGCTGCCGCTCTTCTAATTGGCTTGAAGACGAGGCTCCCGGCGACCACCAGTGAAGGACCTACCGTGGCGAGTAACTACTACCGGGACAAGCGGGCGGCTGGCTTCGCGAGTCGCCTTCTCTTTGCAGGCGCCACGTTGATCCCAAGCGGCGGCTCTAGGCGCCGTTTTCAGGTGCTCGTCCCGGAACCCTTTCACCGCCAGTATGCGGTGAAGACAAGTCGCAGTTTCAGGTAGCAAGGCAAGCCCCCCTGTTACACAAAGGAGGAGATGAAGATGGTGAATGAAACCCGCAAAATTCTGGGCGACAAGTCACTTGCGGTGACGTCTACCACCGTGCGTGTGCCCG
>JBEVOI010000017.1:0-4784 GCA_040507665.1 Burkholderiales bacterium
CATCGCTTGGTGCGCCCAAGCCCATCCGACATCCCGAATTCCTTGAATACGCGTTCCCACCGCCTCTGCACCGCACCAATGATGGATTGGTCGGACCGCCACTGCCGGTTCTTCTTCCGCCAGCTCGCGCCGCACGCGCGCCTCTACACCGAGATGATCACGACGGGAGCGCTCCTCCACGGCGATGTCGAGCGCCACCTGCGCTTCGATCCGGCGGAGCATCCGGTGGCGCTGCAACTGGGCGGCAGCGAGCCGGACGATCTCGCGCGGTGCGCGAGGCTGGGCGAAGCAAGGGGCTACGACGAGGTCAACCTCAACTGCGGGTGCCCGTCGGAGCGCGTGCAGACTGGTGCCTTCGGCGCATGCCTGATGAGCGAGCCGGAGCTGGTCGCCGACTGCGTGAAGGCAATGCAGGACGCAGTGTCGGTTCCAATCACGGTGAAGCATCGTCTCGGCATCGACGATATCGAGCACTTCGATTTCGTGCGCGCGTTCGTCGAGACGGTGGCCCGCGCGGGTTGCATGGTCTTCATCGTCCACGCACGGAATGCCATCTTGAAGGGACTCAGCCCGAAGGATAATCGCGAGGTGCCACCGCTCAAGTACGACTATGTGTATCGGCTGTCACGGGAATTTCCGGAGCTGACCTTTGTTCTGAACGGTGGGGTCCACGCGATCGAGGACATCGAGTTACATCTGCCAAACGTAGGTGGGGTCATGCTGGGACGCGTGGCTTATCACCACTCGTACTTGCTGGCTGAAGCCGATGCACGCCTCTTCGGCGGAGAAGCGCCGACGCGAGAGCAGGTCGTGCGCGCGATGGTGAATTACGCTGAGCAGGAAGCGCAGCGAGACACTCCGCTGCGCGCGATCACGCGGCACCTACTCGGGTTGTACCAAGGGAAGCCGCGCGCGCGCGCGTGGCGCCGGATGCTTTCCGACGCGGAGCTGCTGGCGAAGGGCGGACCGCAGCTTCTGATCGACGCCCTCACCTTGGCGGAGGGTGGGGAGGCGGCTCTGTCGGTAGCCGCCTGAACGGGTCAGCTAAGACGGGCGACGACGGAGCCGCTTCGCGTTGCTGGTCGCTTTGGCATGCACCGGCGTTACGGCGCTATGGGCGATGCGAGGCAGCGCTGACATCGCGCGGTTGCCGGCAGACAGCGCCGAGCTCATGGCCATGCTGCGCATCGCACTCGCCGGCGACTTCAACGGGTTCCACGCAGTCGGGAAGCCCTTCAGCGAGCCGAACATGGTCATCGGATTGAACGCATTCATCATCGTCCACCATTGCCGCATCGCCGTGGATGCCATCTGCTGCTGGAACGCCATGACCTCGCGCGCGGAGCCCATCCATGCCTGGGAGAAGGCGAGCACTTTCTCGGTGCCCATGTTCCTGAATTCGCGCTGGTCGAGCAGGCTGGGGAACGGGCCTGCGGTGGCCATGCGCCCGGTGCGGTGAGCGATGACCTGCGGAGCGGCGACCATCGTCTCCCAAGCCTTCATGCTGGTCTTCCACCACAGCAAAGCGGGGTGACTGCCCGACCAGGCCTGGCTGAACAGGCGCATGGCATCTTGATTCAGAGGGAAGTATTGCATGCGGCGATCTCCTGACGTGGGCGCTGCGATGGCAAGGGCGTTTGATTCTACGCTGGATGCTCGCCTGCTGAGGAAATTGTTATGGCAGCGCACCAAGCGCTATGGTTCCTGGGGTTGCGGGCGATGATGACAGTGTGCCGGTCGCTGACTTGCTCCAGCTGCGGCGTAGCGCGGAGCATTCCGCCGCTGCCGATGGCGAGCATATAATTCAGGACCATCCCTCCCGCGCTGCGACTTGAAGATTCTCGCCCTCGACACATCCACCGACTACTGCTCGACCGCGCTCCTGCTCGACGGCGATCTGCGTTCGGACGAGGTGTGCGCGGTGCAGAAGCACTCGGAGCTGCTGCTCCCGATGGTGGACCGGATGCTGATCGATACCGGGATCGGCCTCGATCAGCTTGACGGCATCGCTTTCGGCGCCGGCCCCGGGTCGTTCACCGGGCTGCGAATCGCGTGTGCGGTCGCGCAGGGACTCGCGTTCGGGGCCGGGAAGATGGTGCTTCCCGTGTCCACGCTCCTCGCCCTCGCGCACAGGAGCGGGGCGGACCGGGTGGTGGCCGCCTTTGACGCGCGGATGGGCGAGGTCTATCTAGCCGCGTACGAGCGAGACGGCGCCGGATGGCGCACGACGATCGAACCTTGCCTGCAGGCGCCGACGGCAGTGCCCGAACTGCCCGGGGGAAACTGGACCGCGGTCGGCAGCGGATTCGCGGCTTACGATGGCGCGCTCGTCCACGCCTGCGGCGACAAACTGCAGCACGTCGACGTTGCGCTTTATCCCCGCGCCGCCGATATCGCCTGCCTTGCCGCGCCGCTCTTCTCGCTCGGGCTCGGCGTCGCCCCGGAAGAGGCCGCGCCACTCTATGTCCGCGACCGGGTCGCCCTGAAGGTGACGGAGCGATGAGCGCGCAGCTCAAGGACGAGCCGCTCTTCCGTCCCATGACGCCCACAGATCTCGACCGCGTCGTCGCCATCGAAGAGGCCATCTACACCCATCCGTGGAGCCGCGGCAACTTTGCCGACTCGATGCGGGCCGGGTACAACTGCTGGACGCTGGAGAGAAGCGGCAGCGTGATCGGTTACGGCGTGCTGATGCTGGCGGCCGACGAGGCGCACCTGCTCAATCTCAGCATCGCGGCCGAGGTGCAGCGACAAGGGTACGGCCGGGACCTGCTCGACCGCTTCATGCGTGTGGCACGCCATTGCGGGGCGACATCGATCTATCTCGAAGTCCGGCCGTCCAACCTTATCGCCCGCGACCTCTACCGTCACGAAGGCTTCCGCGAGATCGGGATCCGCCGCGGCTATTACCCCGCGCGCTTCGGCCGCGAGGATGCCATCGTGATGGAGCGCGGGCTGTGAAGTCGCGGCGCGACCTCATCCTCGAGGAAATCGGTCTGACCCCGGTCTGGCGCTTGCGGCGCAGCACCGAACTCCCGGCGCCCTTGCAGACCGGGCATTCGGGTGCACTGCCTTCGATTGCTCCGGAATCGACTTCAACTCCCGCGCCCGAGCCGGCTCGCACTGGTGAGGATCGCCGTGCCCGCGTAATGCGGATGGAATGGAGCGCGCTGAAGGCGGAGGTCGCGTGCTGCACCGTGTGCCCCTTGCATGCGAAGCGCACCCAGGCCGTGTTCGGCGTCGGCGACGAGCAGGCGGATTGGCTCTTTGTGGGAGAGGGACCCGGCGCAGAGGAAGATGCCCGCGGGGAGCCGTTTGTGGGTCAGGCCGGGAAGCTGCTCGATAACATGCTCGCGGCGATCGGGCTCAAGCGCGGCCGCAACGTATATATTGCGAACATCGTGAAATGCCGGCCCCCGGGCAACCGCAATCCCGAGCCGAGCGAGGCGAATGCGTGCGAGCCTTATCTCACGCGCCAGATCGCACTCATCCAGCCGAAGCTGATCGTCGCACTCGGGCGCGTCGCTGCGGTGAACCTGCTCGCGCGCGATGCGACCATCGCGAGCCTGCGCGGCAGACTGCACGATTACGGTGGCACGCCGCTTGTGGTCACCTACCACCCGGCCTATCTGCTGCGCAACCTTCCGGACAAGGCGAAGGCGTGGGCGGACTTGTGCTTCGCTCGCGAGACGATGGCGCGCCTCGCATCGACGCAGTGATCGGACTCTGCACCTCTCCACCAGTACGGCTGGAAAAGCCATGAGCACAGAGATCACCGAGAAAAATCGGGAGGATTATCGAGGAATACCACTCTGAATTCCCTGTGTTCTCCGTTTTTTCTCCGTGCGCTCCGTGTCGATAGCTTTGAATTGGAAGTTGATTCTGGGAAAGCAAGAACACAGAGATAACCTAGCAGTATGTTGAAATTCGACCATACGCGCCGATTTGCGCTCTGATCTGAAGCTATCCTAGATCGCAACTCATTGATTCGTATAGTTATGCAATTTGTATGGTTGAAGAGGACTCGGCAGCTACCCAGAATTTCAACAAACTGCTAGGAGACTCTGCAGGATAACGAGAGAAGCTAATGTGAATTCTCTGCGTTCTCCATTCTTCTCTGTGCCCTCGGTGTTCGATGGCTTTTTAGTTCCGGTTAGAGTGCCTGAAAGCTCCGCTGCGGGACTGGCAGAAACCAATCCTGCGCGGATGTCGTTAGAATGAATTCCCCCATGCCCCCTCGACCAGGAGGTTCATCATCATGAAAAGAGCTTTTTTATCTGCCGCACTTGCCCTCACCCTGCTGCTTTCCGGCTGCGGCTACAACCCGCTCCAGACCGCTGACGAGCAGATCAAGGCATCGTGGGCCGAGGTGCTGAATCAGTATCAGCGCCGCTCCGACCTGATCCCGAACCTCGTCAACACCGTGAAGGGTTTCGCGCAGCAGGAGCAGGACGTGCTGACCAAGGTCGTGGAGGCCCGCGCCAAAGCGACGAGCATCCAGGCCACACCCGAGCTCGTAAACAACCCGGAGGCGTTCGCGAAGTTCCAGGCTGCCCAAGGTGAGCTCTCGTCCGCGCTCTCGCGCCTGATGGTGACCGTGGAGGCGTATCCGCAGCTCAAGTCCGATCAGAACTTTCGCGACCTGCAGGCTCAGCTCGAAGGCACCGAGAATCGCATCACGGTGGCGCGCAACCGCTACATCAAGGCGGTGCAGGAATTCAACACCCAGGTGCGCCAGTTCCCGACCAATCTGACCGCCATGCTGTTCGGGTTCAAGGTCAAGC
>JBEVOI010000025.1:0-19328 GCA_040507665.1 Burkholderiales bacterium
ATCGAATCGCTGCGCCGTACCCTCCTAGACCTCTTCCGCGCCCACGGCTACCAGCTGGTCTCGCCACCCATGGTCGAGTACGTCGAGTCCTTGCTTACGGGCAGCGGGCGCGACCTCGACCTCGTGACGTTCAAGCTGGTGGACCAGATGTCCGGGCGGCTGCTTGGCGTGCGCGCTGACATCACGCCGCAGGTGGCGCGCATCGACGCTCACATCCTGAACCGGTCGGGAGTCACCCGCCTTTGTTATGCGGGTAGTGTGCTGCACGCGATGCCGGGCGGCACCGGGCGTCGCCGCGAGCTGGTTCAGATCGGCGCGGAGATCTATGGCCATGGCGGGATCGAGAGCGACATCGAAATCCAGCGGTTGATGCTGCAAGCACTCGACCTTGCGCACTGCGGGCAGCTGCAGCTCGACCTCGGTCACGTCGGCGTCTTCCGCGCGCTCGTCGAGCATGGCAATGTGGTGCCGGAGCTGGAGCTCGATCTCTTCCAGGCGCTTCAGGGCAAGGACTTACCGGCGCTGCGCGAGCTGGTTGCGCCGCTCGCGCAGGAGGTCGCGAACGCACTGCTCGCGCTAAGCGAGCTCTGCGGCGGAGCAGATACGCTGCCGGAGGCGCGCCGAAGGTTGCCGGACTATCCGGAGATTCGGGGTGCCCTCTCGGACCTCGAGCAGGCGGCGCAGGCGCTCGAGCACGACGCCGCGCGCTGCTCCTTCGATCTCGGCGAGCTGCGTGGCTATCACTACCATACGGGAATCGTGTTCGCCGCTTACGCGAAGGGCCATGCCGACGCCGTTGGGCGCGGTGGACGCTACGACGAGATTGGGCGTGCCTTCGGCCGAGCCCGTCCCGCCACCGGCTTCACGTTGGATCTGCGCGACATCGCGGCGGTGGGGCGCAACCCGCAGCACAGGCGAGCGATCCTGGCGCCGCATTCGAATGACTCCGCCCTGCGTGAGGCAATGGCGCGCCTGAGGGCGGAAGGCGAGATCGTGATCGCGGATCTGCCCGGCCACGAGCGGACGCGGGACGAGCCGGCGGCCGACCGCGAGCTTCGCCTTGTGGACGGCCGCTGGCAGGTTGTCCCGCGCACATCGCCGCGCTAACGGCACGCGCATTCGCAGGAGGAGCAACGAGGCATGTCGCGCAACGTGGTGGTGGTCGGCACCCAATGGGGAGACGAAGGCAAGGGCAAGGTAGTCGACTGGCTGACGGATCACGCCCAGGGCGTAGTGCGCTTCCAGGGCGGTCATAACGCGGGCCATACGCTCGTCATCGCCGGCGCAAAAACGGTCCTGCACCTGATTCCCTCCGGCATCCTGCGCGAGGGCGTGCGCTGCTATATCGGCAACGGCGTGGTGGTCTCCCCGCAAGCGCTGGTGCAAGAGATCGATACGCTGCAAACGGCGGGCGTACACGTCACGGGTCGGCTCACCGTCAGCGAGGCCTGTCCCCTGATCCTGCCTTGCCATGTTGCGGTGGATCTCGCGCGCGAGGCCGCGAAGGGAGACGCCAAGATCGGCACTACGGGTCGCGGCATCGGGCCCGCCTACGAAGACAAGGTGGCGCGACGTGCGATCCGGCTTCAGGACCTGTTTCACCGCGAGCGCTTCGCGGCGAAGCTGGGCGAGATGCTGGACTACCACAACTTCGCACTGAAGCATTACTACCGCGCGCCGACGGTGGATTTCCAGAAGACCCTGGAGGATACACTGGCGCTCGCGGAGCGCATCAAGCCGCTGGTCGGCGATGTGCCGCGCATGCTGTATGAGGCGCAGCGCGAAGGCAAGAACCTGTTGTTCGAGGGCGCGCAAGGCACGCTCCTCGACGTCGACCACGGCACCTATCCCTTCGTCACATCGAGCAACTGTGTCGCGGGTGCGGCGGCGGCGGGCAGCGGCGTCGGCCCGCGGGCCCTGCACTACATCCTCGGCATCACCAAGGCCTATACCACTCGCGTCGGATCGGGGCCGTTCCCCACCGAGCTGTCGGACGCGACCGGCCGCCAGATCGCAACCCGTGGCAACGAATTCGGTTCCACCACCGGACGCCCCCGCCGCTGCGGCTGGTTTGACGCCGCCGCGCTCAAGCGCTCGATTCAGATCAACGGCGTATCCGGTCTCTGCGTGACGAAGCTGGATGTGCTCGATGGCTTCGAAACCCTGCGCATCGGCGTTGGCTACCGGGTGGGAGGCGTCGATCTCGACATCCTGCCAGCCGGGGCCGAGGCACTCGCGGAGTGCGAGCCCGTATACGAGGAGTTGTCCGGATGGATCGAAAGCACCGTCGGCATCAACCGCTTCGATGCGCTTCCCGATACGGCCCAGCGCTACTTGAAGCGTATCGAGGGAGCCTGCGGCGTTCCGGTGGACCTGATCTCGACCGGCCCCGATCGGGAAGAAACCGTCGTCCTTCGTCACCCCTTCAGCGCGTGAGCCTTCGCGGGCGATGTCCGCGCTCGATGCCGGCGACCCCGCGGTCGACGGTTAGGGGCGCACTGGCTTCTTCGGCGGCTTCACCCCGTTGAGGCGATACGCCGACTGATACTGGTGCACCTCCTTCACCTGGCGCGCCGGCTCCTCGCCGAGCGTGAGATCCGACACGAGCTCCACGTTCCGCTCCCATAGGTTGGGATCGAGGCCGAGCTCAGCCGCATACTTCTGCAGGGTCTTGACCTTGTCCGGCCCGACGCGATACGCGGCGAGCGCCAGGTCGAGGCTTGCGTCTTTGTCGGCCGCGCCCTCCCGTGCAAAGTCGTCGCGCATCTTGGCCAGGTACCGAACCCCCGCACGGATGTTCTGCTCCGGCTTCTCGATGCCGGAGACGCCGACCGCTGCAGCCATCGAGGGGGTGACCTGCATGATCCCGATCGCCCCGTCGGGACCACGGTGGGTTTGGTCGAACCCGGACTGTGCCGCCGCGTGCGCCATGACCAGTCGCCAGTCGAGGCCACTGGCGGCGCTCTGTCGCTTGACGTGGTCGATCATGGAGGCCTGCCGGCGCAGGTTCGGCGGAAGCGCAGGATTCCTGATCCAGCGCGTGTCGCGGAAGTAGCGCTGGAACAGGGTACGATTCAGGTCGCCGCGGGCCCCGTTTTGCCGCACGAACTCGTCGAGCGCTTCGCGCAGCTCGTGGCTTTCGGGCCGCGTAGCCCACGCAATACTCCCTTTCCGGTTCACGACCACGTTATCCAGCACCACGATGCTCGGAAGAACCTCTGCCCAGAGCCGCGCGCCGTGGGAGTCGACGACGGTGTAGTCCACGATGCCGGCGTTTACCATCTCGAGAATATCTTCGGACTCGAAGCTCGCCTCGGCTTCGACGATCTGGACAGGCACACGCCCCGCCTGCTTCTGCTCCTCTGCGAGGTGCCGGAGATGCTCGGTGTAGCTGCTGCCGCGTACGACGAGCACGCGCTTGCCTGCGAGTGCGTCGAGGGATGCGAGTGGCGGGGCATTCCGGTTGGTGACGACCACTTCGTCGATCTCCGTGAGATAAGGCAGCGAGAAATCGATCTTCTCTTCGCGCGACGGTGTGATGGTGAGATGTGCCGCCGCGATGTCGCCGCGTCCTTCGATCAGATCGGGCAGCACGCGATCGAAGTCCGTGACCACGAATTCGAACCGGATCGGGTTTCTGGTGCGCTGCAGGCGCTGGTTCAGGAAGCGCTCGAACTCGCGCATATACTCGTACTCGAAACCCCGCGGCTGGTTCTGGCTGACGAAGAAGGTGGTGCGCGTGTAGTTGACCAGCACGCGTATGACCTCGACATCCTTGAGGGGGGTGTGATCGATCTTCTTGCTGATGCCGCCGCGAAAGTTGAGGAACGAACCGTCGGCGAGCACGATGGTTGCTGCCGGGGGCGCCGGGGCGCTCGCGGGTGCAGCGCGGCCGCTCACGATGGGGGTGGCGGTGCCCGGAGCGGAGGCAATCCGGGCTGCGTTGGGCTCTGGCGCTTCGCGCCCGCAGGCGGCAAGGACGATGAGGAACGTGAGCGCAATTACGACGAGGTGGCACAGTCGTCTCGCGGGAGACTGCGTCATCGTCGGTTGCCCCATGCAGCGTGTGCTCGGGATGCCCGTTGGTGCTACGCCTCCGTGTCGAGCTGTCAGTGCGCCAGCTAAGTAGCGGGATTCTAACTCTATCGTCTGCGCGGCGCTCGAAATGGGGTCGGGAGCGAAGCCCTACGAACAACGCATCGAGTGCTGGTCGAGGGTCCAAATCGACGCTGCGAGTTGATGCGGGCGAGGGGAGAGGGGAGAATCCTGCTGGTGCCGAGAAGAGGACTCGAACCTCCACAGGGTTGCCCCCGCCAGGACCTGAACCTGGTGCGTCTACCAATTCCGCCATCTCGGCTTTCGGTCCGGGATTTTAGTTGAAACTGACTCCTTGTCAAATGCCGAAGAACAAGCTGCGCAACCAGGATCCTCACCTTCAACGCGAAGAGAGCCGGTACGGCCACCCGCTGCCGAGCCGCGAATTCATCCTCGAGGTGCTCGAGGAGCAGGGAGCGCCGGTTGCACCCGAGCGTCTGCTGAAGCTGCTCGATATCAAGCGCAAGGAGGAGGACCTGTTCCTCCGCCGCTTGTCCGCGATGGAGCGCGACGGGCAACTGCTCTTCAACCGCAAGGGTGACATCTGCATCGCCGGCAAACTCGATCTCGTGGCCGGCCGTGTGCAGGGGCACCCCGACGGTTTCGGGTTCCTCATTCCCGATGAAGACGGGCCCGACATCGCCCTCGGCCCGCGCGAAATGCAGAAGGTGCTCCACGGGGACCGCGTGATGGTCCGCCGCACCGGCGTGGATCGGCGCGGCCGCCCCGAGGGCAAGATCGTGGAGGTGCTGGAGCGGCGCAATACGAAGGTGGTCGGTCGCTTCCACGACGAGCACGGTGCGCTCTTCGTGGTCCCCGAGGACCGCCGCATTTCCCAGGACTTGCTGGTGCCGCCGGGCAGTGCGAACAACGCTCGCCCGGGACAAATCGTCACCGTGGAGATCATCGAGCAACCAAGCTTCCACGCACAGCCCATCGGTCGCGTGGTCGAGGTGCTCGGCAACTACGGCGACCCCGGGATGGAGATCGAGATCGCGCTGCGGAAGCATGCGCTGCCATTCGAGTTCTCGCCCGCGGTTGACCGCGCGTCGGCGAAGTTTTCGCCGGCAGTGGCGAAAGCCGACTGGGACGGCCGGATCGATCTGCGCGCGCTGCCGCTCGTGACCATCGACGGCGAGACTGCGCGGGACTTTGACGATGCGGTCTACTGCCAACCGCGCGGCAAGGGTCATCGGCTGATCGTCGCGATCGCCGACGTGAGTCACTATGTCCGCGATGGCGATGCGCTCGATGGGGAGGCGCGCGAGCGCGGCAACTCCGTCTATTTCCCGCGGCGCGTGATCCCGATGCTCCCGGAAGTGCTCTCGAATGGCCTGTGCTCGCTCAATCCGGGCGTGGACCGTTTGTGCATGGTCTCCGATATGGAGATCGACCACCTCGGCGGGATCGTTGCGTACAAATTCTACCCCGCCGTCATGCACTCCCACGCGCGGCTCACCTATACCGAGGTGGCCGCGATGCTCGAGAATGCGTCGGGGACGGCAGCGGAACGCCACCGGGTGCTTCTGCCCGAGATCCAGAACCTGCACCGTCTGTTCGAGATTCTGGCGCAGGCGCGCGCGCAGCGCGGCGCGATCGACTTCGAGACCATCGAGACCCAGATCGAATTCGACAACAACGGCAAGATCGAGCGCATCGTGCCGGTGAAGCGCAACGATGCCCATCGACTGATCGAGGAGTGCATGCTCGCGGCCAACGTGTCCGCCTCGGATTTTCTCCAACGCCACGAGCATCCCGCGCTCTATCGTATTCACGAGGGGCCGCCACCCGAGAAGCTGGAACAGTTGCAGGAGTTTCTGAAGGAGTTCGGCCTTCATCTCACCGGTGGCGATGCGCCAAAGGCCAAGGACTACGCGAAACTCCTCGGGCGTATCAAGGACCGTCCCGACGCGCAGCTGCTGCAGACGGTCATGCTCCGGTCGCTCTCGCAGGCGGTGTACAGCCCCGAAAATGTCGGTCATTTCGGACTTGCGTACGAAGCCTACACGCACTTCACCTCGCCCATTCGCCGCTATCCCGACCTGCTCGTTCACCGTGCGATCAAGGCAGTGCTCGACGGCAAGACCTACTCGCCCGGCAGCTGGGCGGAGCTCGGGCAACGCTGCTCAGAGACCGAACGTCGCGCGGACGAAGCGTCGCGCGACGTCAACAACTGGCTCAAGTGTTACTACATGCAGGACAAGATCGGAGAGAGCTTCCCCGGCACGGTCAGCGCGGTGACGGAATTCGGCATCTTCGTCGCGCTCGATGCGATCTACATCGAAGGGCTCGTCCACATCTCGGAACTCGGCGCCGACTACTTCCACTACGATCCCCCCCGCCACCAGTTGCTGGGGGAGCGTACCGGCCGACGCTTCCGGCTTGGAGACCGAGTGACCGTGCGGGTCGTACGGGTCGACATGGAGCGCAGCCGAATCGATTTCGTGCTTCCCGGCGAAGACGCCACGGATCCGGGTGCAGCGCCCCGGAAGCGCCGGCCGGGCGCCCGCCGCTTGCGCTGAGCGCCGATCCGGAAGCAGAGGAACCCAGAGCGTGGCCCGCGGGCGGGTGATCTTCGGTTTTCATGCGGTGAAGAGCAGCATTCGACAGGATGCGGGGCAGGTGTCGGCCCTGTATGTCCAGGACTCGCGCGACGACCCGCGCATGCGCGATCTCCTGGAAGCAGCTGGCCATGCCGGGCTGCGGGTCATGGCGGTCGCGCGCGAGCGGCTCGACCGGCTCGCCGGCAACACTCACCATCAAGGCGTCGTGGCAACCATCGCCGCCGCGCCGCTGAGGCGGGATCTCGACGCAATACTGGACACGCTTGCCGAGCCTTCGCTGTTGCTTGTGCTCGATGGCGTGCAGGATCCGCGCAATCTTGGCGCTTGCCTTCGCGTCGCCGACGGCCTCGGGGCGCATGCAGTAGTGGCGCCGAAGGATCGCTCGGTGGGCCTTACGCCGACCGTCGCCAAGGTCGCCAGCGGTGCGGCCGAGACGGTGCCTTATGTCGCTGTCACCAACCTCGCACGTACGTTGCGCGCGTTGCAGGAGCGGGGCATCTGGGTTGTTGGGGCCGACGCGGGGAGCGCGCGCTCTCTGGCCGAAGTGGACCTGAGCGGCCCCATGGCGTGGGTACTCGGGGCGGAAGGGGAGGGGCTACGTCGACTCAGCCGCGAAACCTGCGACGAGCTGGTGCGAATTCCGATGGTTGGAACCGTAGAGAGTCTGAATGTATCGGTCGCCTGCGGGATCTGCCTGTACGAGAGTCGCCGCCAACGCGCCGCGCGGACAGGCTGAGGAAGCTCTGGGCGAGGTCTCCGCGAGCAGCCGAAAATCCGCTTGTCGCAACTGCTAACTCACGGATACAATGCAGGGTTTTCCGCCCTTGCCCCACCATCCATCCGCGCAGCGTGGGGGGCTAAAATCCACAAGGAGTCTGCATGCGACATTACGAAATCGTCTTCATCGTACATCCCGATCAGAGCGAGCAGGTGCCCGCGATGATCGAGCGTTATCGCGCGATGGTCTCGTCCCGGAGCGGGACGATCCACCGGCTCGAGGACTGGGGTCGTCGTCAAATGACCTACCCCATCCAGAAGATGCACAAAGCGCACTACGTGCTCATGAATATCGAGTGCGACCAGGAAACCCTGGATGAGCTCGAGCACGCGTTCAAGTTCAACGACGCGGTCCTGCGTCACCTCACCGTCAAGATGAGCGAAGCGGTCACGGCGCCGTCTCCAATGATGCGGGAAGAGAAGTCGCGCCCGGCTGCGCCGCCCGCCGAAGAAGGCACGAGGGAAGGGGCGTCGGTCGTCGCCTGACGGGGCACTGTGGGGCTCGAGCGTGGAAGCGAACTCCGTGGCGCTGACTGGGACCGTTCTCGAAATGGATGCGCTGCGTCACACCCCTGCCGGGGTGCCATTGCTCCACTTCTCCTTGCGCCATGCCTCCTCGCAGATCGAGGCCGGGCATGCCCGACAGGTGGAGTGCGAGATACCGGCGATGGCCTTGGGCGAACTGGCGCGTCGCCTCGCAGCGCGGCAGCCCGGGGAGCGGGTATTTGTCACGGGGTTTCTCGCCAGCCGCAGCCAGCGCAGCGCGCAACTCGTGCTCCACGCGACGGAGCTTAAGGACTAGAAATCGTGCAGGGCGATGTCCTGCGCACAACTGATTGAGGAAACAACCATGGCATTCGGAAGAGGACCCCGCACCAAGAAGGACGCGAAGGGCAAGACCAAGGACACCGGCTATCGCGGTCTGTTCAAGCGTCGCAAGTTCTGCCGCTTCACGGCGGAAGGCGTGAAGGAAATCGACTACAAAGACGTCGAGGTCTTGAAGGAGTTCATCGGTGAGAACGGCAAGATCATTCCCGCCCGCATCACCGGAACCAGGGCGCGCTACCAGCGGCAACTTTCCACCGCGATCAAGCGCGCGCGCTTCCTGGCGCTTCTTCCCTATACTGACCTGCATTGAGGAGGCCGAGCATGCAAATCATTCTGATGGAGAAAGTGGCCAACCTCGGACAGCTTGGCGACATCGTGAAGGTCAGGGAAGGCTACGCCCGCAACTTTCTCATTCCGCAGGGTAAGGCCAAGCGTGCGACGCAGGCGAATCTCGCCGAGTTCGAGGCGAAGCGCACGGAACTCGAACGCGTGCAGGGTGAGATTCTGGCCCGCGCACAGGCGCAGGCGGCGAAGCTCGACGGGCTGATGGTCCAGATCCCGCAGAAGGCGGGGGTCGACGGCAAGCTCTTCGGCTCGGTCAGCAACTTCGACATCGCCGAGGCCCTCAAGGCGCAAGGCTTCGAAGTACCCCGCGCGGCGATTCGCATGTCCCAGGGGCCGCTCAAGCATGTCGGCGACCATCCCCTGAGCGTAGCGTTACACCCCGACGTTGCAGTCACGGTGACAGTCATGGTGGTAGCTGAAGCCTAATTCCCAACCAGTTTTCAGTTTCGACAAGGGCCGCTACAGCGGCCCTTTTCTTTTGCGCTAAGGGCTGCTTTCGCGGTGATAGAATCGACCGCGTTCGGTGTTGCCCGACGTTCGCCCGAGAGCCCTGATCTCCTATCAGCATGAGTCCCGTCCTGTCGCAGGTTGCGGCCGATGTCCGCGTCGATGCCATCAAGCTTCCGCCGCACTCAATGGAAGCGGAGCAGGCGCTGCTCGGCGGTCTGATGCTCGACAATCAGGCCCTGGACAAGGTCGCGGACGTCATCTCGGAAGGAGACCTCTACCGGCAGGACCACCGGCTCATCTACCGGCACGTCTGCCGCCTGATCGACAAGAACAGGCCGGCGGACGTGGTGACCGTGGCCGAGGCCCTGGAGAGCTGCAACGAGCTCGACGGAATCGGCGGGCTGCCGTATCTGAGCGCGCTTGCCCAAAGCACACCATCGAGCGCGAACATTCGCCGCTATGCGGAAATCGTCCGTGAGCGTGCAGTTATGCGGAAGCTGGCAGAGGTCGGCGCCTCCATAGCCGAGTCCGCGTACGCACCGGCGGGCCGATCCGCCCGGGAGTTGCTCGACGAGGCAGAGACGAAAGTGTTCGACATCGCAGAGGCCGGCACTCGCAGCACGCAGGGCTTCCAGGAACTGCCGCCACTGCTGACTCATGTGGTCGAACGTATCGACCAGCTCTACAACCAGGAGAATCCGAGCGACGTAACCGGGGTCGCGACCGGATTTGCGGATCTGGACCGGCAGACTTCCGGTCTTCAACCAGGTGACCTCGTCATCGTTGCCGGGCGTCCCAGCATGGGCAAGACAGCGCTGGCGCTGAACATGGCGGAGCACGTCGCGCTCGACCTCCAGCTTCCGGTGGCGGTGTTCAGCATGGAGATGTCGGGACCGCAGCTTGCGATGCGCCTCATCGGGTCGGTCGGGCGCCTCGACCAACACAGGCTGCGCACGGGACGGCTGGAGGACGACGACTGGCGGCGGCTCACCAAGGCGGTGGGGCAGCTCAACGATGCGCCGATCTACATCGACGAGACCGCTGCGCTGAACGCGCTCGAGTTACGCGCGCGGGCACGACGGCTCGCGCGCCAGTGTGGCGGACCCGGGCTGGGGCTGATCGTGATCGACTATCTGCAGCTCATGTCTGCATCGAGCGCCGGCGAAAACCGCGCCACCGAGATCTCGGAGATTTCGCGCTCTCTCAAGGCCCTGGCCAAGGAACTACATGTGCCGGTGATTGCGCTTTCGCAATTGAACCGCAGCCTAGAGCAACGGCCGAACAAGCGGCCGGTCATGTCGGACCTGCGCGAGTCTGGTGCCATCGAGCAGGACGCCGATCTGATCCTCTTCATCTACCGCGACGAAGTCTACAACCCCGAAACCCAAGACAAGGGAATCGCTGAGATCATTATCGGCAAGCAGCGCAACGGCCCGATCGGAATGGAGAAGCTGACGTTCCTACGCGAATTCACCAGATTCGAGAACTACGCTTCCGCCGGCCGGTATTGATTCGCAGGAAGTCCCGCACCGCGGGAACTAACTGTGTGGAAGAAGTATGATCGCGCTCCAAGTTGATTCGCCTGTTTGGGAGTGGCGCCTTGATGAGGCCAGTCGCGCCCACGCGTTATCGAGCGACGTCGGTCGAAGTCAGGACATTGCGTTGCCTTCGCTTGAAGCGCATCACTATGATCCCAGCGACCTCGCAGGCAGCAGCCGTCAACAACTGTGGCGTCCGACCCAAAAAAACCAGCCCAAGGCTGGTCTCGTTCGCTCAGCGCCTGCTTGTAATTCGGTCGGACTTAACTCAGGCGCCGGAACACCATGAAGCCCACCATCGCGATGCCCGCCAACAACATGGCGTAGGTTGGGGGCTCAGAGACGGTCGTGCCGTTTACGCCGATCTTGCCTGTGTCTTCGACCCCCGTTCTTCGCGCAGAGGGCGGAGAGGTGGGGGTCGCAGCCACACCTGCCGCAAAGACGTCCTTCGTGGCGACCGGTCGGGTAGAGACTGCAGATTCGACCTTGGCAAGGCCGGCAAAATCCGACTTGGGGCCTGTCCCGGTTGCCGTGCTGAAGTGTATTGCGTGGATGGCGCCGCTGCCGAGCTTCGCGTCGCTCTCGCCACCCTTGTTGCTGCGCGGGTCGGCTACAGATTTGAGCCCCTCCGCTCCCACAGAGACAGCCGGCAACAACTGCGCCCCGGGATGGCTATGCGCGTAGTGCTCAGACTCGCTGCAGCCTTTTGACGTGGCCCAGCTACACTTCCGCGCCGCCCTCTTTGAAACTGCCTCGTGCGTGCTGCGGGTGGCGGCGGCGCTGCTGCTTCCACCGGCGTCCCGATCAACGGCGGGCGTGGGCAGGACGTTTCCTGCACCCGATAGGGATGCATTGACCTCGCTTACGGTGTAAGGCAATGAAGTGGACTCTTTCGTTGGGGAAACGTGAGGCAAACTCGAATTTTCGTCAGCCGTAGCCTGACTGGCCGCCAGCTGGATAGCGGCGATAGCGCCAGCCATTATGATGGTTTTCGTAACGCACTTCATGCTTCCCCCGAAACAGGATTAGTGCTCAACGTTCTCAACAGCTCCGCGATCTAGGGCGCAGGCAGGCTAGAGAACACTCTCCTCGGGGCTTCGGAAACTTGAGTGGAACATCGATTCCCCCATCTATTTGACCCTTTAGGGCTAAGTCGTCTTGTAAGGGTGGGCTTGAGCAGATTGCTGCCGATGGTATCCGGCCCATCCCCCACGGACTTCGTGGTGGTGGTGCTCAAACCTCACAATTTGTGACGTTTTAGCATAGGCAATAGGAGATGAATGGTCAACCAAAACCGATAAGCGGCCGACGAGCCGAACCGAGCAAAATCAGATTGTTGTGTGAAGTTGCAGTCGCGCCTTGAGGGGCAGGTCGACGGCCGCCGTCGCCGCGGCGCCCTTGGATCTAGCTGCCGATCCTCATTGCGGCTGCGGAAGGTTCTGTTCTGGGTTCCCGTCAACCTACCGCGAGGGTCCGCAGCCTCTCTGGTGCGGGGCGTCAACTGGGTGCAGAATTGTTGGAAATACCCTGTGGCTGCGCGGGACGCCCTGAAGAGCCGTCAAACAAACATGGAAAATCGCTCTCGCCCTCTCCTGTCCCACATCATGGCTGCACTCGTGGTCGCAGTGACGGTGGCTGCTTGCGCCTCGGGGCCCAAGGCGGAAAAGCCTCCCGTACCCCAGGTACAATCCGAGCCGCCTCCGCCGCCACCTCCTCCTCCACCTCCAACCAAGGAAGAGAAGACACAGGCCGAGAGATTGGTCGCGAAGGATGCGGTGAACGCGCTCCAGAACGGCGACGAAGCTGGCGCGCGTGTGATCCTAGAACGAGCGCAGCGACTGGATCCGACCAACGAGCTTGCTCGCAAGCTCATGGACCAAATCAACGCCGACGCCCAAAAGGAGCTGGGCCCCCTGTTCTTCAACTACACGGTGCAGCGGGACGACTCTATTTCCAAGCTGGCGCAGCAGTATCTCGGCGACAAGTACCGCTTCTACATCCTCGCGAAGTACAACAATATTGCCAACCCGAGCAAGCTCGCTTCGGGGCAGACCATCCGCATTCCCGGCGCCAAACCCAAGACGCCTCCGCCTGCACCGAAGGCCGAGGTCCCAAAGCAGGCCGACGCTCAGAAGCAACCCGAACTGCAGAAGCAAGCGAAGGTGCAAGAGGTTACGGACATTCCCGATCCCGCGGCAAAGCCGGCCAAGCCTGAGCCTGAGCCCGAAAACACCCCGCGTAAGACGGCGGAGCGAATGGTCAAGGAGGGGATGGCTCAGAAGAGTGCCGGCAACGTGGACGGGGCGTACAACACGTTCGCCGAGGCGGTGCGCGTTGACCCCGCCAACCAGGATGCCGTCAAGCAGCGGGATGCAACCAAGCGCGAGCTGATCGCACGGTACGACCGGGAGGCGACAGCGGCCTTTCAGCGCCAGAACCTGGATCTGGCGATCAAGAAGTGGGATCAGCTTCTACAACTCGATCCCGTCAATCAGAAAGCCAGGCTGGAACGCGATCGCGCAATCGACCTCAAAGCGCGCCTCGACAGGTTCGGCACCACCGACAAGTGATTCGATGTTGGGCGCCTTCCTACTGCTGAGGGATACGTTTGAGATTCTCCTGCACTTTACGCGCCTCCCGCAGACGGGACGCCGCCTTGACGTTCCCGGGGTCGAAACGCAGGCTCGTTTCCCACTGCCTGATTGCCAACGCTACGTCCGCCCGGTATGTGCGGACGCCTTTGTCGTAGTACTCCTCGCTTAGCGTCCCGCGCAGCTTCTGAACGCGGGCATCCCACCCCGGTGCGGCGTCGCCGCGCAGTTGGACGGCCTGTTCGTAGAGCGCCAAGGCCTGCTCCCGGTCACCTTCCCTCTCCACCTCCTGCCCCCGTTCGTAGACGACGGCGCCGATGCGCTGGCGCGCCGCACGGTCGTTCGGATTCGCCTCCACGAAGCGGCGGAGTTCCCTCAGCCCGCCGGCCACGTCTCCCGCCTTGAACATTTCGAGCCGCTGTTCCAGGTCGTAGCCGTTACCCGCTTCGGCGCCCGGCTGCGCCGGGGCAGGGCGTGGAGGGCGGTTCTCGCCCAGGGTCTCTTCCTGCCTGGCCCGCGCCGCGCGCTGAGCCTGGATGCCCGTGAGCTTCTGCTTTTCCATCTCGCGCAGGGACTTGGCGGCTTGCGGGTTATCCGGATCAACCGCGAGCACCTTCAGCATAGCTCGCGTGGCACGCTCCGTATCGCCGTTGCGGATCGCGGTCATGCCTGCCTGGAGTTGCTCCTTGACCGTCTGGTCAATCGCCGCCCGGGAGGTTGCGAGCTCTCGCTTGTATGCGTTATCGCCCGGGGCGAGCAGGGTGAGAATCTGCCACTGGGCCGATGCGGCCGCGAGATCGCCCGACTGCTGATACTGCAGGGCGAGCTGCCGGTGCCTCGATATCGTTCGGGCGACCTCTTTGTCGGACATCGACGGCTGCGGCGCGGGTGGCATCGTAAGCTGGGCGCACGCCGCCACCAGGGTGAGGCTACTCGACAGCAGCCAGCTTCGAGGGCGCACGGTGCGGGCTCATCGGGGGGCGGTGCGCGCGAAGGTGACGAGCTTCGACTTGAACACGTCGAGGTCCTCATTTCCGAACACCATGGTTCGCCGAAGCATGAGTGGGTAGGAGAAGAAGGCATTGCCCCCCGGCGTCACCGTCACGCCGAGGCGGACGTCTTTCGAAGCGAGTTGCTCGGTGACGATTTCGTTCACGTCGCCGTAAGGGTAGGCGTAGCTGATGCTAGCCAGCGCAAGCCGGTCCTGGATCGCGCTGATCGGCGCGTCGATCTCGCGCCGAATGCGCTCGCGGTACTTCGCATCACTCTCGCCGGGCAGGTTGAGGGTGAGGTTGGCGTGCGTCTTCGAGTGCGGCTGAATCTCGATCAGACCCGACCGCACCATGTCCTGCATCTGTGCCCAGGACATCGCATCGGACGCGCCGACAAAGTCGGAGTAGAGGAAGACCGTCGCCGGTAACCCGAATTTCTTCAGGATCGGGTAGGCGGTCTCATAGGTCGAGCGGTAACCATCATCGATCGTGATGACCACTGTCTTTTGGGGCAGTGGCTCCTTGCCCTCGAGAAAGCTCGTCAACCGGGAGAGCGGAATCACCCGATAGCCGCTGCGCACCAGGTATTCCATCTGCGCCTCGAAGGCTGCAGGCGTGACAGTAAGCTTGCTCCGGTTGCTTCCGAATCGGTGGTAACAAAGGATCGGGACTGTCTGTATCCCGCTCGCGTACACGCCGACGGAGTTTCGCGGACGGAGCGGGATGACGACGTTCTGCCCGGAACGAATCTGCTCGATGCCGTTGAACTCGGCAATCCACCATGCATTGCGCGGGTCTCCGAGGTAGCGCTCCGCCAGCGCCGCGAGATCGTCGCCGCTCTGTGCCCGCACGATCACGAAGTCCTGGTCGCGAGCGATGACTGGTCCAGATACCGACACCGCGGTCGGAGCGGGCCGCGGCACCGCGCACCCCAACACCGTGAATGCCACCGCCAGCAGCGCGGCGGCGAAGCGGCCGCTAATCGGGAGGCAGCGCGGGGGTTGGACGCAACGGATCATGGCGTTGCTGCAGTGCTTCTGCCGTCTGGTCAAAGCCGCCGTAGAGTTCGCCGAACTCGTCCTTGCGGCTGTCGGTGATGCGGTAGTCGTAATGTCCTTTGGCGAGCTCGGCGAGCGAGTTTCTCAGCACGCGGATCGGGGCCGAAAGGCGCTGGGCGAGGAGGTAGCTGCCTACCGCGACCGCCGCGCTGGTGACCAGCGTCAGCAGCCCGAGCAGCCAGAGCGACAGATTGGCGACCTCTTTCAGCGGAGTCTCGAAGATGCCCAGGTGTACCTCGCCGA
Organism: Burkholderiales bacterium; assembly: GCA_040507665.1. Lineage (GTDB taxonomy): Bacteria > Pseudomonadota > Gammaproteobacteria > Burkholderiales > JAEUMW01 > JAEUMW01. Next base: position 15,482 of record JBEVOI010000025.1, read on the forward strand.
TGCGCTTGCCCTGGAACAGGACCGGGGCTGCAAAGTCGAGCACGTCGCGCCCGTCCGAAAGGCGGTGGCTCTTCACAAGGACGCCTTCATCCGCTGTGGGCACGGGGGCCGCATTGGGGGGCTCATATTTATCGCCGATTCGCGCCGGACTGCTCGTGCCTCGGATCAGCCCCTGGTGGTCGGTCACGACGATGTAGGTGAAATCCTGGCGGCCGATCGTCTCCGCGATGAATACCTCAGTTGCGGCCCAGTCCTCCGACAACAGTGGCACTGCATTCTGGGTGGCCATGAATTTCGCCATCGAGGCGCCGTAGCTCATGACCTGCTCCATCATGGCGTGGTGCAATCGCTTGTAGATGAAGGTCGCGGTAATGCTCATGGTCACGGCGACCAGTGCCGCCATGAGCAGCGCCCAGCGCACCCGCATGGGAATCACGCGGGCACGCCCCTTCGCACCATCGACCTCGGCCATTTCCTGCGCGACGCGGATCAGCGCTTTCGCCAGCTCTTCCCCGCTCTGGAAGCGCTTCTCCGGCTGCTTCCGGAGCGCGCGCTCGACGATGCGGCGCAGGCTGAGCGGCAGGTCGGGCCGTACCTTGTCGATCGAGGGTGGCTCGGTGTGCGTGATCTTGTAGGCGACGGTGATCAGCGTGTCGCCGTCGAAGGGAAGGTGCCCGGTGAGCAGCTGGTACAGTACGACGCCAGCGGAAAAGAGGTCGGAGCGGGAGTCCACTTTCTGCCCCAGCACCTGCTCCGGCGACATGTAGTGTGGCGTGCCGAGCACGTTCCCCACTTGTGTCTGCTGGGTGGCGTCGCTGTTGTCGATGCGGCAGATCCCGAAATCCGCGACCTTCACCGCGTTCGTGTCCTTGACCAGCATAATGTTGCCGGGCTTGACGTCGCGATGAATGATGCCTTTGCGATGGGCGTAGTCGAGGGCGCGGGCGAGCTGGATGCCAATCTCGACCACGGCGGGAGCAGGCAACAGCTCCTTTTCCTTCAGGATCTCGCCGAGGGTCGGACCCTCGACCAGCTCCATCGCGATGTAGGGATGGCTGTCGGCTTCTCCCACATCGAAGACGGTGACGATGTTGGGGTGGGAGAGGATGCCCGCGCCCTTGGCCTCGCGCAGGAAGCGCAGCCGATACTCGCTGTCCCCCCGTAACTGGGACTTGAGTACCTTGATCGCGAGCGTGCGATCGATCTCGGGGTCAAACGCCTTGAACACCTTGGCCATCGCCCCTTCACCGATGGCCTCGCGAATCTGATAGCGACCTACCTTTTCCATCGAGCTGACTTTCTCCGGCGATTGGGCCTCCACGCTCGCGCCTTACTTCCGCGCGAGTATGCCAGAAAGCAGGCGCGGCCTGTGCTTGAGGCGCGCGGGTGCGGATGGGCGAACCGCAACCCTGCCCATGCAACCCAACCCGATTGGCCTCGCCGGGCGGGGTCCCGAAATGACATAATCGAAGCACCCGCGCGATCGAGGCTGGCAGGTCCTTTCATTCATAGGCGCCGAAGCAGGGACGAAATCTCATGATAAGCATCCGTGTCGTCAGCCACCGCGGCCGGCCCCCGGCAAACCCGCTGGAGGTACGTCTCGACGAGACCGGCGGTACCATCGGTCGGCTCGAATCCAACCAGCTCGTGCTGCCCGACCCGGAGCGGCACATCTCTCGCGTCCACGCCCGGATCCTGCATCGGCCGGATGGCTACTTCATCCTGCACCAGGGCAGCAATCCGATCCTCTTGAACGATGCGACGCTTCGCATCGGCGATCAAGCACCGCTCACCGACGGGGACGAGCTCGCCGTTAGCACCTACCGGCTGCGCGTGTCGCTGCAGGCCGTGCCGGACCGGGCCGAGCCCGCTGAGCTCCCGCACGGTTCCAACCCCCCCTTGGCGGGTGCACCGGAGCGGCTGCAAGACTCTGTTCCGGCCACGGTGGTGACGCGAGCTGCCGGCAATCGGCTGGATGAAACGAACTCGCGGTTCGTGTCCCCGTCGGGTGCGTCCCTTGAAGCCGCGCCCATTCCGTCTTCCGCACACGGAGCCTCCACGTCCCAAGTTGAGATGCCGCCCGCGCCGCTCGGCCCCGTCGATTTCGATCTCGATGCGCCTGCGGCCGCGGTTGCCGACACGCCGGACTCACCGGCGGAAGTCTATCTTTCGTGGGAAACCGACGTGGCCAATTATCGGATGCCGCCGGGCGCCCCCCGCCCATCCGGGAATCGTGCATCGGACGCGCCCAGCCCGGCGGCTAAGGGGGACCACGCCCGGGGGTCAGGATCTGTCGAAGCCCCCCTGCCGGCAATCGCGGAGAGCCCAGGCGAGCCTGAATGCCGGGACGACATGCGCGCTGCCTCATCGGACCTGCCATCGCGTCAGCCAGTACTCTCCGATCCTGTGCTGCAGGCTTTCCTCTCCGGAGCCGGCACGCGTGCCGCCCTCGAGGGAGCGCTGCGGCGCTTCAGCCCCGAGCATCTGGAGCAGCGGCTCAAGCACAGGACGCTGCTGGACAGTGTGCTTTCGATCAACCGCAAAGCGAAACTGTGGGATCTCTTCAGCAGCGTGTATGCGGAGATCGCACAGGAGACCCAGGAGGACATTCGCAAAGCGCTCGCAAGAGAATTCCTGATGATTCGCCGGCAGCGGGCACAGCCACCCAACGACGAGGACGAGAGCCAATCGTGAGCGGTGCGCAAATTGTGCGAAGTGCGGCGATGGACGTCGAGATCGCCGTTCTGTCGAAGCCCGGGGGGCGGGAAGTCAACGAGGATGCCTGCGGCTACTGGACGTCGGACGAGTTCTGCTGCCAAGTGCTTTCCGATGGAGCGGGAGGACACGGCTGCGGCGACATTGCTTCGAAGGTGGTCGTGAGAACGGTCCTGCAGCGGTTCCGCGAAGCGCCGGGCGCCGTGCCGCAGACGGTATTGACGCTGCTCGCGCAAGCGAACGCGACGGTGCTGAAGGAACAGCGCGCGCACGCGGACCAGGCCGACATGCGGGCGACCGCTGCTGTGCTGCTCCTGGATCTCCACAACTCGTCCGCGATCTGGGGCCATCTGGGAGACTCGCGTGTTTACTGCTTCCGAGACGGCAGGATCGTCAGCCAGACGCGGGACCACAGCGTCGTCCAGTCCATGGTCGATGCGGGTTTCCTGGACCCGGGAAGCGTGCGCACCAATCCCAAGCGCAGCGTGCTCACCGCCGCCATGGGCAACGCCGAGGAGTGCAATCCGGCCGTGCCCGATGCCCCGACTGCCCTTACCGGCGAGGAAGCGTTTCTCATGTGCAGCGATGGCTTCTGGGAGTACGTCGACGAACACTGCATGGAGGAGCGGCTCGGCCGCGCGCCGGGCCCGGAGGCATGGCTCAACGCGCTGGAGGCGGAGCTCAAGCGCAAAGCGCGCCCCCGCCACGACAACTACTCAGCCATCGCGGTTTGGCTCAGCTCGCAGACCACGATCTTCCTCTGAGCCCTCACGGTTTCGCGACGTACACCTTCACGGAGTGCCGGCCTGCCGGCGCGTATCACCTCCCCAAGATTTTATCGAGGAACCGCCCGGGAGCCTTCAGGGTTTCCGTGATCACGTTTCCGCTTGACGGCTGTACCTTCCCGAGCGCCGCCTGACAGGGCTGGGTGGCGACGGCACGGTCGTAGAGGCTGGTTGCGACCAGCGAAGTCCCCCCAGTCAGGATCGCCGCGCCGATGTTGAGAGTGGTGCGGGCCGACCCCGCTGGATCGATGCCGATGGTGGGGTTCGCCAACGTACCCTGCACTCGCACCATGTCCGCGAGTGTTGCTTGAATGCTGATGCCCAGCCCCTCCTGTAGCCGTGGATGG
>JBEVOI010000034.1:0-10302 GCA_040507665.1 Burkholderiales bacterium
AAGAAAGAATGCCGCGGGTTGACCGCGGCATTCCCTTTTTGTGGGGGAGGCCCTGGTCGCCTCCCCGGTGCGGACCGGTTACTTCTTGTTCAGATCGCTCTTCCAGAACTTCTTGCCGGCGACGGTCGCTTCCGCGATGAGCCCGGTGGGGGTGAGCTGATACATGCTTACGGTGTCGGCATTCACGAACGATTTGTCCGCGCCAACGGCCCCGCCCTTGTCAGCCGCTGTCGCTGCGGCTCCCGCTTGACCCGAGGCCTCCCAGCCCTTGTTCACGAACTGTTCGAGTGCCGGCCCAGTCTTGAAGACGAATACGGTGCGCACATCCTTCACGCCCGCGCCGATGCCGACACTGGCTTCCGCGACGTTCATATACGTCCTGTGCTTATGAGGCACTGCCTTGACGTTGACCGCGACACCGCTGCCCCCGGAGCCACCCGCAAAGAGCACCATCGCGCCCGCCTCGCTGAATACCGCATAGCCGGCAGACTGGGCGATCTCGGTCTTGACCTCCGGTTTGGTCTTGAACAGCTCGGCGAGCGTGTCCGCCGCCATCTTGTCGATGGCGGCGCGCTTCTGGGCCGGGGTCTTTGCGGGCTTGCTGGGCTTGGCCATCTGTTTGCCGGCCTCGTTGCCGAAGGCCTGAGCATACGTGTTGCCGGTGAACGGAAGGGCCAGCGCTAGCACGGCGATGATGAGACGGGTGCGCATAGTGGGTGTTCCTCTTTGTGATGTTGGGATTGCGCGGCTGCATCCCCTGAGCTGGCGATGTCCAAAGCTACACGCTAAAGCGCATTATATTGCGTTGCGGTAGTCGATGGGACGTATTTTCAGCAGGCATGGCGTCCATGCAGTTGCGCCTCGGCCGGCACCCGTTAAACTTCACGCCCATTCCACAGACGTTGATCGGTTGCCATACCACCCAAGACGGAGCCTCCATGCTGGACCCGCAACTCCTGCGCAACAACCTCGATGCCGTCGCGACCCGCCTCGCCGACCGGGGTTTAATCCTTGAAACCGAGAAGTTAAGGCAGCTAGAAGCCAAGAGAAAGGAACTGCAAGGGTATGTCGAGGGTGCGCAGGCTTCTCGGAATCGCATCGCGAAAGAGATTGGGCAGGCGAAGTCCAAAGGGTTGGATATTTCTTCACTCATGGAGAAGGCGCAACTACGCAACGACATCCTTTCCTCATCAGAACAAGAGCTTTCCAAGGTTCAGGGCCACCTACAGGAATGTCTTGCACTCATTCCGAATCTGCCCCACGAATCGGTACCCACGGGCAAGTCCCCCGATGACAACGTGGAGGTGCGGCGCGTCGGCACACCGCGCAGATTCGATTTTCCGGTGAAGGATCACGTCGACATCGGCAGCGCACTCGGCGGGCTCGACTTCGAGTCCGCGGTCAAGATCAGCGGCGCGCGCTTCGTCGTGATGCGCGGCGCCATCGCGCGCCTGCACCGGGCGCTCACGCAGTTCATGCTCGACGTGCACATCGCCGTGCATGGCTACACGGAGATTTACGCGCCTTACCTCGTGAACGCCGAAAGCATGCGGGGCACGGGGCAGCTGCCGAAGTTCAAGGAAGATCTGTTCGCGGTCCCACGCGGCGACCTCGGCGACTTCTACCTCATTCCGACGGCCGAGGTGCCCGTCACCAACATCGTTCGCGACGAGATCGTTCCGCTCGAAAAGCTGCCGCTCAAGTTCGTGTGTCACACACCATGCTTCCGCAGCGAGGCTGGATCTTACGGCAAGGATACGCGCGGCATGATCCGCCAGCATCAGTTCGATAAGGTCGAGCTGGTGCAGATCGTCCATCCTGCGCAGTCGTACGAAAGCCTCGAACAGCTCACTAGCCACGCCGAGGCGATCCTGAGGCAGCTCGAGTTGCCCTTCCGCACCGTGGTGCTCTGCACGGGTGACATGGGGTTTGCGGCGGCGAAGACCTACGACATCGAAGTCTGGCTGCCAGGGCAGAACGCCTACCGCGAAATCTCGTCGTGTTCCAATTTCGAAGCGTTCCAGGCGCGGCGCATGCAGGCCCGATTCCGCAGCGAGAAGGGCAAGCCCGAGCTCGTGCACACGCTGAATGGCTCAGGGCTCGCGGTGGGAAGAACACTGGTCGCGGTATTGGAGAACTATCAGAACGCCGATGGCAGTGTCACCGTTCCGGCGGCGCTGCGGCCATACATGTGCGGGCTGGAGGTTATCGGCAAGGCGCAATGAACGGCAGCGGTCGCCGCATTCGTGGTGCCGCGGCCTATCCGTCATCGATCCAACCTGCGAGGGGGCCAAGCACATGGAGCGTTGCAGAAACCGTAAGCGTCCCTCCGCAATAGTCGCGGCGGCACTCGGCTTTGCGTGGGCCGGATGGATCGCGAGCGCGGCGGCGGATACGCCGCCTGTGTCATCGAAAGAGCTGTTCGACTGGCTGAAAGCCGGTGGCTACAAGGACTGGGCGCACGAGAACGACCCGCATCCGTCGGAGGGGTCGCATCCGGGCGCCGTTCGCACGTTTCTCAATCCGTCGCTCGCCGCCTCCCTCGAGGCCGGAGCCGCAGCGCATCCTGAGGGCTCGACGGCGGTGCTGGAGCTCTATGGCAAGCGCGGTGCGCTCCACGGCTGGGCTGTCAGCATCAAGACCCAGAGCGACAGCGGCGGTGGCAAGGGCTGGTACTGGTACGAGGTGTTCTCCGCGCGGGACGGCAACAGGACTTTTGCGGCGGATCGCGGCGTACCTGGTTGCTTCGAATGTCATGCGAAGGGGCGGGACTTCGTGATGAGTCCGTATCCTCTGAAGTGACCTTGATGCGTCGCGTCGCGAAGGATCTATCCTGCAAGCGGGAGCACAACGATATTTCGGCGATGGGCATAATTGGTCAGCCCGCTTCGCCCGGAGGGAGGTAGCGGCCTATCCAGCGCCGGTCGATCCACTCTTTCCAGCGCCAGATCCACTCCCCGCGCGCTGCGAAGGGTCCGTAGGACGCGACTGCGGAGCGATCGCCGGTTCCGATGAGCGCAAGGGCAAGGCGCTGCGGCGTGTATTCGGCCAGCCGCTCGCTGGCGACCGCGCGACGCAGGTTGCGCGCAAGAGGCGGTCCCTGTCGCACGGCATAGACGCCCGATTTGGGAAGGGCATGATTGACCATTGTGGCAATGTCGCCGGCCGCGAAGACATTTTTGTGGGAGGCCGATTGCAGGCAGTCGTTGACCGCGATGAAGCCCCGGTGATCGGTCGTGAGGCCTGATTGAGCGATCCACTGGGGCGCCGCAGCGGTCGTGACCCAGACGATGACGTCGGCCTCGACGGTCTCGCCATTCGCGCAGTGCAACCTGCCCGGGTCAACGCGCACTACCGCGTGGTGCACGAGCAATTCGATTTTTCGCGACGCGAGTACTTCGCGGAATATGCCGCGCACCTTCCGGTTATGGGAGAGCAGAATGTCGGACTGATCGGTGAGGAGCACGAAACGGGTCTCGCCGCGTACGGCCGCATGCAGCCGATCCTGCAACGACAGCAACAACTCGACTCCGCCTGCGCCACCACCCACCACAGCGATGCGCAGGCGTTCACCGGCCGCGACACGCGCCTCGATCGTCTTCCAGCGCGCGAGGAAAGCATCGACGGGCTTGATCGCCAGCGTGTGCGAATCTGCGCCCGGCACGCCCGCCGCCGCGGGTGTTGATCCGATGTCTATGGAGATCACGTCGTAACCGGCGCGCGAATCGTCTGTGCACGCGACCGCGCGCTCGCGCGGGTCGAGATGCCGGGCTTCCGCCTCCACGAAGTCGCACCCGGTTGAGCGGGCAAGCCATGCGAGATCGATGTGGGATTCCTCATGGCGGTAGTGGCCCGCGACCAACCCCGGAAGCATGCCGGAATACGGCGTGAAGCGCGCGCGGCTCAACACCGTCACGTGCGTGTCGGGCGGGGGAGCCCGGCCGAAATCGCGCATGACTTCAACGTGGGCGTGGCCGCCACCGAGCAGCAGCAGCCGCTTCAAGGTTTCCCCGCCGTCATGCGCATACCCACCCTTTCTCTGTAGCTTTCCGATTGTCGTTCTTGGTTGTGACTCCGGCGACGTTGGTTCCCGTGCAGGCTCGATTTGGTCGACGGACCCCACGCGCACGTGCGACCTTCGCGATGTCTGGCATGCCGCGCGGGGTCTGTTGACATACCGCAGGATTGGGTCTAAAAAGCCAATGGTCTGACCAGCTTGAGCCCGCGCCACGTTGAGGGAATGGCAACGCGGGTCCGTGGCCGCATTGAAGGGAGGCAGCCACAGCACACAGAAGCGGTCCGGCACGAGAGAAAGCATCAGAGCGCTGGAGAGCAACAGGGGTAAGTTGCAGGAAGACGACTCAACGGGAGGGTGCTCACATGTGGTCCCAGGTCTACGATCCGTTCAACAACATGTTCTGGTCCACGCTCGCTGCGGCGGTTCCCGTGGTGGTGCTGCTGGGCTTGCTCGCGTTCCATGTCAGGGCCCACCTCGCGGCGGTGATCGGCCTCATCAGCGCGCTCGCGGTAGCGATCATCGCATTCGGTATGCCGGTCAAGATGGCGGGTCTCGCGTCCCTTTACGGCGCCCTCTTCGGCCTGCTGCCAATCGGGTGGATCGTCCTCAACATCATCTTCCTGCACCGCCTCACTGAGGAGAACGGCTCATTCAAGGTGCTGCAGGACAGCATCGCCAACATCACCGATGACCGGCGTCTGCAGCTCCTCTTCATCGCGTTCTGTTTCGGCGCGTTCTTCGAGGGGGCGGCCGGGTTCGGCACACCGGTGGCGGTGAGCGCGGCGATCCTGATCGGGCTCGGCTTTTCACCGTTGGCTGCCTCTGGCCTGTCCCTCATAGCTAACACCGCACCGGTCGCCTATGGCGCGCTCGGCTCACCGGTCATCGCGCTCTCGGCAGTGACGGGATTGGATCTGCTCGAGCTCTCCGGCATGATCGGGCGGCAGCTACCGCTCTTTTCCCTCATCGTTCCCTTCTGGCTGATCTGGGCGTTCGCCGGATTCCGCGGGATGATAGCGGTGTGGCCGGCGATCCTGGTCGCGGCCCTGAGCTTCGCGATCATGCAGTATCTGGTGTCCAACTTTCACGGCCCCTGGCTGGTTGACGTCGTTGCCGCCCTCGTCTCCATGGGTTGCCTGACGCTCTTCCTGCGTGTCTGGAAACCCAAAGAGAAATGGACCTCGACCACGCTCAAGGGGCATGAAACCGATTCCGGAACGCCGGAAGACTTGGTCGTCGGCGAGCCCGATGCTGCGGCGAGCGCCAGTGTTTTCAAGCGCCACGACAGCAAGACCGTGATGCTCGCCTGGATGCCTTGGATCATTCTCACTGTGTTCGTGTTTTTCTGGGGCATTCCGGACATCAAGAAAATGCTCGACGGGATCTCGGTCTTCAAGATCCCGTTCGAGGGGCTGCACAACATGATCCTCAAGGTGCCGCCCGTGTCACCCGAGCCGCACAAGGAGGCTGCGATCTACAACCTCAACTGGTTGTCCGCGACCGGCACCGGCATTTTCCTTTCCGCCGTAATCGCCGGCCTGGCGATGAAATATAGTCCGCTTGGCCTGCTGCACATCTACGGGCACACGATCTGGAAGGTGCGCTACTCGCTGATCACCATCTCGGCCATGCTGGCGCTCGGCTACCTCACGCGCTTCTCCGGGACGGACGCCACGATGGGCCTCGCCTTCGCGGCGACGGGCGTGTTCTATCCGTTCTTTGGAACCTTGCTGGGCTGGCTCGGCGTCGCGGTCACGGGATCGGACACGGCGGCCAACGTGCTGTTCGGCGGATTGCAGAAAACGACCGCCACGCAGCTTGGGTTGAGCCCGATTCTGATGGCGGCGGCCAACAGCTCCGGCGGTGTCATGGGCAAAATGATCGACGCGCAAAGCATTGTCGTCGCGTCCACTGCCACCAACTGGTTCGGGCATGAGGGCACCATCCTGCGGTACGTGTTCTGGCATAGCGTCGTGCTGGCGTCGCTGGTGGGCCTGGTCGTGACGCTCCAGGCTTACGTGCATCCGTTCACGCTATTGGTGCCTTGATGTCGTTGATGGGGAGGTAAAGGGGACGTTCGACGCAGACCGTCGCGGAACACACTTGCGGAGTAGAGCGTCATGGACCTGATCGACGTTACGTTTGTACAGCCGGACCGCGAGGCCCTCGTGCGGGGGCTGCTGGCGATCCTCCCGAGAGAAGCGGTGCTGTGCGAGACGGAAGAGCTCAAGCCGTACGAGTGCGACGGGCTCGCCGTGTATCGCAACGTTCCCTTGGTGGTGGTGCTTCCGAGCACGGAGGAGCAGGTCTCGGCGATCCTGAAGCTGTGTCGGGGCCTGAACGTGCCCGTGGTGGCCCGCGGGGCTGGCACCGGGTTGTCGGGCGGTGCGCTCCCGCATCACCAGGGAATCGTGCTGTCGCTGGCGAAGTTCAATCGCATTCTGTCCATTGACCCGGTTGCGCGCACCGCCCGCGTGCAACCGGGCGTTCGCAACCTCGCGATCTCCGAGGCGACGCAACCGTCCGGGCTTTACTTCGCTCCCGATCCCTCGTCGCAAATAGCCTGCACCATCGGTGGCAACGTTGCGGAAAACTCCGGCGGCGTGCATTGCCTCAAGTACGGCTTGACCGTGCACAACATCCTCGCGGTGCGGGCTTACACCATTGACGGTGAGCTCCTCGAAATCGGTGGGGGCGCTCTGGACGCGCCGGGCTACGATCTGCTCGCTCTCGTGACCGGTTCGGAAGGGCTGCTGTGCGTCACCACCGAAGTGACGGTGCGACTGCTGCCGACACCCATCAAGGCCCGCGCGATTCTCGCCGCATTCAACCAGATCGAGCAGGCGGGACAGGCGGTTGCGGACGTGATCGCGGCTGGCATCATCCCGGCAGGGATGGAGATCATGGACAAGGCGGTCACTCGCGTGGTGGAAGACTACGTCCACGCGGGCTATCCCCTCGACGCTGAGGCGATCCTGATTGTCGAGTCCGATGGCACCGATGAGGAGGTCGAGGACGAGATCGCTCGGATCAATGCGGTGCTCGAGCGCGCGGGTGCGTCGGAGCTTCGCGTGTCACGTTCCGAAGAGGAGCGCTACAAGTTCTGGTCCGGCCGCAAGGCGGCGTTCCCGGCCGTCGGCCGCATCAGCGCCGACTATTACTGCATCGACGGAACGGTACCGCGCAAGCAACTCGCGACGATCCTGCGGGGGATCGGCGAGATGGAGAAGAAGTACGGCCTGCGCTGCGCGAACGTGTTTCATGCCGGGGACGGCAACCTCCATCCCCTCATCATGTTCGACGCCAGCAAGCCGGGCGAGATCGAGCGTACCGAGGCGTTCGCCGCCGAGATCCTCGAACTGTCCGTGGAGCTGGGAGGAACGATTACGGGCGAGCACGGCGTGGGCGTGGAGAAGATCAACCAGATGTGCGTGCAGTTCGCGGAACTCGAGCTGCAAATGTTTCATGCCGTCAAGCGGGCGTTCGATGCGCCCGGCTTGCTCAATCCGGGCAAGGCCATCCCGACACTGCATCGCTGCGCGGAGTACGGGCGTGTGCACGTGCGGGCGGGGAAGATGGCGCACCCCGAGCTGCCGCGTTTTTAGCGCGAGGCCACTCCGTGGCGGACGACCTCAAGGTCTTGCAGGAGCGGGTCGCTGAAGCGGCCGGAAGGAAACAGCCGCTCAGGATCCGCGGCGGCGGCACCAAGGACTTCTATGGCCGCACTTCCGCCGGCGATCTGCTGGACACGCGCGGTTATAGTGGTATCGTCGACTACGAACCGACGGAGCTCGTAGTTACAGTCCGCTGCGGCACGTCGCTCGCAGAACTTGAGCGCGTGCTCGCCGAGCGGGGGCAGATGCTTGCGTTCGAGCCGCCCCACTTCGGGGATGCCACCATCGGCGGCGCGATCGCGACGGGACTCTCCGGACCGAGGCGCGCGACAAGCGGTGCGGCGCGTGACTTCATGCTGGGCGTGCGCGTGATCGACGGGCGGGGTCAGGATCTGAGCTTTGGCGGCCGGGTCATGAAGAATGTGGCCGGCTACGATGTTTCCCGTCTCATGGTTGGCTCCCTTGGTACCCTTGCGCTGATCTCCGAGATGTCGCTGAAGGTTCTGCCGCTTCCCTTTGCGACGCTGACGCTGGTGCGCGAAGCGAGCGAGGCAGACGCGATCAGGATGATGAACGAGTGGGGCGGCAAACCGCTGCCGATCTCCGCAACCTGCTTTGTCGATGGGAAGCTCTTCGTCAGATTGTCTGGCGCCGCCCCCGCGCTCAAGGCCGCGCAGGGGCAGCTTGGCGGCGAGATCCTCGAGAACGACAGTATCCTGTGGCAGAGCATACGCGAGCAGGCGCACGCATTCTTCTCCAAGCCCGGCGACCTGTGGCGGCTGTCCGTTCCTTCCGCGACGCCGGTCCTTGGTCTCGGACCGGCGCTCATCGAATGGGGCGGAGCGCAGCGCTGGGTCTTGACGAACGGTGACGGTAGCAAGGTGCGCGAAGCGGCAGTCAAAGCGCGCGGCCATGCCACCGTGTTCCGCCCACGCGGCACACGCGAGGACGTGTTCACGCCGCTCAAACCGGCGATCGCCAAAATTCACCGCAATCTGAAGCAGCAGTTCGACCCGCACGGCATCTTCAATCCGGGAAGGATGTACGCAGACCTTTAATCGTGGAAACGCATCTCGCTGACTGGATCAAAGACACGCCGCAGGGCAAGGAAGCCGAAGCCATCCTGCGCACCTGTGTGCACTGCGGCTTCTGCACGGCGACGTGCCCGACCTACCAGCTCCTCGGCGATGAGCTGGACGGACCGCGCGGCCGCATCTACCTCATCAAGCAGATGCTCGAAGGGGCCGCGGTCACGCGCACCACCCAACTGCATCTCGACCGATGCCTCACCTGTCGCAATTGCGAGTCGACCTGCCCGTCAGGCGTGCAATACGGTCGCCTGGTCGACATTGGCCGTGACATCGTCGACAAACGTGTGCCGCGGAAAGGCGCGGATCGCTTCAAGCGCCAGATGCTGCTGACAGTGCTGCCGAGCCCGGGATTGTTTGGTACTGCAATGCAGCTCGGGCGTATGGTGCGGCCCATGCTGCCCGAGATACTGAAGGACAAGATACCTCCCGCGGCGCCAGCGACACCGTGGCCGAAAACGCAACACACGCGAAAGATGCTGGTGCTCGCCGGGTGCGTGCAACCCACCATGGCGCCGAACATCAACGCCTCAACGGCGCGGGTGCTGGACCGCTTCGGTATTCAGCTGATCGAGGCTGCCCAGGCAGGCTGCTGCGGAGCGCTGCGCTATCACCTGAACGAGCAGGAAGGCGGGCTCGATGACATGCGTCGCAACATCGATGCATGGTGGCCGTACGTCGAGCAGGGCGCCGAGGCGATCGTCATGACCGCTTCCGGATGCGGGGTGATGGTGAAGGAGTACGGCCATCTTCTGCGCGATGACCCGCGTTATGCCGAGAGAGCGGAGCGTATTTCGGAGATGACCCGAGATACGTGTGAAGTCATGACAGCGGAGCTTGAGGCGCACGATGAAAAGCTTGCGACGTATTGGCCTGATAGATTGCCGAAGCGGATTGCGTTCCATCCTCCCTGCACGCTCCAGCACGGCCAGAAGATTCGGGGCGTGACGGAGAAGCTCCTCAGGGCGGCGGGGTTCGAGTTGCTGCCCGTCCTCGACGTCCACCTGTGCTGCGGTTCGGCTGGTACGTACTCGGTTCTCCAGCCGGATCTATCGAAGCAGTTGCGCAAGAACAAGCTCACCAACCTCGAGGCTTCGGGACCGCAGGCGATCGCGACGGCCAACATCGGTTGCCTGACGCATCTGCAGGCGGGTACTGCCACGCCTGTCACGCATTGGATCGAGTTACTCGAACAGCGCGTTGCGGCCGGGGTGTGAGTAACACGAAGGATCGTACGAGAAACACGAGATTCCGAATAATCGCCATAAGGGATCCGCGAAGAAACGGAAACGGCAACAATCTAGATTGATTCCGATACGAAGCATTACTGCTGCCCGAAGTTAGCGCGACACCCATTCGCGGCAGCTTGGCCGACCGGCCATTGTCTCCAATCAAGACCAAGTGAGGGTTCCAGCCATGCCAAAAATGACAGCAGCCGAAGCGGCGGTGCGGGTGATGGAGCGGGAGGGGGTGGAGCTGGCGTTTGGGATACCGGGTGCGGCGATCAATCCGTTGTATGCGGCGATGAAGCGGCGCGGGAGCATTGCGCACATTCTGGCGCGCCACGTGGAAGGGGCCTCGC
>JBEVOI010000059.1:0-6598 GCA_040507665.1 Burkholderiales bacterium
CAACGGCGCGGGCAAGACAACGGTCTTCAATCTTCTCACGCGGTTCCTGAGCCCTTCGTCCGGCACGATCCTCTTCAATGGCGCCGACATCACCCACGAGAAGCCGGCGCAGATTGCGCGCAAGGGAATGGTGCGCTCGTTCCAGATCTCCGCAACCTTTCCGCACCTTACAGTGCTGGAAAACGTGCGCGTGGCGTTGCAGCGGAAGCTCGGTATGAGCTTCCAGTTCTGGCGCTCGCAGAAGATCCTCGACCAGCTGAACGACCGGGCGCTCGAGTTGCTGGAGCTGGTGGACCTCGGCGGCTTCGCCGAATACGTTACGATCGAGCTCCCCTACGGTCGGAAGCGGGCGCTCGAGATCGCCACCACGCTTGCGCTCGACCCCGAGCTCATGCTGCTCGACGAACCGACCCAGGGCATGGGGCACGAGGACGTCGGACGGGTCACGGCGCTCATCAAGAAGGTCGCGGCCAATCGCACCGTGCTCATGGTCGAGCACAACATGAACGTGGTCTCGGACCTCTCCGACGTGATCACCGTGCTGCAGCGGGGATCGATCCTCGCCGAGGGGCCGTACGAGACGGTGTCGAAAGACCCGCGCGTGCTGGAAGCCTATGTGGGGACCGCGGATGAGTAGCGTCGCCAGCGCGGCACCAATGGCCTCGGCAGCGACCGAGATTCTGCGCGTGTCGGACCTGCACGCGTTCTACGGCGAATCCCATGTGCTGCATGGCATCGACTTCCAGGTCAATCGCGGTGAGCTGGTGACGCTGCTGGGGCGCAACGGGGCCGGTCGCACAACCACGCTGCGGGCAATCCTGGGACTCACCGTCCGCCGCACCGGCTCGGTGATGATCAATGGGCGCGAAGCGATCGGCATGCCGCCGCACAAGATTGCGCACCTGGGTTTGGGCTACTGCCCGGAGGAGCGCGGCATCTATGCGAGCCTCACCTGCGAGGAGAACCTGCTGCTGCCGCCGGAGGTGGCGAGCGGCGGCATGAGCCTCGGCGAGATCTACGAGATGTTCCCGAACCTGAGGGAGCGGCGGAAGAGCCCGGGCATGCGGCTTTCAGGCGGCGAGCAGCAAATGCTCGCCATGGCGCGTATTCTGCGCACCGGGGCGCGGCTGCTGCTGCTCGACGAGATCACCGAGGGCCTCGCGCCGGTGATCGTGCAAACCCTCGGGCGCGTGCTCCGCAAGCTGAAGGAGAAGGGACTCACGATCGTCCTGGTGGAGCAGAACTTTCGCTTCGCCGCGCCGCTGGCGGACCGGCACTATGTTCTGGAGCACGGGCGCATCGTGCATCAGGTCGAGCAGCATGACTTGCAATCGAACATGGAGCGGCTGCACGAGCTGCTCGGTTTGTGAGGGAAGGCGTGAAGGTGTGAAGGAGTGAAGCAGCAACAACCAAGAGGAAGACCATGAAGATGAAGACGGTACGGTTTCTGGCGGGTGCAGCGACGCTCGCAATCGCGGCGGCCGCGCAGGCCCAGGTGTCGAACGACGTGGTGAAGATCGGCGTGCTCACGGACCTCTCGGGTACTTATTCGGATCTCGCGGGGCCCGGCTCCGTGCTCGCGGTGAAGATGGCGGTCGAGGACTTCGGAGGCAAGGTGCTTGGCAAGCCGATCGAAGTTGTTTCCGCCGACCACCAGAACAAGGGCGACATCGCGGCCAACAAGGCGCGCGAATGGTTCGATCGCGACAATGTGGACATGATCATCGATTTGGTCAGCACCTCGACCGCGCTCGCGGTGATGAAGGTCGCGAAGGAGAAGAACAAGATCAGCATCGTGTCCGGCGCGGCGTCAACCAAGATCACCAACGAAGACTGCACCGACACCAATGTCCACTACACGTACGACACGCGTTCGCTTGCGGAGGGCACCGGCCGTGCGGTCGTGAAGCAGGGCGGGGACACGTGGTTCTTCCTGACCGCGGACTACGCGTTCGGCCACTCCCTCGAGAAGGACACGAGTGAAGTGGTGATCGCCGCGGGCGGTAAGGTCCTCGGCTCGGTCCGCCATCCGTTCCCGGGTCAGGACTTCTCGTCGTTCCTGCTCAAGGCGCAGGCGTCCAACGCGAAAGTGATCGGTCTCGCCAACGCCGGCACCGATACGCAGAACTCCATCAAGCAGGCGGCGGAGTTCGGCATCACGCCGAAGCAGAAGCTGGCGGGGCTGCTCATCTTCATCACCGACATCCACAGCGTGGGGCTTAAGGCCGCGCAGGACCTCTACGTCACCGAGTCCTTCTATTGGGACATGGATGACGCCGGCCGCGCGTGGTCGAAGAAGTTCTTCGATCGCCACAAGAAGATGCCGACCATGGTCCACGCCGGCGACTACTCGGCCACGATGCACTATCTGAACGCGATCAAAGCCGTTGGTACCGACGACACGGCGAAAGTGATGGAGAAGATGCGGGCCACGCCGGTCAACGATTTCTTCGCAAAGAATGGCAAGATTCGCGTAGACGGCCTGCACGTGCACGACGTGTATCTCTTTCAGGTGAAGAAGCCGGCGGACTCGAAGCAGCCGTGGGATTACTACAAGCTGCTGCAGACGGTTCCGGGGGAGCAGGCGTTCACGCCGCTCTCCCAGAGCAAGTGCCCGCTGGTGAAGAAGTAGGCTGAGGCGCAACGAAGAGCCTGAAGAGGCAAGGCACACGATGACCGAGATCTTCGGCGTCCCGATCCAGGGCCTGTTCGGCCAGCTCGTGGTGGGGCTCATCAACGGCTCGTTCTACGCCGTGCTGAGCCTCGGGCTCGCCATCATCTTCGGGCTGCTCAACATCATCAACTTCACCCACGGCGCCCAGTACATGATGGGCGCGTTCTTCGCGTGGATCGGCCTCACGAAGTTCGGTCTGCCGTATTGGGCGGCGTTGGTGGTGTCACCGCTGCTCGTGGGCGCGATCGGGATCGTCATCGAGCGCACGATGCTGAAGCGCCTCTATCATCTCGACCACCTGTACGGGCTGCTGCTCACCTTTGGTCTGGCGCTCATCATCGAAGGCTATTTCTTCAACGAATTCGGCAGCTCGGGCCAGAGCTACGACGCCCCCGAAGCGCTCACCGGCGGCACCAACCTCGGCTTCGTCTTTCTTCCGAACTATCGCGCGTGGGTGGTGGTCGCCTCGCTCGCGGTGTGCCTGTTCTCCTGGTACATCATCGAGCGGACCAAGCTTGGGGCCTACCTGCGGGCGGGCACCGAAAACCCGAAGCTGCTCCAGTCCTTCGGCGTCAATGTGCCCCTGCTCGTGACCCTCACCTACGGTTACGGCGTGGCGCTCGCCGCCTTCGCCGGGGTGCTCGCCGCGCCGGTGTTCCAGGTGAGCCCGGACATGGGCTCGAAGCTCATTATCGTCGTGTTCGCAGTCGTGGTGATCGGCGGCATGGGCTCCATCCTCGGGTCCATTGTTACCGGCCTCGGGCTCGGGCTGATCGAGGGCTTGACCAAGGTCTACTTTCCCGAGTTCTCGGCGACGGTCATCTTTCTCATCATGGTGATCGTGCTGCTGCTGCGGCCGGCCGGTCTCT
Source organism: Burkholderiales bacterium (assembly GCA_040507665.1). Taxonomy (GTDB): domain Bacteria; phylum Pseudomonadota; class Gammaproteobacteria; order Burkholderiales; family JAEUMW01; genus JAEUMW01. The sequence goes on from JBEVOI010000059.1 coordinate 3,544, forward strand.
TCGGGCGCGAGCGATGAGCGCTGCCGGACAGGCACGCAGCGATACAACGCGCGACTACTGGGTCATGCTGGCGTTGCTGGTGGTGCTCGTGGTAGCGCCATTCGCGGGCGTGTACCCGGTGCTGCTCATGAAGATCCTGTGCTTCGCGCTTTTCGCGTGCGCCTTCAATCTGCTGCTCGGCTTCTCGGGGCTGCTCTCGTTCGGGCACGCGGCGTTCTTCGGCGGCGCAGCCTATATCACCGGCTACCTGTGCAAGGATCTCGGCTTCGGGCCGGGCATCGGCATCCTCGCCGGCACCGCGTTCGCGCTCGCGCTTGGCTGGGTGTTCGGCAGCCTCGCGATCCGGCGCGCCGGCATCTACTTCGCGATGATCACCCTTGCGCTCGCACAGATGATGTATTTCGTCTGGCTGCAGCTCAAGCTCACCGGCGGCGAAGACGGGCTGCAGGGCATTCCCCGCGGCATGTTCGCAGGATTCCTCGATCTCTCGAAGGACCTCAACCTCTACTTCCTCGTGCTCGCGATCTGCGCCGCCGGATTCTGGATCATCTACCGCGCGATCCATTCACCCTTCGGCCAGGTGCTGCAGGCGATCCGTGAGAACGAGCCGCGCGCGATCTCGCTGGGCTACGACGTGGACAAGGTCAAACTGCTGGCCTTTACGTTGTCCGCCGGACTCGCGGGGCTCGCCGGCTCGACCAAGTGCCTCGTGCTCCAGCTCGCTTCGCTCACCGACGTGCACTGGCACATGTCCGGCGAGGTCGTGCTCATGACCCTGCTCGGGGGCCTCGGCACCGTGTTCGGGCCCATTGTCGGGGCGGCGCTCGTGGTCGTGCTGCAGAACGCGGCGGTCTTCGGCCGCTGGACCCTGGTCGCCCAGGGATTCATCTTCGTGATCTGCGTGCTCGCATTCCGCCGCGGGATCGTGGGCGAAATCGGCGCCCTCTTCAAGCGCGTGACGCGCCCGCAAAAGCCCTGACCTCAGGATTCAACGGCCGGCGCGGACTCCCAACTTCTCGCCGCCGTTCGTTTTACTTGACGGGACCGGTGTTCGCTGGGAGCTTTCCCGCCACCATAACCTCCCCTGCCCCCGCTACCGCGCGCGCCGCCACGACGAGACCGCCGACCCGCACACGCCGATGCTCTTCCGCTTCCCCGTCGTCATCATCGACGAAGACTTCCGCTCCGAGAACGCGAGCGGGCTCTCGATCCGGACGGTCGCCAAGGCGATCGAGGACGAGGGCTGGGAGGTCCTCGGCGTTACCAGCTTTGGAGATCTCTCCAGCTTCGCGCAGCAGCAGAGCCGCGCCTCCGCGTTCATCCTCTCGATCGACGACGAGGAGTTCAGCTCGCCCGACCTCGCTGCCAAGGCAGTCGCCGACCTGCGGGCGTTCGTGGAGGAGATCCGCTGGCGCAACGCTGACATCCCGATCTTCCTTTACGGCGAGACCCGCACCTCGCGCCATATCCCGAACGACGTGCTGCGCGAGCTGCACGGTTTTATCCACATGTTCGAGGACACATCCGAGTTCGTCGCGCGCTACATCGTACGCGAGGCCCGGGTATACCTGGACGGCCTCGCTCCGCCGTTCTTTCGGGCGCTCACCCACTACGCGCAGGACGGGTCGTACTCGTGGCATTGCCCCGGGCACTCCGGTGGCGTAGCCTTTCTGAAAAGCCCGGTCGGGCAGATGTTCCACCAGTTTTTCGGCGAGAACATGCTGCGCGCCGACGTCTGCAATTCCGTCGACGAGCTCGGCCAGCTTCTCGATCACACCGGTCCCGTGGCGGCGAGTGAGCGCAACGCCGCGCGCATCTTCGGCGTCGATCATCTGTTCTTCGTCACCAACGGCACGTCGACGTCGAACAAGATCGTCTGGCACTCGACCGTGGCGCCGGGCGACGTCGTCGTGGTCGACCGCAACTGCCACAAGTCGGTGCTGCACGCGATCACCATGACCGGCGCGATCCCGGTGTTCCTGATGCCGACGCGTAACCACTTCGGCATCATCGGGCCGATTCCGCTCGACGAGTTCAAGCCCGCGAACATTCGGAGCAAGATCAGGGCGAATCCGCTCGCGCGCGGGGCAAAGGGCAGGCCGCGCGTCCTTACCATCACCCAGAGCACCTACGACGGCGTGGTCTACAACGTCGAGACGATCAAGTCGATGCTCGACGGCGAGATCGACACCCTGCACTTCGACGAAGCGTGGCTGCCGCACGCGGCTTTTCACGAGTTCTACGCAGGCATGCACGCCATCGGTCGCGACCGCCCCCGGTGCCACGACTCGATGGTGTTCTCCACGCAATCCACCCATAAGCTCCTGGCGGGTCTGTCGCAGGCCTCGCAGATCCTCGTGCAGGATTCCCAGACGCGGCATCTGGACCGCGACGTGTTCAATGAGGCGTACCTGATGCACACCTCGACCAGTCCGCAGTACGCGATCATCGCGTCCTGCGACGTGGCTGCGGCGATGATGGAACCGCCCGGCGGCACCGCGCTGGTGGAGGAATCAATCAAGGAGGCGCTCGACTTCCGCCGTGCCATGCGCAAGGTGGACGAGGAGTTCGGCGCCGACTGGTGGTTCAAGGTGTGGGGACCGGAAAGCTTTGCCGAGGAAGGCGTCGGCGAACGCGAGGACTGGGTGCTGCGCGCCGGCGAGCGCTGGCACGGGTTCGGCGATCTCGCGCCCGGCTTCAACATGCTCGATCCGATCAAGGCGACGGTGATCACTCCCGGCCTCGACGTCGACGGAGATTTCGCCGACACCGGCATCCCGGCGGCCATCGTCACGCGCTATCTCGTGGAGCACGGCATCATCGTCGAGAAGACAGGGCTTTACTCGTTCTTCATCATGTTCACCATCGGCATCACCAAGGGCCGCTGGAACACGCTGGTCACCGAGCTGCAGCAGTTCAAGGACGACTACGACCGGAATCAGCCCCTGTGGCGGATCCTTCCGGAGTTCATCGCCGCCCATCCGGGCTACGAGAAGATCGGCCTCAAGGACCTGTGCAACCAGATCCACGGGCTCTATCGTTCGAACGATATCGC
>JBEVOI010000076.1:0-2844 GCA_040507665.1 Burkholderiales bacterium
ACTGCGCCTTCAGCCGGTAGGCGTGGCCGGCGCTTTGCACCACGGCCCGGCTGGGCGTGGTTTCGCCGCCCATGAAGAGGGAGACACCGACGATTCCCTCGTTGCCGACGACCGCGATCTCGGCCGATGCCCCATCCTCCATCACGTAGAGCAGCGAAACGATGGAGTCAGTGGGGAAATAGACATGACTCAACCGGCTGCCGGACTCGTAGAGGACATCCCCCAGCGGCAATGGGACCAGTTCCAGCTTGGGAAACAAGCGCTCGCGGTCAGACGCGGGCAGGACGTTGAGCAGATGATTCTGCTCGGGATGGGGGGGGCTAGGCATCGTCGACCTCCGACCTTGCGACGAACGGCACACCGCAAAGTATACGACCAGTTCCCGAGGTCAATGTGCTCTGGCGCACAAATCTTCTTCCGGCCCACGCTGTTGAAGTCGACAGGCCGACCCGAACCCGGTCCTCTGTGGGGCAGCGCACAGAACAACCGGACGTGGTGGAGGAGACTCCACTCTCCTATCCCTGCCAATCCCTTTGATTCCTTGGAGGTCGGCGGGTTCCGGCGATTGGCGACCCCAGGTGGAGGAGCTTCTCGTGCCTGACGGTTTCGACGCCCTCCTCTAGGGACCAAAAGACTCCGGATCCTGGCAGCCCAGCGTTCAGATCGAACGCTGTGCGCTTCGATCCGCTAAAGCGGACAAACGAACATGACCGACAGCAGCAAGCGTGACTACGACAACATCGTGTTGGTATTGCAGGGCGGCGGCGCGCTGGGCGCTTATCAGGCGGGCGCGTACGAGGGCCTGGCGGAAGCGGGCCATGCGCCCAACTGGGTAACGGGCGTATCGATCGGCGCCATCAACGCGGCGCTGATTGCCGGCAATCCCCCGGAACGGCGCGTGGAGCGCCTTCGCGAGTTCTGGGATCTGGTGTCGTCCGGACTGATCGGGCATGCGCCGACGGTTCTCGAGGGGATGCACCGGGTCTTCAACCACGCCAGTTCAGCCATTAGCACAGCGTTGGGGGTTCCCGGCTTCTACAGGCCGCGGATGCCCCCTGCCGCACTCAGGTCCGACGGGCACCCGGAGGGGCTGAGCCTCTATGACACCCGTTTGCTCAGAGGCACGCTCGAGCGCCTCGTGGACTTCGATCTGATCAATGGGCGCCAAGTGCGTCTCAGCGTCGGCGCAGTCAACGTCCGCACCGGCAACTCGACCTACTTCGACAACGCGCAGACGCGGTTCGGTCCGGAGCATGTGATGGCAAGTGGCGCGCTTCCGCCGGCATTCGCGCCTGTGGAAATCGACGGCGAGCCCTACTGGGACGGAGGCATCGTTTCGAACACGCCGCTGTGGTACGTCCTCGACGACTCGCCGCGCCTCAAGGGCCTCATTGTGCAGGTAGATCTCTTCAGCGCCAGCGGTGAGCTGCCGCTGAATCTGGATCAGGTGATCGAACGGCAGAAAGACATCACTTACTCGAGCAAGTCGCGCTTCAACACGAGCCGTCTGACCGAGTCTCAGAAGCTGCGGTACGCGCTCCACCGCGTTCTTCAACTCCTGCCTGAAGAGTTAAAGGCACACCCCGACGTGCAGGCCCTCGCAGCGATAGGCCACCGATCGCACGTCGATATCCTGCATCTTGTCAATCGACCCTACGGCTACACTTTGGCCTCCAAGGACAACGAGTTCTCGCGGGCCACGGTGAACCAGCTCTGGGAATCCGGGCTGGAAGACGCGAGACATGCGTTTTCCCATTTCGACTCCTTGGCGGCCTCGGAGGGGGCTGAAGGGGTACGGGTATTCGATATCCTGCGCTGAACAGGAACTTGCGCTGGATGATTCGCGCAAGGGGTTTGGAACTCAGGCGCCTAAGCGGGCGCGCCCCTCTTGTGCTCCAGTTCCGCGGATAGACCTTTGAGCAGGTCCGCCATCTCGTGGGCATGCTTCTCTTCGGCGGCGACGATTCCTTCCAGCATGCGTTTCGTCGTCGGGTCTTTGTCACCCAGGTTCTGGATGATCCGATGATAGCTGTCGATCACGATGCGTTCTGCGACCAGGCCGTCCTTGATCATGTCCACCAGCGACCCGCCCTCCATGTATTCGGCGTGGCTGCGGCGCACCAGCCCGTCGGGGGAAAAGTTGGGCTCGCCGCCCAACTGCACGATGCGTTCCGCAATCTCGTCGGCGTGGCCCTGCTCTTCGTTCGAGTGCACCAGGAACCCGTCGGCGATGCTTGTTGACTGAATTCCCCTGGCCATGAAGTGATGGCGGCGGTAGCGCAGGACACAGACGATCTCGGTGGCGAGCGCGTCGTTGAGCAGCTTGATGAAGACTTCTTGGTCTGCACTGCCGCCCGGTGCTACTGCACCTTCGTCGATATGCTGCTGGGCCCGGTGGCGCATAAGGGTCTCCACGTCTTTCAGGAATGTTTCCGTCTGCATGAGGGTCTCCATGGATGGATCGCGACAGTCTTTCGATTCTCCAGCACGCCGTGCGCTTCGGCGTATCGTCTGCGCGGGGCGCGGATGCAAAACTCACCAAGACAATCGAGCGAGAATGACAGCGTGGCTGAAAACCGTGACGTAGTTTGTGCGGTGCCGCACATAGAGTGACGGTTATTTGCTAAGTCCCCGGATTGAGGACCTCACGCCCGCGCTTCGCCGTACTCAGGTGAGGCATGCCACTTCTGGTTCAGCTCGGCAGCTTTTCGCCGATATGTGTGCAACCGCACGGACCATCCCGGATAAAAACGGGATTATTGCGTCGATGCTTGAGTTATCCGCTCCTGGCCAGGCGCCTTAACAAGCAGCGAACCGGTGAGGGCAATCGCGCTCCGGGTCCCG
>JBEVOI010000090.1:0-2853 GCA_040507665.1 Burkholderiales bacterium
GTTCGAGATCTGCGTTCCACCCAGTCCCGGCGCCCACCCGTTGCGGAACATGTTGGCATAGAACGTCAGCGCGCGCCGGAAACCGGGACTCGCGAAGGCGCCACGGCTCCCGTCGTCGCGCAGCAACGGCTGGGGTTGCTGCAGACCGAGAGCCAGCAGCGGTTCGAATTCCGTGAGCGGCAACAGGATCGCGTAGCCGTCCGGGCCGGACCTGCCCTTGATCGCGGCGAGGGCGTGCTCCCACTCCGCCCACGAGCGCGGCGGCGTCGCGAAGCCCGCCTGTTCGAGCAGGTCCCTGCGGTAAAAGATCACGCGCGTATCGACATACCAGGGAATACCGTACAGATGGCCCCCCATCACATTCGTGTCCCAGATGCCCGGGAAGTAGTCGTTCGGCATGACGACCCGCGACGCCGCGACATCGGAATCCAGGCGTGCGAGGGCATTGAGCGCCACGAACTCCGGTACCCACGTGTTGCCCAGCTGACAAAGGTCCGGCAGCGCATCGCCGGCAAATGCGGTGAGGAGTTTCTCGTGTGCGGCGGTCCAGGGAATCTGCTGTACCCGGACGCGTATGCCCGGATTGCGGCGCTCGAACTCGGGCAGCAGCGGCGCGACGACCTCGCCTTCCCGTCCCATGACCCAGAAGCGCAAGGTTTGGGGTCCGTCAGACGACGGCGCGCAGGCGCACAGCAGGATCAGCGAGGAAAGTAGAGCAAGAAAGGGTCGCGACATGTTCCAAAGCATAACCTACGAATCGCGCCTGGGTTCATGAGCGCAATGCGTGGGTTAGGGCCGCGGAAACGCTCGCCGCGCAGCGTCCCGGCGCGCGGCCGCTCAGCCGAGGGACTGTTTCGTGATTGTGATCGGCTCCGGCGCGGCGAGCCAGCCACCTGAAAAGCCGGCACGCTCGAGCCCGCGTCGGATGTACGGGTTGTTCTTGGTTTTGCGCCAGACCAGGCCGCTACGATGGTTCTCTATCATCGCAAGGATGGGACCCTGATTGATGCCGACATAATCGTTGTCCACCCAGCCGAAGCCTGGGACGATGCGCCCGTGGGTGAGCGGCACGTCATAGTTGAAGCTCTGGTTGAAGGCATCGAAGAATCCGTACTTGCCGAAAATGTGTTTGCCGTATCGGCCGTACATTTCCTCGATCGCCGGGATCACGATTTCGGGCGCGAATGCGATCGAGCCTGCAGCCGCCGTCGGCGCGATCGTGCCGTCGTCGACTGAATACACCCTCCCGATGCCGCGGGCGCTATAGGTCCTGAAACGTCGTATCTCACCCGCGAAATCCAGTTCCACGTCTGCCGATCCATCGCTTGCGGTCAGGCCCCAGATGTTCTCGCCATAGCCGTTCCAGCGCATCGGGTTCTCGATCGCATAGGCGCGCTGGGCATACGTCGCCCGCCGCGAATTCTCGAAGTAGTCGAACCCCGCCGCCCGCATTGGCGCGTCGAGGATCCCTCGGAAGTCCACCCACACGTGCGTATATTGGTGACCGAAAAGCGGCGTGAACGTCAGGTGTTTCTGGCCGTACAACGTGTCCCAATAGCCCTCGTAGCCACGCCCCCATTCCTCCCACGCGTTCGGCGCCACCGGATGGGTCGGGGAACCGAGGGCGAGGATGTAGACGAGCATCGCCTCGTTGTACCCGTGCCAGTCGTGGGTGATGAATGCCGATTCGGGTGTCCAGCCGTGGGAGATCGCGGGCGCGCGCGCCTGCGCCCAGCGCCAGTCGACGCGGCTGTAGATTTCGTCGGCCAGGCGACGGATTTCGACCTCATCGGCGTCGTTGCCGTCGAAATAGGACTGGCAGAACAGCATGCCGCCGAGCAGCAGCGCCGTGTCCACGGTCGACAGCTCGATTGGGCCCGAGCGCAACCCGGTCTGCATCTCGAGGTAGCGATAGAAGAAGCCCTTGTAGCCTGCAGCGTCGGTCGCCCCCTCGCCTTGCGGGGCGTAACGGAAGAAGCGCAATGTTCGCAGCACGCGGTCGCGCCCCGCCTCGCGGGTGACGTATCCGCGCTCGACTCCGATCGGGTAGGCGGTCAGCGCGAATCCGACCGCGGCGATGCTGGCGAACGAGGGCGTGGGATAGCGGTCCGGCACGAGGCCCGTTTCCGGATCGGCGTTGTCCCAGAAATAGCGAAAGGTCCGCTCCTGCAGGTCGTCGAACAGGGGTGGCAAGGGCTTGGTCACGAGCGGTGTCTCGCGTGGGATCGGGTTCGGAATGAGCCCGCTGCCGGTGGACAAGACCGCCGCGGCGGCGAGGAGCAGCAGAAAGAGAAATGGGCGGACTGTTTTCATCGACATCCATGTCCTTGGGAGGGGGTGGGGCGGTCCGGACGGTAGCAAGGTGCGGGCCGTATCAACTCTCGGGCTCATCCAGCACGCCTCCATGCGTGGCGATCACTCGGGAGTAGAACTGCGCACTCGCCTTCGGAGTGCGGCGCTGGGTCTCGAAATCCACGTGGACGAGACCGAATCGTTTGGAGAAGCCGAGTGACCATTCGAGGTTGTCCAGAAAGGACCAGGCAAAGTAGCCCCGCACATTGCATGCCGCCCCGATCGCCTCGCGCAGCGCCCGCAGGTGCCGGCGCAGATAGTCCACGCGAAGCGGGTCGGAAAGCTCGTCTCCGTCGACGACCGGGGGGTCGTAGAACGCTGCGCCGTTTTCGGTGACGTACACCGGCGGATTACCATAGCGGTCCTTCACCCAGCTGAGTACATCGGTCAGGCCCTGCGGGAACACTTCCCAGCTGGTCTCGGTGTAGGTCGCCTGCTTCTGCCGCACGGGCGCAGCCTTCAGCGGCCATGCCTGAGGGTCGTACCGCGTGACACTGCGCG
>JBEVOI010000111.1:0-14073 GCA_040507665.1 Burkholderiales bacterium
ATCTGGAAGGGCGCGATTGTCTTCGGGCTTGTGTACATCCCCGTGGGTCCATAGTCGGGGCACGCGCGCGCGCTGCACTACGATTTCCGGCTGGGGCTCGGCGGTGCTCTGAGAAACCGTGCCGTCCCGAAGAGGCCCGAGCGAACCGATCGGTGAGAAGCTGAAGGCCCGTCCGTTGGGCGCTAATCCGCATGAAACGAACGAAGACGAACGGCAGGAAAACTGGCTGTCCTCCGCGAGCGTGGGTCCGAGGCGAGCGTCGCCTCGACCGACACCCCGGTTTACTTCGGACGGGCGCCAAAGACGAATCGGACCCCTCCGGCTCCGAAAGTTGCCTGCCGACCATACCCCGCGACTCGCCCCACTGTCTTCCGCACTGCCGGCCGGGGGGCTGGATCTAAGACATCAAGTTCGACGGCTATCGAATTCTCGCGTGGATCGAGGGCAGCGTGCGAAGCTCACCTCCCCTCACCGCGCCAGTCATCGAGCGCGCAACCTCGCTGCGTGCCGAGCACGGAATCAAGACGCCGGAAGCCCTGCAAGCGGCTGCGCCATCGAACCGGCCCGTACCGATCGCTCAGCCTTCGTCTGTTTCGGGTCCCTGTAGGACGGACGGACTGGGGGAGCGGATTCTGTCCTACAGCGGCAACAGCCTACGCGCCGCGCGCGCTGTCTACGACCGTGGCCTCCCGTGATCAGCCGGGTGAGAAACGGGGTGACCGGATATCCGGGCCAGTCAGCGCGCCGGCCTGCTACCGAAATCCTCCGATGCGTCCATGCCCTGACAGTGTCATTTTTTGGAATGGCATGGGGATTGCACGAAGGTCGCGAGGCCAACGCAACAGGGAGGCGATCATGACCCCAAGCAATAACGACGAAATGGGAAGCCCGATGCAGTTTGTGCTTGCGCCGGTCGGGGCGGGTGGGTGGACGGTGGCGTGCTCTCGGGGGCTTATCCCCGGGGCGATCCTCCGGACCAAGGAAGCGGCGTTGCGCTACGTGACCGCTATCGCTGACGCGGGCGACTTCAAAGACGTCCGGATCGTCGTCGCGAACGGCGCAAAAGCCGGTTCCATTTGACGCACCGTCCCTGATCAGACCTTCCTCACATCCTGCCGCGCCGGTCGGCGTTTCGGCGGGTTAAGTTTCTCTCTCAGGCTTGGCTGCTGCCTTGCGGCCGGCATCGCCTTAATCGTTCGGTCCCGCGACTGACGAGTGCGGTCATCGAGTTCCTTGCCAGCCGAGAGGCGATGAGGCGGCCCTGCTAAACCTCTTGTCGGTGGTCAGCGATTGCATCGCCGCCAGGCGTGCCTGTGCGCCTCCCGGGCTGACTCGAAAGGACGCCAGATGGATCTCCTCACCCGTCCAGGAAGGGGCGCTGGGCGCCGACCCTGGTCCGGATAAGCCTGGCATTCGTGCGGCTGGTCTTCGCCAGCGCGACCGCAGTGTGGACGAGCCAGGCATTTGCGTCCTAGAGCTAACGGATTTCGGGGCATTCTCTTTCGGTGGATCTGTTTCGCCTGTGACCGCGGACATTGCTTCCGACGCGAACCCGGTACCCGATGTTGGTCGATGATTAGCCCGCGGCTCAGCGTGTAATCCCTGCACCATTCGGCAATTCCTACTTGCTCGGACGCTTCCAACGCCTCCGGCGCTGATTTGTTGAATCCCGCTAGAATCCGCGCCGCGCCGCGCGTTGGAGGCAGACAAGACAACGTCGCCGCGGCTGGCACCCGTCCTGCACAACAAGGCACATGTCCCCCAACCCAGATAAGGAAATTCAAATGAAACCGAATCTCCCAATTCTGATTTTCGCTGTTGCCCTTGCGGCCGCTGCCTGCTCTCCGCGCGACGACCGGCCCCAGCCTGGTATGCCCCTACCTTCTGATCCCGCTGCCGCACCGGCGCCGGCACCGACCACGAGCGTGCCGAAGCTTCCGGACCCCCAAGCGCCAGACGGTCCTGTTGATCCTGCCGCGCGCGACAGCAAGGCATCGAACCCCAAAGGCGATCTGACGTCTCGGGAGGAGTCGACGGCCATGCCCAAGCCTGGTCAGGCCAACAATCACTCCAGCCCGTCGCTCGATCCGTCGAAGGGCACCGCGTCGAAGTGACCCCAATCTAACGTCGAAGAGATTTCCATGGCACCCACATCACCGAGTACCGAGAGTACCAAAGACGAAAAGCCGTTCCTGAGCGACGTCAACACGTTGCGCGCCCGCGCGCGGGAGCACATCGAAGAAGGTGCGGTCACCGAGACCTACGCACTGGATAGCAAGCTCGTGGTGAAGATACTCAACGAGGCACTCGCCACGGAGATCGTCTGTGTGCTGCGCTACAAGCGCCACTATTTCATGGCGAAGGGCATCGTCGCTGGCAGCGTTGCCGAGGAGTTCCTGGAGCACGCCAGCGAAGAGCAGGAACATGCGGACCGGATTGCCGAACGGATCGTGCAGCTTGGAGGCGAGCCGAACTTCTCCCCCGAAGGCCTCGCGAGCCGCAGCCATTCCGAGTACGTCGAGGGCGAAACGCTGGTCGACATGATCAAGGAGGATCTGGTCGCCGAGCGCATCGCTATCGACAGCTATCGCGAGATCGTCCAGTTTCTCGGCGACCAGGATCCGACCACGCGGCGCATGATGGAGGAGATCCTGGCGTCCGAAGAGCATCACGCGGACGACATGGCCGACTTGCTAAAAGATCTTCCCAAGCAGGTCGCTCTGGCGAAGGCCTCCATCACGTAAAGCGACGCCCACGCCCCACTGTTCACCGAATTCAAGCCGGGCGGACAGGGGCCTACGCTCGTGTTCGTCCCGCCTAGACGGAGCGAGGCCGCGTGTCGGCCAACCGGCGGAGGAAGGGCGCTCATTTGCTCTTGGCGTGCGATCGCAGCTGTTTCTGCTTGAATCCTGGCGGGAATCCCTCATATTGGAAGGGACGAAAAAAAAGGTACCCGCATGCGCCTCGACAAGCTCACGACCAAGTTCCAGCAGGCCCTCGCCGACGCCCAGAGCCTGGCGCTCGGCCAGGATAATCCGTTCATCGAACCCCCGCACCTCCTGCTGGCATTACTGCAGCAGGAGGACGGGAGCACCGCGTCGCTATTGCAGCGAGCGGGCGTCAATGTCCCGCCTCTGCGCGACGCCCTCCGAAAGATTATCGAGCGGCTGCCCAAGGTGGAAGGCACTGCCGGCGAAATCACGCTTTCGCGCGACCTTGCCAACCTCCTAAACGTCACGGACAAGGAAGCGCAAAAGCGGGGTGACCAGTTCATCGCATCCGAGATGTTCCTGCTCGCCCTGACCCAGGACAAGGGCGAGACCGGCCGGCTGCTGAAAGAGCATGGCGGGTCGCGCAAGGCCATCGAGCAGGCGATCGAGTCGGTGCGAGGGGGCGAGAAGGTCCAGAACGCCGAGGCGGAGGGCCAGCGTCAGGCGCTGGAAAAGTACACGCTCGATCTCACCGACCGCGCCCGTCAGGGCAAGCTCGATCCGGTGATCGGGCGTGACGACGAAATCCGGCGGGTGATTCAAATCCTGCAGCGGCGCACCAAGAACAACCCGGTGCTGATTGGCGAGCCCGGCGTCGGCAAGACCGCGATCGTGGAGGGACTCGCGCAGCGCATCGTCAACGAGGAGGTTCCGGAAACCCTCAAAGGCAAGCACGTCCTGTCGCTCGACATGGCGGCGCTACTCGCCGGCGCCAAGTACCGGGGTGAGTTCGAGGAACGGTTGAAGGCCGTGCTGAAGGAGATCGCCCAGGAGGAAGGCCGCATCATCGTCTTCATCGACGAGCTCCATACCATGGTCGGCGCCGGCAAGGCCGAGGGTGCCATCGACGCTGGCAACATGCTGAAGCCCGCGCTCGCGCGCGGCGAGCTCCACTGCATCGGCGCGACTACCCTCGACGAGTACCGCAAGTACATCGAGAAGGATGCGGCGCTGGAACGCCGCTTTCAGAAGGTGCTGGTGGACGAGCCGAGCGTCGAGAGCACCATCGCCATCCTCCGCGGCTTGCAGGAGAGGTACGAGCTGCACCACGGCGTCGACATCACCGACCCGGCGATCGTCGCCGCCGCCGAGCTCTCACACCGCTATATCACGGACCGTTTTCTGCCCGATAAGGCGATCGACCTCATCGACGAGGCAGCCGCCCGCATCAAGATGGAGATCGACTCCAAGCCGGAGGCGATGGACAAGCTCGAGCGACGGATGATCCAACTCAAGATCGAGCGCGAGGCGATGCGCAAGGAGAAGGACGAAGCGTCGCAGAAGCGACTGCAGCTGATCGAGGACGAGCTCCTCAAGCTGCAACGGGAATACAACGACCTGGAAGAGGTGTGGAAGGCTGAGAAGGCACAGGTGCAGGGCAGCGCCCATATCAAGGAGGAGATCGACCGCACCCGCGCCGAGATTGCGAGGTTGCAACGCGAGGGCAAGCTGGACAAGGTGGCCGAGCTCCAGTATGGCCGTCTGCCGCAGCTCGAAGCCCAGCTCAAGCAGGCTGAAAAGGCGGGTGACGGACAGCACCGGCATACGCTCCTCCGGACCCAGGTGGGCGCCGAGGAGATCGCCGAAGTCGTTTCCCGTGCCACCGGCATTCCCGTCTCCAAGATGATGCAGGGCGAGCGCGAGAAGCTGCTGCATATGGAAGAGAAGCTGCACCAGCGCGTGGTGGGGCAGGATGAGGCAGTACGCCTCGTGTCCGATGCCATCCGCCGCTCGCGCGCCGGCCTCGCCGACCCGAACCGGCCGTACGGATCGTTCCTGTTCCTCGGCCCGACAGGCGTCGGCAAGACCGAACTCTGCAAGGCGCTGGCGGAGTTCCTGTTCGATTCCGAAGAGCACCTTATCCGCATCGACATGAGCGAGTTCATGGAGAAGCACTCGGTCGCGCGGCTGATCGGCGCGCCTCCCGGCTACGTAGGGTACGAGGAAGGGGGGTATCTCACCGAGGCCGTGCGCCGCAAGCCGTACTCGGTGATCCTGCTGGACGAGGTCGAAAAGGCGCACCCCGACGTCTTCAACGTGCTGCTCCAGGTGCTCGACGATGGTCGCATGACCGACGGACAGGGCCGCACAGTCGACTTCAAGAACACAGTGGTGGTGATGACCTCGAATCTCGGCTCCCAGATGATTCAGCAGATGGCGGGCGATGACTACCAGGTGATCAAGCTCGCAGTGATGGCGGAGGTGAAGAACTACTTCCGGCCCGAATTCATCAATCGCATCGACGAGGTGGTCGTGTTCCACGCCCTCGACGAAAAGAACATCATGTCAATCGCACGCATCCAGCTCGGCTACCTCGAAAAGCGGCTCGCGTCGCTGGAGATGAAGCTGGAGGTATCGGACGCCGCGTTGGCGCAAATCGCCGCGGTCGGCTTCGACCCGGTGTACGGAGCGCGGCCGCTGAAGCGCGCAATCCAGCAGATGATCGAGAATCCCCTCGCGAAGCTGATACTCGAGGGGCACTTCGGGCCGAAGGACACAGTACGGGTCCAGGTGAAGAAACGCGAGTTCGTGTTCGACAAGATCATCGAGGCAATCCCCGTCTGACGGGGTCTTCCCCCGCGCCCCCTGTGGTCGACCCTCGGGGGTATTCTCCTGATCGTGCGAGAGAGCGCGACGGCTCGCGATGCAGGATAATCCTGCGTCGACCATGGATGCCCAGTCCTCCGCCAGTTCGCCCTCCCACGATGCCGAGGTGATCTCCCTCGTGGGATTCGGCCACGCCACCTCGCACTTCTTTCACCTGGTGCTGCCGCCGCTCTTTCCGTGGCTGATGCCCGCCTTCGGGTTAAGCTTTACGGAGGCGGGCTCGCTGATGACGATCTTCTTCGTCGTCTCCGGTACCGGACAGGCGCTCTCGGGATTCGTCGTCGACCGTGCGGGAGCGCATCGAGTGCTTCTCGCCGGAGTCGGCCTGCTCGGGGTCTCGGCTTTGCTTCTCGGCAGCGCGGGCGGATTTCCTATGCTGGCGGTGGCGGCGGCCGTCGCCGGCCTCGGCAACAGCGTGTTTCACCCCGCGGATTACAGCCTGCTCAATCATCGGGTGAGCCCGCCCCGGCTATCCCATGCTTTCTCGGTCCATGGCGTGTCGGGATATCTCGGCTGGGCGGCCGCACCGCCTTTCATGGCGGGCATCGCAAGTTTCGCAGGCTGGCGCGGTGCCGCGTTCGCCGCCGCCGCCGTGGCGGTGTTGGCACTGGTACTCCTCTACGCTCGAAGAGCGGTGCTCGACGACACGGCGGATCGCCCCGTTACCCATCCCACCCGGGGGGACCGCGGCGGGGCTTCCACGTTCGGATTTCTCTCGTCGAAGCCCGTGTGGATGTGCTTCGGTTTCTTCCTGACCGCGACGATGGCGTTTGGCGCGCTGCAGAACTTCTCACCGACGGTGCTCGAGCGGCTCTACGGTATTTCCCTTCCGATTGCGGCCTCAGCCCTCTCGGCCTATCTGGTGGGGGGCGCCGGTGGAACCTTCGCTGGAGGATTTCTGGCTGCGCGGCGCGCCGATCAGGACCGCATTATCGCTGCAGCGCTGCTCGGCGCGGCGTTCGTCGCACTGCTGCTTGCGACCGGTATCCCTCCGTCCTGGACCGTGGTCGGATTGATGGCGATCATGGGTTTCGGCACCGGGGTGGCAGGCCCGTCGCGCGATCTGCTCGTGCGCCGCGCGGCGACAAACGGCTTTGGCGCGCGATCCTTTGGGCGGATTTACGGTGTCGTGTATTCGGGTCTGGATGTCGGGCTTGCGGCTGCGCCGCTCGCGTTCGGGCCGCTGATGGACGCCGGTCGCCTCCAGCAGGTTCTGGTCGGGGTCGCGCTCCTGCAGGGGTTGGCGATCCTGACCGCGATCCGCGTAGGCGCGCGGTCGAGGTTAGCTACTGCGGTTTGACCAGGAAACGCAAGCGGGGCGGTCGATCGCGACTGCCCCGCCTCAGAACTGCGTCTGGTATCGCTTACCAGGACATAGGATATTGGCACCCCGGGTCGGTGTCTCGGCAAGAGGAGATGTTGCCGAGCGGCCGTCCGAATGTGTAGTTCACCGGAGTCTCCACGAGCGCTTCAAACGCAGCACCGGCGCTATTGCTCGGCACCGAGAAGGGCAGGGAGACGATCCATACAGCTGCTCCAACCGCGGCGCCGACCAAGGATACGGGACGCAGAAACACCGCGTCGAGCAGCATCGACTCGCCGTCGGTGTAGGAGGAGTACCTGGACGCCTGCCGCGCATACTGCGGAGCGGACGCTGCGGGGAGACTGTAGGTTGCGGGCGCGTTGTAGCCCTCGGCGGGCACGGTTCGAGGTTGCTGCGATGTCGCGCAACCGCTGGCAACGACTGCGAGGGAGAGCAGGCAAATGCGGGTCTTGAGAGCGGTGCAGATCATGGCTTTGTCCTCCGATGCGATCTCCCCAGACGGCGGGCGGACTGCGGGCTTCGCATTCGCCCCATTTAAGCACAAGCGATCCAGGCGCGGAAAGCGCCAGTTGTCGGCCCTCACCACTGGGGTGCGGTATGGGGGTCTAGGCGGATGCCGCTCCCGCTGAACTGGGAGACCGCAAGGAAACGGGCGGCGGGGGTTGTCGTGCTGCGCCGCACGAGCGGAGTCTGGCGCGTGCTCATCCTGCGAGCTTTCTCCAACTGGGACTTTCCGAAGGGTTTGATCGAACCGGGGGAGAGTCCGCTTGAGGCCGCGATCCGCGAGACCCGTGAGGAGGCGGGCATCACTGACTTGCGATTGGAATGGGGCGAGTCGTTCATCGACACGGAGCCATACGCAGGCGGCAAGATCGCGCGCTATTTCTTCGCGGTGAGCGCGACGGGGGACGTCACGCTGCTGGTGTCACCGGAGCTGGGGCGACCCGAGCACGACGAGTTTCGCTGGGCGACCCTCGATGACGCTGCGCACCTCCTTCCAGCGCGCCTTGCACCCGTGCTAGGAGAGGCTCGTGCCAGGCTGGGCTCGACGGAGACGCTACGCGTGGACGAGAGCGGCTCCGACGGTCCGTCGGTTGCATGAGATTCTGCGTCTGCGCGGCGAACGAAGGGCAAGCGCCTTCGGCGCCGCGTGAGGTGGCCGCCGTTGCGTCGGTTCCGATGGACTGTGTCTCGACCAAGCTCCCTCGTGTGCCCCATGCTTTGATGACCGCTGCTCGGATTCTTTGAGGACGAGAACGTCGCATTCGTCCAGACACCGCAGGATTTCTACAATCTCGATTCCTTCCAGCACCGAGTCGATCGGGGCGAGCGTCTCATCTGGAACGAGCAGTCGATCTTCTTTCGCGTGATCCAGCCCGGAAAGGATTACTGGAACGCGGCGTTCTTCTGCGGGAGTTGCGCGGTACTCCGCCGCAAGGCGCTCGACGCCGTAAACGGCTTCGCGACCGAGACGGTGACCGAGGATCTCAATACAATCGCTGCGGTTGCACAAGAAAGGCTACAAGTCCGTCTACCTCGCCGAATCCATCGCGTTCGGCATTTCACCGCAGAGTCTCGCGCCGTTTTTTGAACAGCGCATGCGCTGGGGCCGAGGAGCGCTTCAGGTGTGGGCAAAGGAAGGTCGTACGCACCCTTCAACAATGCCTGCGGGGGCTTGAGTTCCCTGGCCAGCTACCCGGTGCGCTCCACCTCAGTGAGGGCCGTCTCCGGCTCGGGCGCCCGGTGATCGCCGAGGGCAGCGCTGATCGCGTCGTCCACGGTTTCCAGCCAGACGAACTCGAGCTTGGCGCGCGTCTCCTCCGGGATCTCCTCGAAGTCCCTGCGGTTACGCGCCGGTAGCAGGACCCGCGCGATCCCGGCCCGCTGCGCGGCGAGCACCTTCTCCTTGATCCCGCCCACGGGCCACACCAGCCCGCGCAGGCTGATCTCGCCCGTCATAGCAGTGTCATTGCGTACCGGCCGTCCAGTAAGGAGGGATGTGAGCGCCATCGTGATCGCGACTCCCGCGCTCGGTCCGTCCTTGGGCGTCGCGCCAGCCGGAACGTGCACGTGAACGTCGCTCTTTTCAAGCAGGTCCTCCGGCAGGCCAAACGACTTGAGCCGCGCCTTCACCACAGAGAGAGCGGCCTGGGCGCTCTCCTTCATCACGTCGCCAAGCTGCCCGGTGAGGATCAGCTTGCCCGAGCCCGGTACCTTGGTCGCCTCGATGAAGAGGATGTCGCCGCCCACAGGCGTCCACGCGAGACCCGTGGCAACGCCTGGGATGCCGGCCCGCATCGCGACTTCGTTCTCGAAGCGGCGCGGGCCGAGGATCTGCGCGAGATCGACAGCATCGATGCGGATTGGGCCTGCTTCGCCCTCAGCTATCCGGACTGCGGCATTGCGGATAACCGAGCCGATCTCACGCTCAAGGGTACGCACGCCCGCCTCACGGGTGTAGTCGGCGATGATGGTGCGTAGCGCGTCGTCCGTGATCTCCACCTGTTCCAGCGTCACGCCGTTCGCCTCGAGCTGGCGCTTCACGAGATAACGGCGCGCGATCTGGAGCTTCTCCTGCTCGGTATAGCCGGGAAGCTGAATCTCTTCCATCCGGTCGCGCAGCGGCCCGGGGATCGTGTCCCGCACGTTCGCGGTCGCGACGAACATCACCTTCGACAGGTCGAAGGGAACCGCGAGGTAGTTGTCGCGGAAGGTCCCGTTTTGCTCCGGGTCGAGTACCTCCAGCAGCGCCGAAGCCGGATCGCCGTGGAAGCCGCCAGCGCCGAGTTTGTCGATCTCGTCCAGCATGAAAACCGGGTTGCGGGTGCCGGCCTTGCGGATTGACTGGATGATGCTGCCCGGCAGCGCGCCGATGTAGGTGCGCCGGTGGCCGCGGATCTCCGCTTCGTCATGGACGCCGCCGAGACTCGTGCGCACGAACTTGCGTCCGGTCGCCCTGGCGATCGACTGGCCGAGCGAGGTCTTTCCCACGCCGGGCGGACCGACGAAGCACAGGATCGGGCTCTTGCCTTCGGGATTGAGCTTGCGCACGGCGAGGTACTCGAGGATCCGGCGCTTGATCTTGTCGAGGCCGAAGTGGTCCTCGTCGAGGATGCGCCGCGCTTCTGCGATATCGATGTGGGTCGCGCTCTCCTTCTTCCACGGCAGCTCCACGAGGGCGTCGAGATAGGTGCGCACCATCGAGTACTCAGCCGCGCTTTCCGACATGCGCTGCAGCCGCCGCAGCTCCTTGCGCGCCTGGGCCAGCACCTCGTCCGGCATGCCGGCTTCCTCGATCGTCTTCTCAAGGTCCGCGAGCTCCTGGGCGTTGTCGTCACCCTCACCGAGCTCCTTCTGGATGGTCTTCATCTGCTCGCGCAGAAGAAACTCACGCTGCCGGTCTTCCATCGCCTCGCGCGTCTGCTCGTTGATGCGGTTCGATAGCTGCAGCACTTCGATGCGATGGGCGAGCCGCTTCAGCACCTTGTCGATGCGCGCGGCGGCGTCGAAGGTCTCCAGCAGCTCCTGTTTCTCGTCAGGCTTCAAGTCCATGAAGCCAGCGATGAGGTCCGCAAGCCGTGGCGCCGAGGTGATGCTTTGCACTGTATTGGCAAGTTCCGCCGGTACTTGCGGCAACAGTTCGAGGATCTCGGCGGCACGCGCACGAAGCTGAAGCATGCGCGCCTCGATCTCCTTGCTCTCTTCCTCGCTCTCGGAAATCCGCAGGATGCGCGCTACGAGGAACGGCCAACCCTCGAGGAACTCGAGCACGCGAAAGCGCTGTTCGCCTTGGCATACGAGGTGGTGACTGCCGTCGGGCGCAGTGACGTAGCGCACGATGTTCGCGACGGTGCCGACCCAGTACAGATCCTGGGGACCCGGATTTTCCTGCGAACTGTCGCGTTGGAGGAGGAGCCCGATGGGGCGCTCCGTGCGTACGGCTTCCTGCGCGGCGATGATGGAACGCTCGCGGCCGACCCCGGCAGGAAGGATCATCCCGGGGAAAAGCACGAGATTGCGCATTGGCACGATCGGGACCGCGTCCTCCGGCAGCGGACGCAGCGTAGTAGTCGCGCCGCCGTCTTGCTGCGCGACTTGCACCGGAGCGGATACGGTTTCGGTTGGGCGTTCGAGAGCGTTGCTGGTGGGGTCGGTCGTCATGGCTGTCCCAGGCGGTTGGGTTTGGCGAGCTCGATCACGAGGCAGCCGTTCTCCAGCTGCTTGCTGAGGAGTCTGAACCCGTGCGCTCCCAGCTCAATGCGGCGCTCGAATCGGCCATAGGGAATCTCCGCGCGATGCACGATGCATTCGGGCGCGGTAAAGGGCCCCGTACGTTCACCACTCACGGTAACCGCGGCTTCGCCGGCGGTGACGTGCTCCTGCTCGGGTGCGGCACCGGGCAGCGCGACGAGCACTCGCACCGTAGTCGCGGTCTCCACGATGTCGATCGGAGGTTCCCAGACCGGTCGGTGAGTGAGCGTCTGGCCGAGCTGGAAGAATTGCCGCTGCAGGCGGTCGGCGCGCTCGATCATGTTGCAAGCCTCGGCCCACATCCAGGCGGTGGGATCGTGAAATGGCATCTGTCCTCCTGATGGGATCTGTTGTCGGGTGTGACGGCCCGACCCTGCCCGGGTACCCCTTCGTCGCCGTAACTCAATGGGATATGGGGCCGGCGGGGGGCAATTCAACCATTGCATTGTACCGGGCACGGGCGGGGTCTACACTCGGGGGCCTCGCTCCCCGACCCCGATGCCCCATGGACGCCCTAAGGCTGCAGCGCTGCGTTGACGAGCTCTGGCAGGACTCGATCATGCCCTCGCTCACCGAATACATCCGAATTCCCGCCAAGTCTCCGTTTTTCGACCATGACTGGCAGCGTAACGGCTACATGGAGGATGCGGTCAAGCTGGCGGTGAAATGGTGCGAGGCGCACCGCGTGAACGGCATGGGGCTGGAGGTGGTGCGGTTGCCGGGACGGACGCCGCTCCTGTACATCGAGATCGCGGGCACGCAGCCGGGTACCGTGCTCATGTACGGCCACCTCGACAAGCAGCCGGAGTTCTCGGGTTGGCGCGCGGATCTCGGGCCGTGGAAGCCGGTCGTCGAAAACGAGCGGCTTTACGGGCGAGGCGGCGCGGACGATGGCTACGCGCTGTTCGCTTCCCTGGGTGCGCTGATTGCGCTGCATGACCAGCGCACGGCGCATCCGCGCTGTGTCGTGCTCATCGAGTGTTGCGAGGAGAGCGGCAGCTACGACTTGCCGGCCTACATCGACGCGCTCTCGAAACGCATCGGCAGTCCGGAGCTGGTCGTCTGCCTCGATTCCGGCTGCGGCAATTACGACCAGCTCTGGGCGACCACCAGCCTGCGTGGATTGCTGGCCGGGACGCTGACGGTCGAGATGTTGGAGCTCGGTGTGCACTCCGGGGACGCCGGCGGCGTGGTGCCCTCCACGTTTCGCATCGCGCGGCTGCTGCTATCGCGACTCGAGGACGCAGCCACTGGCGAAATCATCCCGCCGGAACTGCGCGTACCCATACCCGAGGACCGCATCGAACAGGCACACGCTGCCGCGCGCGTGCTCGGATGTCACGTGCACGACAAATTCCCGTTCGCGCACGGAGCGGAGCCTGTGTCCCACGAGCCGGCGGAATTGGTGCTGAACCGGAGCTGGCGGCCGGCGCTGGAAGTGATCGGCGCGGCCGGATTTCCGTCGCTCGAGTCGGCGGGGAACGTGTTGCGACCGAAGACGCAGTTCAAGCTGTCTTTGCGGCTGCCGCCGACGGCCAACGCGGAAGCCGCGGCCGAGCGCGTCAAGGAAATCCTGGAAGCCGATCCTCCCTATGGTGCAAAGGTGTCCTTCGAGCGCGAGCAGGCTGCAGATGGCTGGTGTTCCGCTCCGATGACGCCGAAGCTCACTGAGGCGATCGACCGCGCTTCAAGGAATCACTTCGCGCGTCCTGCGGTGTTCATGGGGGAGGGGGTGTCGATTCCGTACATGGGCATGCTCGGCCAGAAGTTCCCGAAGTCGCAGTTCCTCATCACCGGCGTCCTCGGTCCCCAATCCAATGCCCATGGACCGAACGAGTTTCTGCATTTGCCGACCGTGCGGCGCCTGACGTGCGCGGTGGCGGAAGTGATGGGGAGCCCCGCCGAGTAGGGGAAGCGCCCCGACCGTCGAAGCCCCAATCGATTGCGGGCGGCTCTATTTCCTCGCGCCGCCTGGAACGAGCTTCATGCGGACGAAGAGTTGAACCGCCGATTCGGCGCCGATCTCTGCGACGCGCCAGCGCAGGAAGCGGTAGTCCGCGGGCGGCACTGGCTCCCGCCGCTCGGTTCCGTCCGGATTCTTCACGGTGCGCAGGAGCGGAACCGGTCCGAACTTCTGCCCGTCCACGCTCGCGAAAACCTCGGCGGGGCGCGCGGTGCCTGAGAGGTATTCCATACCCGGTGGGATGGGAACGTCGACTTCCAAGTTCTTCACGGCCACTTTGCCGTGATTGCGATACTCGGCCTGGTACTCGACCACGCTGCCCACCTTCGCCTTCCGGGCCGGGGTCAGGCGCTCCTTGCCACCAGGTCCTCTGTCAACGCGGAACGCATTCAGTGTCGCGGTGACGTCTGTTCCGCTGTTTCGGCTGCTTCCATTGTCGCTGCCCGCCCTGGTCGCGAGAACTAGGCCGAACGCCAGCGACACCGCCCGGAGCCACCTTTTCACGACGGGTCTCCAAAAAAAGAAGGGGCTGACTGCGCCCCTTTGAGTTTCCCCAACACCACCCTTGCCGCCGCCCGCATCGAGTGCGCTCCCGAAGAAGCTTCCCGACGCGAAGCGGCGGCCCGAGAGTTCATTGAGCCTGTGCCGGCCACCGGGTGGGGGCGGGCGGCTGCTCGCTGGCCACGATGGAAGGCAACACATGTGCCAGAGAGGAGCCAAAGGGGTGAACAGTTGAACGAGTGACAGCAGGGTGGCCGCGCCGCGGATCCGCGGACCAACGCGAGGGGCTTCTAGCGTCCTGAGGCGCTAATTCGCTGCAGAAAAGATGTCGAGAATCGACGCCATACGGCGTTGCCCATGCTCGCAAGGTGTCCAACCTTGCTGCGCTGGGCGCCTTGTCTGGCGCCGATTTCGCCACTTTTCCAGACGTATCGCGA
>JBEVOI010000119.1:0-3450 GCA_040507665.1 Burkholderiales bacterium
GCCTGATCTTGATTTGTTTCTATCTTACATATATTATGCGGTAAGACGGATGGCACATCAACCTCCACTCTCACCCTCCGCGCTGGGCGTGCTCGCCGAGCGGCTGGGTCCCTTACCCCTGGTCAATCACTTCCTCTCGCGCATGGGCCTGCTCGAATTGCTCGAGCAGCACGTTCCCACCGCCGACGGGCGCAGCACGCTCTCCCATGCGCAGGCGCTGGGCGTGCTGCTGCGCTCGATCATCGTCGAGCGCGAACCCATCTACCGCCAGCAGGAGAGCGCCCGCGGGTTCGCCGCCGGCCTGTTCGGCATCGATGCCGCACAGGCCTCCCGTTTGAGCGACGACCGGATCGGTCGCGCGCTGGATCGGCTGTTCGACGCCGACCGCGGTGCGCTGCTCACCGAGGTCGTGCTGGCCGTCGCGCAGCGCTTCGGCGTGCGCCTGCAGCAATTGCATAACGATTCGACATCGATTTCTCTGTGCGGCCAGTACCGTCAAGCGGGTGGTCGCGGCGTACGTGGGCGCAGTGCGCCGGCCATAGCGTTCGGTTATTCCAAAGACCACCGCCCGGATCTGAAGCAGCTGCTGTTCATCCTCACCACCGCGGCCGATGGCGGCGTGCCGGTGCAGTTCCGCTGCGCCAGTGGCAACACCACCGACGTGCGCACCCATATCGAGACCTGGAACACGCTGCGCGAGTTGGCCGGGCGCGCCGACTTCCTGTATGTGGCCGATTCGAAGCTTTGCTCGTACGACAACATGCAGCACATCGACCGCGCCGGCGGGCGCTTCGTCACTGTCATGCCGCGCAGCCGCCAGGAGGATGCGCAGTTCCGCAAATGGATCCAGACCGCCTCGCCGGCCTGGGAGCTCGTGTGGGACCGGCCCAATGCGCGCGAAGCCGACGCTCCGCGCGATCTGTGGTCGGTCTTCAAACCCGAGCTGCCCTCGGCGGAGCTGTACACCATCGTGTGGGTGTGGAGCACGCTGCTGACCCTGCACCAGACTCATCGTCGCCAGAAGCACCTGGCGGCGGCCATTGAACAGCTGAGCGATCTCAAGCGGCGCTTGGCCGCTGCCCGCGCCCGGCTGCGCGGCGCCGCGGAGATCGACCTGCAGGTCGCACAGATCCTGGAGCGCTACAAGGTCACGCGCTATCTGAAGGTCGCGCGCGTGGTGCGCGAGGAGCACAGCTTCAAGCAGTCACGCCGCGGACGCCCCGGCCCGGACACCGCCTACCGCAAGATCACCCGCCGGCGCTTCGACATCGAATGGACGCTGGACGCGCAGGCCATCGCCTATGACCAAAAGAGCGACGGCATGTACCCGCTGATTTGCAACGACTCCAGCCTCTCGCCCGCGCAGGTGCTCACCGCCCACAAGGGTCAGCCATGCATCGAGAAGCGCTTCGAGCAACTGAAGTCGGTGCATGAGATCGCACCCGTGTTCCTGAAGAACGAGGCGCGTATCGAGGCCCTGTTCACCCTGTACTTCCTGGCCCTGCTGGTGCAGGCGCTCATCGAGCGCGAGTTGCGCCAGGGCATGCAGGCGGCCAACATCGATCAGCTCCCGCTCTACCCCGAGGCCCGAGCCTGTCGGCGGCCCACCACCGAACCCATCCTGCGGCTTTTCAGCCTCGCCGAGCGAGTGTCGGTGTTGGCCGATGGCAAGGTCATCCGAGTCTTCCCGCCAGAACTTACCGAACTGCAGCGCCAAGTACTCGGCTTGCTCGGAGTGCCCGCCTCAGCCTATCTCGCCAAGTCCTGAAACCGGCCTTCCGCCGCGGCGGTAATTCGGGTCTATTGACTGATTCGATGTGCGGAATGTGAGGCGTGCCTGGCTGTGCAGATCGTTTGGGTCGTTGCCGCTTGACCCGCCGCCACAGTCGCTGACGTTCGTGCCGGGATTGCGACTGCGCGCGGCAGCAGTGGCAGGGGCAGGGGCAGTTGCGCTCTCCGCACGGGACTTGCCACCGGCGGTGCTCCCATTGTTCTTCGTCGCAGTCTCCTTTCAGGACAAGGCGGGCCATCATGCGCAGCCGCAGACTATTGCCCACCGCACTCCCGGCGGCCAAGCCGCGTAGATTGCCAACCACCGCTTGCGTGCGCGCAGCAGTTGTGCATCATCACGGTGAGGACGCGTCATGAAGGAAATACGCCTGGGCTGGTCGAGAGGCGAGGTCTGCCAACAGGGGCAGCCGGTGACCGGTGGATTGTCGATTCGCGGAACGCCCTGGAACCGGGAACTCGCCGTACGCGTACGCCATGCGGGGCACGAAGTGTACGGCCGGGGCACACACTGGATCCGAGAACGCCAAGCCTGAGCGAAACTCCCGACCCGCCCGGTACCTATGAAGCATCGCTGCCTGACGATGTACGTGTTCAGAGGTTCATTGCGCGCAGCCCGTGCACCTCACACGCGAAGGCTTCCCGCGCGGTGTTCAAGCGGTGCGGGCCAGGAACCTGCCTGGCCGGGGCAAGCCCTTCGCGACCCAATGATTACGCCTGCCGGCATCTCACCCGCTATTGCATAGACGCCAATGGCCGCCGGAGCAGGGGCCACTGCCTGAACGCATCGGACACCTCGTTTTCTTATCGCCATGATCATGAAGAATCGGTACTACCCCCAATACTTCCGAGCCAAGCGGCCCTACTACAACAACGCCTTTGTTGCGGAGGTATATCGCCACGCGACCGATCTTCGCTTGCCGGTGGTGAGTTCGTGCGCGACACGGTCCTCGCGTCGGCGCAGCGCGCGGGCCTGCCCGAGTCCGTGAATCCGCAGCATTTCCTGCATTGCGAATCGCCGATTGCCCAGACCCTGGTGACGCTCGAGTGGTTCGACACACCCCTGTATGACATCAGCCCGGCGCTGCTCGAAGCACTCGCACATTCCGATACCGGCGACATGCGCCTGTGCGACCTGCGCTCGCCCAACCACATTTACTACCTGCACTGGGGTCCCCAGCACGACCTGCTGCTCTATGGACAGATCCCGGTGGAAGGCGCCGTCGTGGCCATCGTGGAGCACAAGTGGCAACTGGCGCTGGTCGGGCGAACAAGCGAGGACTGGCCGTCGTCATCGAGCGTGCGCGACAGCTTCATGCTCAAGTTCCCCGAAAACGCGCGCGAGGTGCCTTTTGCGCAGGCGGTCGAGCTCGCCGTCGCTGCCGGAGAACAGGAATTGCGCGATGTGTTCGCGGCTTCCCAGGCCGGACTGAACCCCTGGCACATGACCCAGGAGATCTACGAGAGCATCCATGCAGAAATGGAGGCCAATGCGCCCGTCGTGAAGCAGGCCCTGGCGCTCGCCGGCAATTGCATGGCCTACCTGACGGCGTACCCCGGAGATTCGAGGTTCGACTGGGAAACCGATGCTCCGCAAAGCATGCTCACGAAGCTCACCCGAGGCACCAAGGAATCAGAGCGAACGTCGTCCAAATTGAAGAA
>JBEVOI010000126.1:0-5245 GCA_040507665.1 Burkholderiales bacterium
CGCTAGCCGCACGGCGTGAAGCCGTTCAGCGGGTACGTTTGGCAGAATCAAATTCTGATCCTGGGTGGTGCGGATCTCGGGCAAGCCGAACTCCTCGAGCAGCGACGCGAGGCCACGCAGACGTGCGACACTCAGGTCGCCCAGGGGCACGGAAATTGGTAACACAACCCGAGCGAGCTGTTTCTGCGCATAGACTTGCCGCGGCGCACCCGGGCCGGGTGCGGTGACTTCCTCTCCCTTTCCCTCTTTCCACTCTCCCTTCGGATACGGGCGATCGGCAAGGCCGGCACGGGTGTGTGCGAGTTCTTCCCGGTATTTTTCGATGAAGCCTTCCGGACCGAAGCGGTCCACCAGGAACTTGATGCGCGCCTTCGCGCGCTTGACCCGATCGGAATAGCGATTGTGGAGCGCGACGATCGCCTCCATCACCATAAGCAACTCGCGCTCCTCGATGAAGGGTTCGACGACGATCGCTTCGTGCGGCTTGTGACCGAGACCGCCACCCGCGAGCACCCTGAAGCCGAAGCGCTCGCCGTCCTTCACCGCAACCACCGCAAGGTCGTGCAGCAGCCCCTGAGCGCAGTCTGATTCGCAACCGGAGAAGCTGATCTTGAACTTGCGCGGCAACTGCTGGTTGAGCGGGTTGCGCAGGAAATGGCGCACCGCACCGTCCACGTGACGCGTCACATCCACGTGCTCCTTCGGGCAGATGCCGGCAAGCGGGCAAGCCGTAATGTTGCGGATGGTATTACCGCAAGCTTCGCGCGTCGTGAGCCCGTAGCCCGCGAGATCTCGCAGCGCAGCCGGGGTGTCGGCCAGTGGCACGTAGTAGAGTTGGAGGTCCTGGCGGGTCGTAATGTGGGCGACAGGATGCTGAGAATAGCGCTCCGCTACGTCGGCGGCGCCCCGAAGCTGTCCTGCGTTGAGCCGCCCTCCAGGCACCTTGATGCGGATCATTTGGACCCCTTCCTGGCGCTGGCCGTATACGCCCATCTGCAGGCGTGCCGCAGTGAATTTGTCGGGGTCGATCTCGCCGCCGAGGAAGCTCTCGACCGAGTCGCCGTATTGGTCGACTTCCTCTAGATTGCCAAGATTTTCGAGCAATGACATGGGTTAGTTCTCCATGGACTCTGTGTGCCTGTGCCGGTATATGTTCGTGTGTCCGCGCGCGAGGGTCGCTTCGGGGACTACCCGCGCCAGGCCCTTCTGACAAGCACAAATAGCGCCGCGGGAGCCACGGCGCTAGCGGGATTGGTCCTGCGAGCAGTGTGATATTGACGAGCGAATCGTAGCAGCGCCATTATTGCGGACTAAAGAATATCCGGGCCTTTGTTTATATTCGATCATAATTAGGCGCCCTAGATCATCATGAAACTGCAGCAGCTTCGATACATCTGCGAGGTCGCCCGCCAGGGGCTCAACCTGTCCGTGGCGGCGGACAAGCTGTTCACCTCGCAGCCCGGGGTAAGCAAGCAAATTCGCCTGCTGGAGGACGAGCTGGGTGTGGAGATCTTTGTCCGCCACGGCAAGCGGATTGTGGAAATCACGCCGCCTGGCCGCGACATTATCCGCGTGGCCGAGCGCATGCTGAGGGACGCGACCAACCTCAAGAACGTCGCCCAGGAATTCACCAGCGAGAAGTCCGGATCGCTGACGATCGCCACTACCCACACTCAGGCCCGTTATGCGCTGCCTCCGGTAGTGAAGCGTTTCATGGAGCGTTACCCCGGGGTCCGTCTCAGCCTGCGCCAGGGGAGCCCCATGCAGATCGCCGAGCTCGCGAGCTCGGGCGAGGCAGACCTCGCGATCGCCACCGAGGCGATCGAGCTCTTTTCGGACCTCGTCATGCTGCCCTGCTACCAGTGGAACCGCTGCATCGTGGTGCCGCCCCAGCACCCGCTCCTGAAGGCTAGGCCGCTCACGCTCGAGGCCATCGCCCGCTATCCCATCATCACCTACGACTTCGCCTTTACCGGCCGCTCGAAGATCAACCAATCGTTCGAGGCGGAGGGGCTGACTCCCAACGTGTCGCTGACGGCGATCGACGCCGATGTGATCAAGACTTACGTCGAGCTGGGGCTCGGGG
This sequence comes from Burkholderiales bacterium, assembly GCA_040507665.1. GTDB lineage: Bacteria > Pseudomonadota > Gammaproteobacteria > Burkholderiales > JAEUMW01 > JAEUMW01. The sequence goes on from JBEVOI010000126.1 coordinate 2,087, forward strand.
TGGGCATCGTCGCTTACATGGCATTCGATCCGGAGCGGGATCGCGGGTTGCGCGCCATCGACGCGAGCCACCTGTTCGAGCCGAGCACCACCCATATGGGGATCCGGAAGAACACTTACCTGCGGGGCTACATGTACGACTTCATCGAGATGTTCGCACCACGGCTCACGCGCAAGGTCGTCGACAACGCCATGACCCACGCCTGAGTTCCGCCTCGCAGTACCCGCGGGCCGTGGTTGCGCGGTGTCGGACTGCGCGCCTCAAGCAGCGCGCTTGGCGAAATGGTGAAGCCGCACGCCCGCGATCCATAGCGCAAGAAAATAGACACCCGTCCCGAGCGTCACCACCCAAGTCAGCTTCACCGCGCGATCGGCGCCGCGCGCAGCGATCCACCAGGCTGCATCGCCTGAAGCGATCCACAATGTCACGCCCAGCAACAACAGCGCGGCGCCGAGCTGCAGGATGAAGCGGCGCCAGCCGGGCTGCGGCTGGTAGTGGGCGAGCTTGCGCAGGTTGTAGTAGAGCAATCCCGCGTTGAGGCAGGCCGCCAGTCCGATAGAGAGGGCAAGCCCGGCGTGCCGCAGCGGAAAGATAAAGGCGAGATTCATGAGCTGCGTCGTCGCCAGCGTGACAATGCCGATCTTCACCGGGGTCCTGATGTTCTGGCGCGCGTAGAAGCCCGGCGCCAGCACTTTCACCAGGATCATCCCGATCAGCCCGATGCTGTAGGCCACCAGTGCCTGCTGCGTCATCGCCACGTCGGTCGCGTCGAACTTGCCGTACTGGAACAGCGTGGAGATAAGCGGCACCGCCAGAATCGCGAGCGCGAGCGCTGAAGGCACCGCGAGCAGCAGCGTCAGCCGCAGCCCCCAGTCGAGAAGCCGCGAGAACTCCTCGCCGTCCTGATCCGCGAACGTCTTGGAGAGGCTCGGCAAGAGGATGGTGCCCAGTGCCGCGCCGAGCATGCCGGCCGGAAATTCCATCAGGCGATCCGCGTAATACAACCATGACACACTGCCGTTCACTAAAAAGGAAGCGAAGATGGTGTTGATGAGGAGCGATATCTGGCTGATGGACACGCCGAAGACGGCGGGCCCCATGAGCCGCGCGATGCGCCATACGCCTTCGTCGCGCTTGCCGAGCTTGAACCGCGGCAGCAGATGCAGCCGCAGAAGGAACGGCACCTGAAACGCGAGCTGCAGCACCCCGCCGACCAGCACCGCCCACGCCAGCGCCATGATTGGCGGGTCGAAGTGGGGCGCGGCGAAAAGCGCAAAGCCGATAAAGGAAAGATTGAGCAATGTCGGCGTGAACGCCGGCACGGAGAATCGGCTATAGGTATTGAGGACGCCGCCCGCGAGCGCTGTGAGCGAGATGAAGAGGATGTAGGGGAAGGTGACCCGCAGCAGGGACACAGTGACGTCGAACTTGTTCGCACTCGCGTGAAACCCCGGCGCGCTGATCCAGACGATGAGCGGCGCGGCGAGTATGCCGATCAGGGTGACGACGATCAGCGCGGCAAAAAGCAACCCCGCAACGTGGTCCACCAGTACCCGCGTCTGCTCCTCGCCGCGGCGGTTTTTGTATTCGGCCAACACCGGCACGAACGCCTGCGAGAACGCCCCCTCGGCGAACAAGCGGCGCAATAGGTTCGGGATGCGGAAGGCGACGAAGAAAGCGTCGGTGTAGAGGCCCGCGCCGAACACCCGGGCGATGATGGTATCCCGCACGAACCCGAGAACCCGCGACACGAACGTCATCGAGCTCACGGTCGCGAGGGCCTTGAGCAGATTCATGGAGGGCTATCTTAGCCGATCGTAGCCGCCTTGCAGCTTGCAAAAAGGCCAGGATGCGCTTATCCTCACGCGCTTTTCCGGATTCAGGATCTCAAGGTCAGGATATGGCAAACACCGCCCAGGCGAAGAAACGCGCCGGTCAGGCCGTCAAGCAGAACGCGCACAACGCTGCCCTTCGCACCCGCTTGCGTACGGCGATCAAGAAGGTCCGCAAGGCGATCGAGGCCGGTGACAAAACCGCGGCCAAGACCGTCTTCAGCGAATCCATGAGCATCATCGACTCGGTGACGGACAAGAGAATCGTGCACAAGAACAAGGCATCGCGCCACAAGAGCCGGCTGTCGGCCGCTATCAAAGCGATGGTGTAAGGTTTCAGCAGCCGCGCACTAGCAATGAGAAAGGGCCGGTCGACTCGACCGGCCCTTTTTGCTCGATGTCATTACCTCAGCCCAGTCTGGCCGGCAGCGGTGGCACTCTTCGACTTTCGCCCGAGGCAGTTGCGCACGTGGATCTCCAGCAGCACATCACGCAGGCCGAGGATGTCGGCCTCATTCGCGCAACTGCGCGCCCGTCCGCTGAGGCTGTTCGAGGTTGTCTCCATCCGCGCGGGAAGCGACTGCGGCGTTAGCGCCCCGGCCTGCGGCGCCTTCTGGCGTCGTCCATCGCCCAGGGCTTCCACCTCGATTTCGACCTTACGTTGGCCCACGCTCTGCATTCCGAGAACGTCCGCCGCCCGCCGCGACAGGTTGACGATTTGTCCTGGCGCACCAGTCCATCGGTCGTTCACTACAACGCTCACGGTCTTGCCGGCTGCGGGATCAACCACCCGAATGCGGGAACCGAACGGTAGTGTACGGTGGGCAGCGGTCAGCTTCTGGCTGTCGTAGCGTTCACCGCTTGCGGTGAGGTTGCCCTCGAGCTCCGACGCGTAGACCGACGCAATCCCCGATTCGACGGCCGGCGCGACGGTACGAGGATTGCCAGCGGGCGGCTGGTCCTGCTTCTGCGAAGTCGCCGAGGACCCCGCCTCACTTTTCGGGATGACGGTGATCTCGTCCGGAATCCGCTCGCCGCTGTCGTCACGCGCGTCGGCAGGCGTGTCCATGCCAGATGCCCCGGATTTCGTTTCACCGGTGACCTCCTGGGCGAGCCCGAACGGTGCCACGGTGATTGCGGTCGTGGCGGCCAAAGACCAGAGAAGCCGCAGGAGAATCTCGGACACCATCTTGACGGATTGATGAACGCAGGCCGGTGGGTTCGGATGCGCCACGAGTGCGGAATCGCATCCCGCGATCGCATGGCAGTCTAATTCGTGTTACCGCGCAGCTCAAGAGGATAGTCTGCGACTCGACCCAACCCTTGC
>JBEVOI010000144.1:0-4094 GCA_040507665.1 Burkholderiales bacterium
GCGAGTTTCGGTGTGTGTGGGCGCTCGGCGGTGGCCTCTGCGGCACTCGCCGCGAGCCCCATGGCGACTGCGCCTCGGGCTCGGATTGCTTCTACGCGGGCAAGCAGTTCGGTCCTCGCGTTGATGTCATCCTGCAGTTCGACGCCTGTCAGGCCGAGAGTCGATGCGTCCACGAAGATCGTCGGATTCCCCGCATTGATCAGCGTCGCTTCCACCTTGCCGACGCCCGGCACGTCCAGCACATCGACGCGTGCACCGGAGGGAAACATTCCGCCCCCCGCCCCGTCACCGTCATCCGCGCCCGGGTCGATGAATTCGAGCTTCACCTCGGCAGCCGGAAACGTCACCCCGTCCAGCTCGAAGCCGCCCTCCTCCTGTACCTCGCCGTCATACATCGGCACGTGCGCGACAATCCTCTTGCCGATGTTGGCTTGCCACAAGCGCACGATTGCTGTGCCGCTCGCAGGGACGTCTACCAAACCTTGTTCGATCGCAAAAGGACCCACCGCAGTCGTCAGATTGCCGCAATTGCCCGACCAATCGACCACGGGTGCATCGATCGCCACCTGCCCGAAGCGGTAGTCCACGTCGCACTCGGGGCGGCTGGATCGGGAGACGAGCACCACCTTGCTGGTGCTCGACGTGGCGCCGCCCATGCCGTCGATGTGTTTGCGGAATGGGTCCGGGCTGCCGATCACGCGCAGCAGGATACGGTCACGATCACGTGGGTCGGCAGGCAGATCGTCCGCCAGGAAGAAGACTCCCTTGCTGGTGCCACCGCGCATGTAGACGGCTGGGATGCGAAGCTGCGTCATGGTAGTCCTCCATCAAGAGTAACAGCGTCGGTCACGCCGGAGCTTCCCGCGATCACTGGCCGCGACGATCAGTCCACCTTGGCGTTGACGATCTTCACGATCTGGGCCCATTTCACTGATTCAGCCTTCATGAACTCGGCAAAATCCTCTGCCGTCATCGGAGCCGGCTCCGCCCCTTGCTCGATGAGGTGCTTCCTCAGCGTCGGCGACGAGAGAATTTCGACGGTTACCTCATGCAGCCTGTCGATGATGCTTCGCGGCGTCGCGGCCGGTGCTACGAGGGCATTCCAGTTCAGCACTTCGTAGTTGGGCAGGCCCAATTCGGCGATGGTCGGCACGTCAGGCAGCGCTGGATCGCGTGACTTTCCCGTCGTGGCGATCGGCTTCAGTTTGCCGTTCCCGATATCCATCAAGGCCGCCGGAACGCTGCTCAGGTAGAAGTCGACCTGCCCGGAGACCACGGCGAAAAGCGCGGGGCCGCCGCCCCGGTAGGGTACATGTACCCATTGCGCGCCCAGCAGATTCTTCAACCACTCCACCCCCAGGTGCGTGGAGCTTCCGTTGCCGGCGGACGCGTAGGTCAGGTCTCTGAACTCGTGCTTCGCCTTTTCCATGAAAGATTCGGGCGTAGCCGACATGGAAGGTCTGACCACGATCACATTGGAGAACACCGTCGCCAGCGTGATCGGAGCGAAGTCGCGGACCGGGTCGTACGGAAGCTTCTTGTAGAGATGCGGGCTGATGGACATGGGCGCAACATTGGCCCATAGCAGCGTGTAGCCATCCGGTTTCGCCTTGGCGACGAAGTCGGTGCCGATATTTCCGCCCGCCCCGGATCTGTTTTCGACAACGAAAGACTGTCCGAATCGCTCGCCGAGCTTTTGCGCGATCAAGCGAGCTGTCAGGTCGGTGCCGCCCCCGGGTTCGAAAGGGACCACCAGGCGCACCGGCTTGGTCGGATACCGAGCGGTCTGCGCGAGTCCGAACCTGACGGCGCCGACCAGCGCAATACCACAGCGCCGATCAGAAAACCTCGGCGCAGTGAACTCGGACTCGACTCTTGCAAAGCTTGCAGGACTCCAAAGGACCGTTCGAACTCATGCTGAGGGCGTACCACGATAAGGATCGCAGACACCCTGCTGTGTCGCCCGGATCCTGAAATATCGGTCAAGCCTACCCGACATCGTGGCGCGGTGGTAATTTGTCTACCGCCGCGGCTTCCCGAGGACCTTCACGCTGCACACTCGAGTGACCATGGGACGAATTGCCCTCCCCTTCTTCGTTGCGAGCATCGTCTGGACCACGATCGCCGCCGCGCAGGGCAACGTCCCGGTGCCGATTACTCCCGACGATGTGCGGTGGGTGCGCGCGCCGATGGCGCCCGGCATCGAGGGCGCGTGGTTTCTTGGTGGAGAAGATCAACGCGGCCTCTACGTGTTTCGCGTCAGGCTTGCCGCCGGCGCGCGGATTCCACCGCACACCCATCCCGACGAACGAAGCACCACCGTACTTTCGGGAACGATCTACATCGGCTTCGGTGAGACTTTCGACGAGAGCAGAGCTGTCGCTATCCCCGCAGGTTCGATGTATGTGGCGCCGGCGGGAGTCCCGCACTACGTCTGGGCGAGGGACGGTGAAGCCGCGTACCAGGAATCCGGTATTGGCCCGTCTGGAACGACGCTGCTCAATCGCTGACGGTCCGGATGCATTGGCCGCGCGCGGACCTCGAAGTCCGATGCGGGAGAACGTACCTGGGCTACGTCGCCCCGCCGCTACTCGCGATGCGTTTCCGCCACGCCGGTTGGCGCCGGCTCATGGTCGCGGTCCGCTTCGTCGAGCAGCCAGTTGCGAAGCAGCGCTATTGCAGGCGCATCGGCCCTCGATTCTGGGGAGATCACGTAATACGCGAAATCGGACGGCAGGCTCAGCGCGAACGGCCTGACCAGCCGTCCGCTGGCGAGGTCCGGGGCTGCGACGATAGGCGTGGCGAGCACGACGCCCGATCCGTCGACGGCCGCCTCGAGCGCGAGTGCGGTGTGATTGAAGTGCGCGCCGCGCGCGGCGTCGACGCTCTCGACGCCCGCTGCATTGAGCCACACTTCCCAGTTCGATCCACCGTGCTCGAAGTACACCACATCGTCATGGAGCAGCGTGTGATGGCGCAGGTCTTCGGGACTGCGAATCGCGTGCTCCCCTTCCAGCAGCTTCGGGCTGCACATGGGAAGCAGCGAGACATCGAACAGCTTTTCCACTCGATAGCCCGGATAGTGGCCCGCCCCAAACCGGATGCAGAGATCGGCATCGCCGGCCCGCGTGCTCTGTTCCTTCCCCCCCGGGGCGCTCCTCTCGGAGAGATCGATCAACTGCGTGTCGGCGGAGATCCGAACGTCGATTGCGGGGTGGGCTGAGATAAATCGGTGAAGCCTCGGCATCAGCCACTTCGCGGCCAATGAGGGCGCAACCCTGACCTCGAGGGTCGTCGTGTCTTCCTCGGACCGCAATCGTTCCATCGCTTCGCGCAGGCAATCGAACCCCTCCCGCAGCTTGGGCAGACACAGCTTGGCAGCGTCGGTCAATTCCAGAACGCGATTGCCGCGCCGGAACAATTGCACGCCCAAGTGCTCTTCCAGACCCTTCACCTGATGACTGATCGCCGCCGGCGTAACGTGCAATTCCTCCGCGGCCTTCTGGAAGCTCAGGTGCCGGGCGGCGGCCTCGAAGGCCCGCAACCCGTTAAGAGGAGGCAAGCGGATAGCCATACGTGGCAGATTTTCGCATTAGTTTTCCTAAACGGATTCATGATAATTCATCGTCTGATGCGCCGCAACAATCTATATTCTTGTTGTCGAACCATGCGTTGCAAATGCAATACGTGGATTAGGTTCATCGAGTGTTGTGCGTTGCAATATCCATGAGAAAGGAGACTATCAAATGGGAAATCTCTTACACGCGAAAAGCGTCTACGAGTTGATCGATGGGATCGAAATGAATGACCGCGAGAAAGCGGCGGCCAGGGCCCAGATGCACAGAGCAGACGCGATTGTCGACGCCCTGTGGGGCGTGGCTGGCGGTATTTCGGGTTGGGTGCGAGGCGCCCTCGGAAAACCGGCTCAGAGAGCCGCTGCGCAGTAACGGCAGCGTTCTGAACCCGTGTGCGTCATCACCGCGTGAGGGTACGTTACTCTGCGGTGATGCCCGCTTCCTTGATGATCTTGGACCATTTCGCGATTTCTGCCTTGATGAAGGCTTCGAACTCCGCAGGCGTGCTGCCTACGGGTT
>JBEVOI010000151.1:0-3302 GCA_040507665.1 Burkholderiales bacterium
GGCGCGGTTCTGCCTACGGTTGCGCGCCGTCGCCGTCGCTGAAGCTCGCGACCAACACCGCGCTCTGGCGACGCCAGGAGGAAGACATGGACATCAACTGCGGCGGGATCCTCGACGGGTCGGCGACGATTGACGAGGTCGGCGCACGCTTCTTTCAGATGATCCTCGACTGCGCCTCTGGCAGAAAGTCGAAGAGCGAGCTGCACGGTTATGGCCAGAATGAGTTCGTGCCCTGGCAGCTCTCCGTCATCACCTGATTCGAAGACCAGCACTCAAAGCCGGACGGAGGTTTCAGTGAGCACTTTCCAATCCGCGCGGTTCAAAGGCATTTTTCCCGTCGCCCCGACGACGTTCACGGAGCGCGGCGAGCTGGACCTCGCAAGTCAGAAGCGCTGCATCGACTTCATGATCGATGCTGGCTCCAACGGCATCTGCATTCTGGCAAACTTTTCGGAGCAGTTCGCCCTCGCGGACGATGAGCGGGAGCTGCTGACCAGAACGGTCCTCGAGCACGTCGCTGGTCGGGTGCCGGTCATCGTCACCACGACCCACTACAGCTCCCGCGTGTGCGCAGCGCGCAGCCGGCGAGCACAGGACCTCGGCGCGTCGATGATCATGGTGATGCCGCCATATCACGGGGCCACGTTTCGCGTTCCGGAGCCCCAGATCCACGAGTTCTTCCGGACGCTCTCGGATGCGATCGATATCCCGATCATGATCCAGGACGCGCCCGCCAGCGGCACGGTGCTCTCGGCTCCGTTCCTCGCCCGCCTGGCGCAGGAAATCGCGAACGTCGCATACTTCAAGATCGAGGTGCCGCAAGCGGCGGCAAAGTTGCGCGAGCTGATCCGGCTCGGGGGTGCCGCGATCGAGGGACCGTGGGACGGCGAGGAGGCGATCACGATGTATCCGGACCTCGAGGCCGGCGCCACCGGGTGCATGAGCGGCGGGGCGTACCCGGATGGCCTCCGCCCTATTTTCGACGACTTCCAAGCCGGAAGACGCGAGCAGGCGTTCGCCGGTTATCAGCGCTGGTTGCCGCTCATCAACCACGAGAATCGCCAGGGTGGGCTTCTTGCGTCCAAAGCACTCATGAAAGAGGGGGGAGTGATCGCGTGCGAAGCGCCGCGTGACCCGTTTCCGCCGCTGCACCCGGCCACGCGTGCCAGCCTCATCGAAACGGCTCGTCGACTCGATCCGCTCGTCCTGCGCTGGGCAAAGTAAGCTCGCGTCCAAAGGATCTGCCAGGTCGCTGCCCGGGAAGAGGCTGGAAGGAATGCATCCATGGACCTGACCGGGAAGTCGCTCATCGGCAGTACCGCGGTGTACGGCGTGGGCCCCGCCTACCGCGGCGTAGACCCCTCTTCGGGTCGGGAGATCGAGCCGGTTTATGGGGGCGCTGGGGCAGAAGACTTGGACCGCGCTTGTGCGCTCGCGTGGTCTGCGTTCGACCCCTATCGCGAAACGAGCGTCGACCGGCGTGCGCGCTTCCTGGAGGCGATCGCGACCCGCATCCTCGATCTCGGCGATGGATTGATCGAGCGCGCCATGCTGGAGACGGCCCTGCCGCGCGCCCGTATCGAAGGCGAACGCGCGCGCACGGTCGGACAGTTGCGCCTGTTCGCAGACGTCGTGCGCGACGGCAGCTGGCTGGACGCGCGGATCGATCGCGCGCAACCGGAGCGCCAGCCGCTGCCGCGGCCGGAGTTGCGCCTACGGAACGTGCCGCTGGGGCCGGTGGCCGTGTTCGGAGCCAGCAACTTCCCGCTGGCGTTCTCGGTGGCCGGCGGCGACACCGCTGCCGCACTCGCGGCGGGATGCCCCGTCGTGGTGAAGGCACATTCTGCGCATCCGGGGACTTCCGAGCTCGTGGGCCGGGCAGTGCAGGCGGCGGCGAGCGAAGGCGGCATGCCCGAAGGCGTGTTCTCCTTGCTCTACGGCGTCGGTAACTGGCTGGGCGGCGCACTGGTCGCCGACTCGCGGATCAGGGCCGTGGGTTTCACCGGATCACGCGCGGGCGGCGTTGCGCTGATGCGCATCGCGAACGAGCGGCCTGAGCCCATACCGGTCTACGCCGAGATGAGCAGCATCAACCCTGTGCTCGTCCTGCCCGCAGCGCTCGCGGCGCGCGGTGAGCGGATCGCGGCGGGCTTCGTTGCGTCGTTAACCCTCGGTGCGGGTCAGTTCTGCACGAACCCCGGTTTGATCCTCGTACCGGACGGGCGTGCGCTGGAGGACTTCGTAGCGAAGGCGTCGGCAGCATTGGCGGCCTGTCCGGCGGCGCCCATGCTCACCCCCGGAATCGCACGGACGTACGAACGCGGCGTCGAGCAGCTTGCTTCGCACCCGCGGGTTGCGACCATTGCGCGCGGACAAGGCGGGACGGGTGTGAATCTCGGCCGGTCCGCACTGTTCGCCACGGACGCGCAGAGCTTCCTCGCGGACGAGGCGCTCAAGCAGGAAGTGTTCGGCGCGTCGTCGCTCCTGATCCGCTGCCGTGACCTAAACACGATGCGGGAGCTGGTGGAGCACATGGAGGGCCAGCTCACGATCACGCTGCAGCTGGACGAGGCCGACCTGCCCGACGCGCGCACACTGATGCCCACGCTCGAGCGCAAGGCCGGGCGCCTGCTCGTCAACGCATTCCCAACCGGCGTCGAGGTCGCGCACGCGATGGTCCACGGCGGCCCCTTTCCGGCGACTTCCGACGGGCGCTCGACCTCGGTCGGCTCGCTGGCGATCCGGCGCTTCCTGCGGCCCGTTTGTTACCAGGACTTTCCCAGCTCGCTTCTTCCCGAGGTGCTGAGCGAGGGCAATCTGGCGCGAATTCCGCGGCAGGTCGAGGGCAGGTCCGTCGGGTAGGGGCCGCGCAATCGCGGCCGAGATGGCCCCGAACACGTGGATCGAGTGCGAGGTCCAGCATCTTGGGCGGGTGGGGTTCGCGGATAGGAGTGAATACCGTGCGTGAGTTTTGCGTGAATCGACCCGCAAAGTACGCGAGGCGTTTCGAGCACCGCATGCAAGTGTTTGAAAGATTGGTGGGCCCGGATGGATTCGAGTTTTGCGGGACCTACGCCGCCGAGGTTGCGTTGCAAACGCGGATTGACGCGAAAGCGCAGAACAGTGTTCGGGTCCGCTCCCCGCACTGTCGATGCCTTCTCCTCCGGTAGCTATTCTGGGAGATCCGGGCGCAGCCACCCGATTATCCCTAGCGAGGATGCGGGAAGATGACGTGATAGGCGACGAGAGCCGCGCCCGCTCCGGCGAGGGTCAAGACGAGGGGGAACACATTGAGCCCAGTC
>JBEVOI010000161.1:0-3481 GCA_040507665.1 Burkholderiales bacterium
GTTCGACGCGATGCGCCGTCCCTTCACCACGGCAGCAGCGGCGCGCAGGTCCTCGATCCGTGAGTTCGTACACGAGCCGATGAACACGCGGTCTACCTTGATCTTGGTAATCGGCGTCCCGGCTCTAAGGCCCATGTAGGCAAGCGCGCGCTCCATTCCGCCGCGCTTGACCGGATCGCGCTCCGCCGCGGGATCGGGTACGCGGTCATCCACCGTGACGACCATCTCCGGCGAGGTGCCCCATGTTACCTGGGGCCCGATCGTTGCCGCGTCGAGTTCCACCGCTCGGTCGAACACTGCGTCGGGATCGCTCTTCAGGTCGCGCCACGCTGCTGCAGCCTGCTCCCACAACTCGCCTTCGGGTGAATAAGGCCGGCCCTTGCAGTACGCGATCGTCTTTTCGTCCACCGCTACCATGCCGGCGCGCGCACCGGCCTCGATCGCCATGTTGCAGACCGTCATACGGCCTTCCATGGACAACGCCCGGATCGCATCGCCGCCGAACTCGATGGCGAAGCCGGTGCCGCCGGCGGTGCCGATCCGGCCGATGATGGCGAGCACGATGTCCTTCGCGGTGATCCCCGGACCCACCTGCCCGTTCACGCTCACGAGCATGGAGCGGGACTTCTTCTGAATGAGGCACTGGGTGGACATGACGTGCTCGACTTCGGACGTGCCGATCCCGAAGGCGAGCGCACCGAATGCACCATGCGTGGCGGTGTGCGAATCGCCGCAGACCACGGTCATGCCGGGAAGCGTGAAGCCCTGCTCCGGTCCGATGACGTGCACGATGCCCTGGCGCACGTCGGTGATCGGGAAATAGATCACGCCGAACTCGCGCGCGTTCGCATCCAGCGTCTCCACCTGCTTGCGCGAGTTGGGATCGGCGATTTTCTGCTTGCGGTCCGTGGTTGGCACATTGTGGTCCACGGTCGCGACGATGCTCGAGGCGCGCCACGGCTTACGTCCCGCGAGCCGCATGCCCTCGAATGCCTGGGGCGAGGTCACCTCGTAGACGAGCACGCGATCGATGTAGAGCAGCGTGGAGCCGTGCGCATCGGTGCGCACCACGTGATCGTCCCAGAGCTTGTCGTAAAGAGTTTTCCCGGCCATGCGACTTGCCTCCCTGACGGTGTCCGCGATGCTAGTCGACCTTCGCGCCGGAATCCTTGACGATCTTCGCCCACTTCGGCATCTCGTCCTTGATGAGCGCGGCAAACTGCTCCGGCGTGGTGATGAAGGGCTCGGCGCCCTGCGCCGCCAACTTCTCCCTCACTTCCTTGTCCGAGAGCGCCTTGACCGTCGCCGCGCGCAGCTTCTCGACGATGTCCTTCGGCGTGCCGGCGGGTGCAAGCAGACCGTACCAGGAAACGGTGTAGAAGCCGGGAACGGTCTCGGAGATCGCTGGAATATCAGGCGCTAGCGCTGTGCGTTTCTCGGTCGCCACGCCGAGGATCTTGAGCTTGCCCGACTTCACATAGCTCATCGAGGACGGCATGCTCTGGAACGCGATCGGTACCTGACCGGAGATGACATCGGTCACCGCAGCCGCTGCGCCTTTGTACGGGATGTGCTGCAGCTCGATCCCCGCAGAATCCTGGAACATCTCGGCGAGCAGGTGATTCGGCGTTCCGTTGCCAGCCGATGCGTACTGGATCTGTCCTGGCTTCGATTTGGCGAGCGCGATCAATTCCTTCACGTTGTTAGCCGGAAATGACGGGTTCGCCACGAGGACGTACGGCGCAGTCGCGATGGTGGTGATAGGCTGGAAATCCTTGATCGGATCGAAGCCGGTCTTCGAGTACAGCGCCGGGTTGACGGTGAGCGCACTGCCCAGTGCCATCAGCAAAGTGTATCCATCCTTGGGTGCCTTCGCGGCGGCCGCCACGCCGATGTTGCCGCCGGCGCCGCCTCGATTGTCGATCACGAACTGCTGACCGAGTTCTTGCGAGAGCTTCTGCGCCACGATCCGCGCCACGGTGTCATTCGCGCCTCCCGGCGGCTGGGGAACGATCACCGTCACGAACTTGCTCGGGTAGTTGTCGGCACCGGCGCTGGCGCACGCCAGCGCGGCCACGGCTGCCAGCATCACGCTCGCCGCTGCACGCACGTTGAACTTCATGATTTCCTCCTCCTGGGATCAGATTGGGCGATGCGGCGCCGCGCCGCCTCCCGAAGAAATCGGCCGGCGCTGTTCGCGGTATTCCGGATGCGGGCTTACGCCGACGCCGCATCCCGCGCATGCGCGCGGGCCTTGACCTCGTCGAACCACTCCGGCGGCTTGTGCAGATCGTCGACCTTGCCCGCCTTGACGACTTGACCGGACACGTCGTGGCCGATCAGCCCAGGCAGTTGGCGGGACGCGGAGAGCAATCCGTCGAGATTCACGCCCGTTTTGAATCCCATCAGATCGAGCATGTGCACCAGATCTTCAGTGCAGATGTTGCCGGTAGCTCCGGGGGCGTATGGACATCCACCGAGGCCGCCTAGCGACGCATCGAACTGGAATGCGCCGCCCTCGATCGCCGCTACCACGTTGGCGAGACCCATGCCGCGGCTGTTGTGGAAATGCATCGTGAGCTCGGCCTCGGGCCAGCGGCGGCGAAACTCCTGGACCATGCCGAGCACCTGGGTCGGGTACGCCACACCGGTCGTATCGCAAAGCGTGACACCCCGCGCACCGAGCCCTAGCGCACGGTCGGTCCAGCGATATGTTTCCTCGGCCGGCACCACCCCTTCCATCGGGCAGCCGAAACTGCACGACAGCGAAACGTTGATGGCGACCCCGGTCGGCTTGGCGAAGTTGACGATATCGGCAATCTGCTTGAACGACTGCTCGCGGGTCATCCGCAGGTTCGCGAGGTTGTGGGTCTCGCTCACCGACATGACGAGGTTGAGCTCGTCCGCCTTGCATTCGACCGCGCGCTCGGCACCGCGCACGTTGGGCACGAGCACGGTATAGGTCACGCCCTTTACGCGTTCGATGCCCTTCATGACGCCTTCGGCATCGGCCAGAGCAGGAATCGCCTTGGGTGAGGTAAACGAGGTGGCCTCGATCTTCGCGAGCCCGGTCTTTGAGAGCTGATTGATCAATCGAATCTTGTCTTCCGTCGGAATGAAGCGCGATTCGATCTGGAATCCATCGCGGGTGGCGACGTCGTTCACGTAAATCCTCTTGGCTGCTTGCGCGAACATCATGGTCTCCTTTCGACCTCAATAATTTCTTCTACACCACGCCTTGCTTTCTGAGTTCCTCGAGTGCGGCGCCCTTGATGCCGAGCGAGGCCAAGACCTCGTCGGTATGTTCCCCGAGCGTCGGGCCGAGCCATTTCGTTTGGCCTGGGGTTTCCGATAGCTTGGGGACGATTCCGGGGATATCGATCGGCTGGCCGTCCGGCAGAGCGGTTTTCTGGATCATGTCCCGCGCGCGGTAGTGTGGATCCTCGTAGATATCCGCCGCGGTGTAGATCCGCCCGCTTGG
>JBEVOI010000194.1:0-2921 GCA_040507665.1 Burkholderiales bacterium
CGGTCGGCAGCAGTCTACTGGACTGGCTCGGTGGCTGCCGGTCTAATCGCGGCCGCGCTCGGCGCCATGACAGCCAAGTTGTTCGGATAACGGGGACGTTAATCGATGCTCAAGGACGGAATTCTCGTATTCATAGGCGGCGGTATCGGGGCCGGTGTGCGTGAGTTGCTGATGTTGGTGGTAGCCAATCTGCCCGGCGGCTTCCCGATGCCCATCTTCATCGCGAACATGACGGCGGCCTTGCTGATCGGCGTCATGTCGGTTCTGACAATCCCGGGCGGTGTGATTGGCACTGGTGGCAAGCTGTTGCTCACGACGGGGATCATGGGCGGCCTGTCCACCTTCAGTTCATTTGTCTGGGCGACCGACCAGATGCTGGCCAACCCTGCCGAGCAGGCGAGCGCCATCGTCTATCTGGTGCTGAGCATGGTCGCCGGTTTCTTGCTTGTGGAGTTGGGTCTGTGGCTCGGTGGCCGTCTGCGCCGGATCTAAGTCAGCGGGAATCGTCTCAAAAGGCAAAGCAGCCGCGCTGACGACTTTCTTTCGATCGATGACCGCCATTGGCGGGTCAGCGAAGTGTTCGCTTCCGTGGGCCACGACAGGCTGCAACGGGTCGACCTGAGCCCTTCGGCTGACGGTCGCTGACCGGCCAATCGCGCTGGGAAAGCGCGGAAGAGGAGGAACTACGATGAGCTAGCGAAACCTCTTATTGAAGTCCAGCTGGTGCAAGTCCAGCCCGGTCAAAGCCGTAGCGAGCAGGCCGGTAGCGAGTGTTGCCATTCGTCGGGCGACCGGCGGGTGCGAAGCGTACACAGCGAGTAAGCAGGCCGTGAGGATTCAGCTCCGAAATCTCAGGTGATTGCGATGCCGACGCCGTTTGGCCCGTGGAAGGCAGCACTCGGCTCACCGCATATGCGAGGTGGCGCCGAGGTCGCCGGAGTCTCTAGCCCGGGGCATGCTTACCAAGGGACTTCCCGTGAACCCAGGAGAGCTCCCTGCCTCTGCGCACAGTTGGGTCTCAGGTGACGCCCATCCCCAAGGCACCCGGTCCTCGGGGGGCGAGGGCTGCCCCCGAAGGAAGCGAACAAGCCCTCAAGCGCAGTCCGCTGTTGCCAAGGGAAACCGGAGGCGCAGGCACAGGCAGACGAGCAGTCTTACGAGTCCATAGTACCGATGAAGGTGGAGAAGCGCAGGGCTCCCGCAAGGGGCGGCCACGCTATCCACTGGAGGGAAGGGACGAACAGATCGACGCATCGGTACAGTGCCACAGGCGCGAGACTCTGAACTCGACGAACGCCTGTCAAAGGGAGCTGAATCGAATAGCTGAGCTGGCCAAGCAAGATGCAGGACGCAAGTTCTACTCGATCGCTCACTTCCTGACGGGAGGAGCGCTGTGGGCAGCATTTGCCAGTTTACGCAAGGACGCCGCCGCCGGGGTGGATGGAGTCAGGTACGCGGACTACGAGGAGCAGCTCATCGAGAACATCGTCAAGCTGCAGGAGAAGCTCAAGAGCGGGAGCTATCGTGCGCAGCCGCTGCGCCGGATCTATATCGACAAGGAGGACGGGCGAAAGAGGCCGATCTCGATCCCCGCCTTGGAAGATAAGATCGTGCAGAAGGCCACGGTAGCGCTGCTCGAGGCGATCTTCGAGCAAGACTTTCTTGAGTGCTCCTACGGGTTTCGGCCGAGGCGAAATGCACACGACGCGCTGGACGAAGTTGGCCGAGTGATCTGCCGTCGGCCAACGCAGTACGTCCTGGAACTGGATATTTGCTCCTACTTCGATTCGATCGTCAGGGAGCGTCTCATGGAGATGATCGAGCAGAGGGTGAGTGATGCGAGCATCCTGCGGTTGATACGCAAGTGGATCAACATCGGAGTAATCGACGAGGGACGGCTGCTGCAAAGCGAGACGGGGACCGGCCAAGGGCAGATCATCAGCCCGCTGCTGGCCAACATCTACCTGCATCACGTGCTCGATGTATGGTTCGAGGAGCAGGTCAAGCCGCGCCTGAAAGGGCAAGCCTTCGCGATCCGCTACGCCGATGATGCTCTACTGTGCTTTCAATGCCGCGAGGATGCGCAAAGAGTGCTCGAGGTTTTACCGAAGAGGTTTGCGAAGTACGGCCTACAGCTTCACCCGCAGAAGACCCGCCTGGTGGAATTTGGGCGGCGTGCCCATGCCTGGGCGCGGCGGACGAAGAGGGCGGCTGCCACTTTCGACTTCCTGGGATTCACGCACCGTTGCGCTACCAGCCACAAGGGCAAATTCACAGTGCATGTTGGGACGATGAAGCAACGCCTGCGGCGCAGCCTTAAGGCTATCGCCGCGTGGTGCCAAACGCATCGCCACGACCCTGTGGAGTACCAGCGGCTGATGCTCAACGCGAAACTACGGGGCCACTACCACTACTACGGACGCCCGACGAACCATCGCAGCCTTCTTCGGTTCTTCCGCGGTGTTCGTCGCCTTTGGCACAAGTGGCTTCAGCGCCGGACCCGGGGCAGGCTCCTTCCTTGGGACAGCTTCGCGAAGATTCTCGCGCGTCACCCACTTCTGGTCCCCCGCATCACCCGCGCTTGGACACCTTGACGAGCCGGCCTGAGGAACCCACTGCGGGAAACCTGCACGGTGGGGTCTGTGAGGAGCGAGAGGGGCAACCCTCTCGCTTACTCGGAGACCGGCCGCTTGCGGATGTCCGCTCCCGGCATACTCGACCTGAATGGTTCTACATCAGAGTCCGAACCACCGCGCCCTTCGACTCGCCGCGAACCGCTCCTTGTCCTCGCGTAGCGCCACGCTCGGTTCATGGTAAGTGCCGGTGGGCTTGGGCCCCGAGAAGAAATCGACGTCGACGCGTCCGACTCGGCCCGCGCCGAACTCGATGTAGCAGGTCCCCGCACCGGCATACAGGCTGCC
>JBEVOI010000202.1:0-4929 GCA_040507665.1 Burkholderiales bacterium
CTCAATGCGCGGCTGAAGCGCGCACGCTACTCGGCCAACCTGACCCAGGAACGCTGGGACACTGCCATGGACGAGCACGACGAGATTCTCGCCGCGCTTGAGGCACGCGAGGGCAGGCGCCTGCGCGACCTGATGGAATCGCACATGCGCAACAAATGCGACGTCGTCATCGGCGCGCTTCTGTCCCGCGGCACGATCACGATGTCGGCGACCGCCGATCATTATGTGCTGCGCTTGAAGCGCAGAACACCCGCTTCGGCACGCAAGGCGCGGCGAGGCCAGGTTTAGCGACGTCATCAAGCGGATAAGGCTCATGAACGCACCGACTGAACGCCCCACACCCAAAGACCTCGGCGCCAAAGGGGGCGCGCTAGCCTCGCGGCTGCGCAGCGAGATCCAGGGCGACGTGCTCTTCGATCCGTTCAGCCGCGGCCGCTACAGTACCGACGCATCCATCTACCAGATCATGCCGATCGGCGTGGTCGTTCCGCGAACTCGAGCAGACGCGCTGCGCGCCATGCAGATCGCGGTCGATGCGCGGATACCGCTCCTGCCCCGAGGTGGCGGGACGTCGCAGTGCGGCCAGACGGTCGGCGAGGCACTCGTGATCGACAACAGCAAGCATCTGAACAATGTCCTCGTCTTCGACAAGGATGCGCGCAAGATCACGGTCGAGCCTGGAATGGTGCTGGATCAGCTGAACAAGTTTCTGAAACCGCACAACCTGTTCTTCCCGGTCGATCCATCGACGGCGAGCAGAGCGACGATCGGGGGCATGGCCGGCAACAACAGCTGCGGTACGCGCAGCCTGCGCTACGGCAACATGGTGCACAACGTTCACGCCATCAAAGCCGTGCTGTCGACTGGAGAAGAGATCGAATTCGGCCCCGTGCGGGGGGATCTGAACAAGGTCGGCGGCCCGCCCAAGTACCGCGAGCTGGTCACGAAAATGCATGACCTGTATGCGCACGAGAAGGCCGAGATCGAGGCGCGCTTTCCGAAGCTCTTGCGGCGCGTCGCCGGCTACAACATCGACATGATGTCCGACACCGGCTTCAACATGGCGCACCTCCTGGTCGGATCGGAAGGCACGCTCGCCTATTTCACAGCGCTCGAACTCGACCTGCAGCCGGTCCTGGTGCACAAGGTGGTCGGGGTCTGTCACTTTCCGAAGTTCTACGCTGCGATGGCATCGAGCCAGCACATCGTGAACCTCGGTCCGTCCGCGGTGGAATTGGTCGATCGCACGATGATCGAGCTGGCGCGGGAGATTCCGGTCTTGCGCGCTTCCGTCGAGAAGTTCGTGAGGGGTGAGCCCGATGCGATCCTGCTCGTCGAGTTCGCAGGCGACGATCAGGCCGAACAGGTGGCGAAGCTCAAGCAGCTCGTCGAGCTCATGGCCGATCTCGGCTTCCCGGGCAGCGTAGTGGAGATCCTCGACGCGAACTTGCAGCACGAGACCGCCGAAGTGCGCAAGGCCGGTCTCAACATCATGATGTCGATGAAAGGCGACGGCAAACCGGTCTCGTTCATCGAGGACTGCGCAGTGTCGCTGGAAGACCTGGCCGACTACACCGATCGCCTGACCCAGGTGTTCGAGAAGCACGGTACCAAGGGCACGTGGTACGCCCACGCGTCGGTAGGCTGTCTGCACGTGCGCCCGGTCCTCAACATGAAAGACGAATCGGGCGCGAAAAAGATGCGCGCGATCGCCGAGGAAGCAGCGGAGCTGATCCGCGAGTACAAGGGCTCGTACTCCGGAGAGCATGGCGACGGGCTGGTTCGCTCCGAATGGATCGAGCCTATGTTCGGCGCTCGCCTCGTGCGCGCATTCGAAGCGGTCAAGGACGCGTTCGATCCGCTGGGGTTGATGAATCCCGGGAAGATCGTACGCGCCCCGAAAATGGATGACCGCAGCCTCTTCCGCTACAAGCCGGGCTACCAAGTCATGAAGATCGATTCGGTGCTCGACTGGTCCGAGAAAGGCGGCTTCGGCGCCACGGTCGAGATGTGCAATAACAACGGCGAGTGCCGCAAGCGCGACGCGGGGGTGATGTGTCCTTCGTTTCGCGCGACACACGACGAACAGCATTTGACGCGCGGCCGCGCCAACACCTTGCGACTCGCAATCTCCGGCCAGCTTGGCCCCGACGCGTTCACTTCGGACGAGATGTACGACACGCTGGCGCTTTGCGTGAGCTGCAAGGGCTGCAAGCGCGAGTGCCCGACCGGCGTCGACATGGCCAAGATGAAGATCGAGTTCCTGCACCACTACCACAAGCGTCACGGCTTGCGGATGAAGGATCGTCTGGTCGCCGACCTGCCCCATTACGCGACGACCGCCGCACGCATGCCGTGGCTATTCAACCTGCGCGATGCGATACCGGGTCTCGCCAAGGCAACCGAGGGCTGGCTCGGACTCACCGCAAAGCGGCGCACACCCAGATGGCGTGGAGATACCTTCTTCAGCACTGTCAGACCCGGGTCGACCGCTGCCACCGGCGACGAAGTCGTGCTGTTCGTCGATACCTTCAACAACTATTTCGAACCCGAGAATGCACACGCTGCGCTGCGCGTGCTCGAAGCAGCGGGGTATCGTGTGCACGTCGCCAAACCGCGGGACGGTGGCCGCCCGCTCTGCTGCGGCCGGACTTACCTCGCGGTAGGTTCCATCGAACAAGCGCGCGCCGAGGCGAATCGTGTACTGGACCACCTGCTCCCTTACGCTGAACGTGGTGTGCCGATCGTGGGGCTGGAACCCTCCTGCGCACTCACGTTCCGGGACGAGTTTCTCGCGATGGGTCTGGGAGATGGAACCTCTACGCTGGCAAAGCAGACGATGCTGCTCGAGGAGTTTCTGGCGCGCGAGAAAAGCGCGGACCGACTGAAGCTAGCGCTCAAGCCGCTTCCGGAAAAGCGCGCGCTGTTGCACGGACACTGTCACCAGAAAGCGTTCAACGCGGTGAAGCCGATACAAACGGTGCTCTCGCTGATTCCGGACTTCAAGGCCGATCTCATCGACACGAGCTGCTGTGGGATGGCCGGAAGCTTCGGCTACGACACCCGCTATTACGACGTCTCGATGCAGATGGCGGAAATGAACCTGCTGCCCGCGGTACGCAAGGCAGCCGCGGACACGCTATTGATCGCCGACGGCACGAGTTGCCGGCACCAGATCGCCGATGGCACCGGACGCAAGGCGGTGCACGTTGCCCGCGTTCTCGAACGGGCCTTGGGATAACGTCAATCGATGGCCACCTCCACCTCGCCGATGCCAGCCAGCCTGCCAAGCACCCGCGCGGAGGGCGCAACAGGCACCATGCCCGTGCAAGAACCGGTGGTGACGATCTGCCCTGCGCGCAATCCGCCATAGTGCTTCGCGACGTGATTGGCCAGCCAGGCGAAAATCCGATAGACATCGCCAGCCGGATTGCCGCCGACGGTATCCGCTACCTTGCGATCGTCGAAGTAGAGAACGGCCGGTTGCGTCGTCTGATCCACTCGCCGCTTCCCCTTCTGGCCTGACCCGAGGACGAACGCGCCGTTGCTGAGCGAATCGGCCAGCAACGACAGCCGATCGACGCTACGCCGGTCCGCAAAGCGGGAATCGACCAGCTCGATGGCCGCATGCACCGAGGCGACCGCCGCCACGACATCCTTGACGGTGTAGGGCACGTCGCGCGGCGGCAGATCCGCGCCAAGCAAGAAGGCGATCTCGGTCTCGACCTCCGTTCCCGGTGAAGCGGCGTACGACGGATGCTGCTCCGAGCGGAAGATGAGATCCGCCGGCATCGGGGCACAAGCCGGCTCGGCCTGGGGACTGCCTGCACCGACCTTCCAGCCTCCCACCGCGCCGAGCCGCGCCGCAACGGCGTCCTGAATCGCATAAGCGTCCTCGGGGGTCGATGGTTTGCAGCTATCGGGCAGCGACGAGATGCGGTTTCCGGTGCGGCGCGCCTCGACCAGCAGATTCGCCGCTTGCGTGACTTGATCGTCTGTCATCTTGCTCCTCCCGAGGTGAAGATGCGTGTGGGCATGTTGGCACTGCTACGGCGCGCCACCGGCAAGGGTGAGCGCGATCGGCGTCGTCGCTGCTGCAAGCACGGTGGAGATCACGAGGCTCGACGCGACGGGTCCTTCGAGCGCGTTGAACTGCCGGGCCATGAGGTAGACATTCGCACCCACCGGCAGGGATGCGAGCATCACCACCACGCGCGTTTCCAATGCAGGCAGCGAGAGGGCACGCGCCAAGAGAAACACGACGAGAGGCTGCACGGCCAGTTTCAGGGCGCAGATGACCGCGCTCTCTCGCCAGCCCTCGTGGACCCCGTACTCCGCCAGACCCATCCCCAGCGCGATGAGCGATAGCGGAATCGCGGCCTGCCCCACGAGTACGAGGGTCTGGTCTACCATCTTCGGCAGTGCGAGACCAGTGAAGCCGAACGCGGTGCCACTGAGAACCCCAACCACCACTGGATTGGTGAGAACGCCCATGATCGTGCGCAGCAGCGCCCGCCATGACGGTGCCCGGTGCCGCGACCACTCGACCGACACCGTCACCAGCGTCCACAGGGTAAAGGTGTTGAACACCAGCACCAGCGACATAGCCGGGATCGATTCTCGGCCCAGGGTCACCTCCGCGAGCGGTATGCCGAGCAAAACGTTGTTGGAGAAGATGCCGCCGAGGGCGAAGACCGATTGCGATACACCGTCCATGTGGAACACGAAGCGCGCCACGAGGCGTGCCAGCACGAAGACCACCAGGCAACTTCCGAAAAATGCGACGAGCAGACTCCAGTCCGTCGGCGGCAACCGCGAAAAGTCGCTCATCATGCGGAAGAGCAACGTCGGCACCGCCACCGAAAATACGAAGCGGGTGAGCGCGTCGGAGGCAACCTTCGGCCAGCCGCCCCAGCGGGAAAGGCCGTA
>JBEVOI010000219.1:0-3687 GCA_040507665.1 Burkholderiales bacterium
CTGCGGCGAAGAGCGAAGCACGAGTATATTTTTCGAGCGATTTATAGCATTCGAAATACCCATGGGCGGCTGAGCCGCGCGCGTGGACGATTCGCTCCGGGATGCGCTCATGGTCGAAGTGAGTGATCTTCTCGCGGAGGATAAAGTCCTCGAGCAGTGCTGGGCCGCGCAGGCCGGCTTTGAGCGAATTCTGGTTGTCTGCGATTGGCACGCCCTGATTGGTGGTGAGTGCCCGTCCGCCGGAATCGACACGCACACGGTCGAGCGAATCGTTGCCGGGATTGATCCCGGACGCAGGCTCACCGTCGCCCGCCTTAGCGGAAGCATTGGTTTCGGTGAGGGTGCTTCCCGTTGCAGACGGATCAGTCGGCTCGACCGTCTGACCCGCTGGAGGCTTGGTAGCCAACTCACCGTGCTCAAGCGCCTTGTTCGCGTTGTACGGCATCTCTGCCGCCAGTGCCTGCGTTGCGTCCAGCTTGACAGCCAAGGCGTCCAGGGAAGCGGCCAGTTCAGCCTCTGGGTGCGCAGGGCCGCTCACCGTCGAGGGCGAACCGCGCTTTGGCTTGTCTTTGGTCGAGCGTGTGCTGCGGGTTTTGCGAGTTGCCATGGGAATCCTGTATGGAAATATGAGTAATGGAACACTACAATAACTACGTGCCGAGCCTTCGGGAGTCACGCGGTCCACGGCTACACCGCATACCTTCCCGCGCTCTGGCGGGAACGATGCGCCCGAGACGTTTAATGCCGGGCGGCTGAACCTACATTGCGAGTCAGCTGACTCGCGGCATCATCGGAGGCAGCGGGCGGCGGCTTGCACCTAGCAAGGCCGGCCGAAGCCTAACGACGCCGCTTCCGTTTCGGGCGTGCCGCGGCCGTCAGGGCACCGCCCCAGAAACTGGCTACCTGCTTCGCTCCGTT
The DNA here is from genome assembly GCA_040507665.1 of Burkholderiales bacterium. GTDB lineage: Bacteria > Pseudomonadota > Gammaproteobacteria > Burkholderiales > JAEUMW01 > JAEUMW01. The sequence goes on from JBEVOI010000219.1 coordinate 919, forward strand.
GGTCATCATCGTCGCCGCTTGACGCTTGGCTTCAGCCGTGACTCGGCTGCGCGCCGAGCCGGCCACAGCATTGGCGCCACTCAACCACATACTCAAGAAAGGGTTCTTCTTGGTCCAGGGATTTTTCATGTGAGTGTTTCGCTTTCAGAGAGGAGCTCCGCCTTGCGCTCGGAGAGCTTGGCTCCCAGCGCCACCATGTCCAGCTTCTTGCTGGATTGCGCCATGGGGAACATCTCGTTCTGCTCCTCCTTCACGTGGTGCTTCACGTACTCGGACATCACTTTGATCTTGGCGTCGAACATCTCGCCATCGGGCTCCACGCCCTCGACCTGAGCGATGAGCGCTTTCAAGGTTGCATGCTCCACCGTGGCTTCTGGAATCAGCTCGTCGTCCTTCAGGGCCAATTTGACCGCGGGGTAAAAGATCTCTTCTTCCACGCGTGCATGCACGGTGAGCTCCGTACAGATCCGGGAAACAAGCTCCTTTTTCTTTGCAGTCGATCGTGCTTTCTCGTATTCGGCAAACAGGCCGCTGACCAGCTTGTGGTCAGCGCGCAGCAACGCCGTAGCATTCTGAGCCTTGGGTGGCTTGTTTGGTGCCGTGGTATTCCTTGCAGTTTTCATAGTCTCGTCTCCGTTTCAGGTTTGTGAAGGTGGAACGCGTCTAGTGCATAAACAACGCGATCAGAATGATGATGGGGATGGGAACGCCGAGAAAGAAGAGTAGGAGTGAACGCATTGCTGCCTCCGGGGTGAGATGGTGGATCGGTGGTCAGAGGTCGCGACGCCGGCCGCCGAAAGTGGCCGCCAAGCTGGCAACGAATGCACCAATGAGCAGCGAGACAAAGAGCCACAGCGCGGCATAGGCAGAAGCCTTGCGCGCCTGGTCAGCCGCATCGCGCGCCGCGGTTTCTGCGTCACGCAGCTTTGTCTGCACGCGCGCATAGGTCTCGCTCACGCGCTTCTCCGCTTCCTGTTGTGTCAGACCGGTGCGCTGCGCTACCAGTTGACCGACATACCGAACATCCTCCGGGGGCAGTGCTCCCGCCCGAATGGTGTTCACGAAGATGCGCGCCACTTCAGAGCGCGACGCGGTGGCGACTTGGTCCGGAGCGCCTCCTTCAGCGGCGGCAGACCCGGCTGCAGAGGCGTTCACGTCCTTTCGGAACAACGAATCAACGGAGTAGCCCATCGGTCCACCATCACTGTCAGACGCCACCTCGGAACCGGCGGAGGCAGCACCGACCGCGGTGGCGGCCGTGGCGACGCCCCCAGCCGCGGAGGCACCCGCCTGCAGTCCCCCGCTGACGATCGACCCAATCATTGAGGTCAGCAGCGCGGCGGTCGCAAGCGACGCGACAGCCCAGGCCAGGAAGCCGTGTGCGGTGTCGCGGAAATAGACCTCATCCGTATGAACCGCAACCCACTTCGTTCTCAGCCTGCCTGCCAGGTAACCCCCCATGCCGGAAGCCACGAGTTGCGTGAAGGTGACCCAAAGTATGGTCGATACGCCGAAGGTCGTTGCGCTAACCCCGTCGTGCGTCCAAGGGGACACGGAGGACAATCCCAAACCAGTTCCCAGCATCAACAGGATCAGGGACAGAGCGGCAGCTGCAGCAGCTGCGGCCACTATGGCGCCCCACGACACGGCGCTTGCATGCGCTCGTTCGGGGTCGGCGTCCACCCGTGGTAGAGGGCGTCCGCGCCCGAGTTCTTCAGCAACTGCTACATTAGGAAGTGCCATCATGAGTCTCCATGAAATTGAGTCAAATAATTATTTGTCAGACCTGTGTCAGTGGCGCAATTGGCAATGGAGCATCACTCACTGCCGCCGGCATCTTGCCGACCTTGATCGATCCTTCAGATGCGCTGAGATACCTCTGCATTTCAGGCGCCTATGCGGCTCGGCCGCTTGATGAGGCGCACCAGGAACAGTAAGACACAGGCACCGATGGTCGCGACGATCAGGCTGCCGATCAATCCACCGCCTGCCGATACGCCGAGCAGGCTAAACAGGAAACCACCCAGCAGCGCACCGACAACACCGAGCACGATATCTCCGACGATGCCAAAGCCGCCGCCCTTCATTAGCTGCCCTGCCAACCATCCGGCAGCTAGCCCGATCAATATGAACCAGAGGAATTCCATTTGTGTGACCTCTTCTAAAAAAACATTGGACCCGCTGACCCCTCTTGGGGACGCTCCGATCAATTTGAAGGCTAACTGCCTTCTTCGGCGCAGTCGGTACGGTGACACACATAGGGCAACCTTCCGCGACGGCCGTGCCGGGGATATCTCGAAAGACCTAGTGCTCCGCGGAGGTGGGCAGACGATGCACCGGGCACGGCGAGATGGCGGGAGTGGTCAGAAAAAACTACTTGTGCGGATCCTCCTTGCCGCCGCCCTTGAATACCGGGCTCGAATGGTCATTGGCCTGTCCCGGCAGTGGTGAGGGCGACTCGGCGCCTCTGGGCACAACGGGATCGGGCAACGGAGGAGGCGGCGAAGCGGGCGTCGACATGGTTCCGGGGCTGGAAGGCACTTGCTTGGCTTCTTTCTGGGCCTCTTTCGACCCCGGGGGGTCTTCGGTTTTGCTGCAGCCGCTTGCAAGCAAGACGACGCTGGCGCAGAGCACAAATATGGGAATGGCACGTTTCATGGCGTTTCTCCATCGGACAAGCTGGCAAGGAACCCCGGGTGCAGATTCACTCCGTCCCGGTCGTTAGAAAACACTCCGCCGAAATGAGCACGCCGCGTGGATGGCACTCGC
>JBEVOI010000229.1:0-2530 GCA_040507665.1 Burkholderiales bacterium
GGACACGGCCGGCCGTTACCGTCTTGCTCTGCCAGATCGGTTCGAGAGCCTTCATTACCAGAGCCGTATCGACGGATTGAACGGACAGGGCGCCGAAAACCGGGCTCGCGTAGCTGTTGAGGGTTGCGATCCATTGGTCGGCGTGCTTGGCGTTGCGCCAGCCGGGACGGTGCGCTTTGATGTAGGCGTCGGCGCATTCGTCGAACGTCATGATGCGGGCTCGCTGCAGCACTTCCTGATGGCGCTGCGCCGCGCGGGCTTCAATAGGGTCTATCCCCTCCGCGAGCAACTTGCGCTGATCCTTGGCCTTCGTGCGGGCTTCTGCAAGGGATATAATTGACGTAGAGCCCAGCCCCATTTCGCGAGCCTTGCCGCGCAGCATGAAGCGCAGCACCCAAGATTTGGAACCACTCAGCGAGACTTGGAGGTAGAGCCCGTCACCGTCAGCATAATGGCCGGGCTTCTTGCACCCCGCCACGCCCCTGGGGCTTAACCGCTCGATTTTCTTTGCCATGATGACCGCCCCATCTACCCATCAATCTACCCATAAGGCTACGCTGGATTTCTCTGGACGGCAAGAGACGCAGATAGACTGAAGCCGTTAGAAAACATGGTGTTAGTTGGCGCCATCGGACGGCAAAAAACCCTCGTTGGGCGGATGCACGGTCCGCAGATTCGGTGCGTCCATCGATCGGGAGAGGTGACTTCGCCAACTGATGTCGCAGCGCCAGGATCTTTAACTGCAGCGCGTGTTGCGATCGAAAGATCGTCGCGAATCCCGCCGATGGGTTAAAGCTCCGCGCACCATAACCTGTGGGTGGCGAATTCGCAATCAGGCGGCGATCGGGGTCTGAAACAGGCCGTGACAATGCGCTGCCAGGCATATTGATCGAGGGCAGTTGGGGCGGCGGATGACGCTCCAGCGCGTTGCACTGGCTTGGCCTGCGAGTGCGCAATGAACGCGATGGGCGTTGTACTGGGCGATGGCGGCGTTCCGGTCAGTGGTTGTCGCCGCCCGTGGTCGTCGTTACCCTTTGATGCAGACCAAGGGTTCGAGACGAGCCACTTTGCGCGCGAGCTGCGCGTGATCCGCCGCATTCACGACCGCGGAGACATCCTTGTAAGCGCCGGGGGCCTCTTCCGCGACACTGCGCAGCGAGGGAGTCCTGATCAGAATACCCCGCCCGGCAAGATCATCCACCACCTTGCGGCCGCGCCATTGCTGTGCGGCCGCGTGGCGACTCATGCTACGGCCCGCGCCGTGGCAGGCCGACGCAAACGCCTCCGTCATGCTCCTGGAGGTTCCGACGAGAATATAAGATGCGGTGCCCATGCTGCCGCCGATCAGCACCGGCTGGCCAGTCGGGTACAGCGCGAGCGGCAGGTCAGGATGACCTGGGCCAAAGGCCCGGGTCGCCCCTTTGCGATGGACGTACAACTCGCGCGCCTTACCGTCGACGATGTGCCTCTCGGCTTTGCAGGTATTGTGTGACACGTCGTAGAGTAAGGAGAGCTTTGTCCCCGGCAGCACGGCCTTGAATGCAGCGCGGGTCAGGTGGGTAAGGATTTGCCGGTTCGCGAGGGCACAGTTGATCGCCGCGCGCATCGCCCCGAGGTAGCGCTCTCCCACTGGCGAACGAATCGGCGCGTAGGCGAGCTCGCGGTCAGGTAGCGTGATGCCGGCCGCTTTGGCGCTGATCGCCATTTCTCTCAGGAACTCGGTGCCTATCTGGTGGCCGAGACCGCGCGAGCCGCAGTGGATGCTGACCAGGATGTCGCCCGGACGCAGTCCGAAGGCCGCGGCAGTGGCCCGATCATAGATTTCGACGACGTGCTGCAGCTCCAGATAATGATTGCCGGATCCCAGCGTCCCCATTTCGTCGCGCTGGCGTCGTTTGGCCGCCTCGGAAACCTGTCCCGGGTCGGCCCCGGCCATCGTCCCCCGCTCCTCGATGCGCTCGAGGTCGTCGGGCAGCCCATAGCCTTGGTCGATGGCCCAGCGCGCCCCGCCACGAAGCATGGCGTCCATTTCGAGCGGCGAGAGGCGCAGTACCCCCGTGCTTCCCAGCCCCGCGGGGATGCGCTCGAAGAGCGTGTCCGCAAGCAGTCGCTTCACTGGCTCGATCTGCGAATACGAGAGGCCCGTGAGCAGCGTGCGCACACCGCAGGAGATGTCGAAGCCGACACCGCCAGCGGAGACGACACCACCTTGCTCCGCGTCGAATGCGGCGACGCCGCCTATCGGGAACCCGTAGCCCCAGTGCGCGTCGGGCATCGCGAACGATGCCTTGACGATACCCGGCAGGGCGGCGACATTGGCGACCTGTTCGGGGACTTTGTCGTCCATCGAACGAATCAGTGCCTCATCCGCGAAAATCACGCCGGGCACATGCATCGCGCCCGTCATAGGGAGCTGCCACTGGTAGCCGCTGATGCGCTTCAGCCGTCCCGGATCCATGGTTCGTGTTCCTGCTGGGCGCAGGTCTTCGTTGAGTGTACATCCTTGTCCGCGTGCCGACTGCGTCGCAGT
>JBEVOI010000231.1:0-12616 GCA_040507665.1 Burkholderiales bacterium
GAGGCCCAGCACCACGAGGGCGATCGTCGCTGCCGCCAGCACCCGGAAAAGCACCCCTACGAGCGTCGACCAGCGGTCGGGCGGAATCATCGCCAGCCACGAATAGCCGATCACCTGCCGCCCTGCGCGCACAAACGGCAGCAACGCCAGCGGCAGCAGGGCCAGCGCCCACGGCTCGGCGAAAGTCACGCCGGTCATGCAACGCCCCGTTCTCGATCCCGCAGGTCGCGGCACAGCGCTGCGAGCCAGGGCAGCGAGATGTCCGCCGGCCCGTTGCCGAAGAATGCCTTGCGGGAGCTGGCGAAGAACTGCTCCACGGCGGGCCGCAATTGCGCATATCGCGAGTGCGTCGCGAAGAATCGATCGAGTTGCTCACCGAAAACGGTGGCGCCGGCGGTCTCGTCGAAGGCACGGTGAACCGCCTTCAGCGCAGCCGGTAATCCCTGCCGCTCGTCGCCTTTCCGGGCTGCCGCGTTCACCGCGCGCAGCGCCCGAGCGAAGGGGCCGCGGGAGCGGGAAAGGAACGGCAGCCCCAGATAGGAGTAGACGAAGTAAAGCGCGATCGCGGTGAGCCCCGCGCTGTACAGCGCGAGCCGCGTGCGCACGGCCACCGTGGAAAACGGCGGCGGCGGCGCGTCCGGTTGCATTTCCTGAAGTCCGTCCCGCGCCATCACGAAGTCGGGGGTCAGCGGACCTGCTGTGAAGTAGAACCCGGGAACCTCGTGGGCGACGGCTCCGGCGGCGGTCTTAAAAGGAATGCGCAGCGCCGGGAGCGCTAGCGTCCTCACCTCCGGTGCGGAATTGAAGAGCTGATAGGTGAGCGTGATCTCGTGGCGCTCCGCCGCGCCTGCACCGATGCTGCGATGGTCTGCACGGACGAGCTCCAGCCAGCTCGAGACACGGCCCGGCCTCGGGAGATGCTCCACGTCGAGGGTCGCGCTGCGGTCCGCCTCGAGCACGACACGGCGCGTAAGCGTGTCGCCGATCACATAGCCGAACGGCCGCGGCTCGGCGATCTCGGTCCTCTTGACCGGCGATGGGAGCTCGGCCGCTGACCCTGTCGGGCTCGCGGTCAGTACCGCGAGCAGACCGCACAGCACAAGGAGAGGACGGCGGTGCGAAGCTGCGGTCATGCCTGGGTTCCCTCGCCCAGGAAGAACTCGGACAGGGCATCCGCCCGGAACTCGCCGATCATGAAGAACGGCCGCATCCCTTGATCGAGAAAGCGCCGGGCGAGCCGGGCACGCCGGTCGTCGTAGGCCTGCGCGATGCGCTCGCGCAGGCGCGGTCGCAACCACAGGGTACGGCGCCGGCCGCTCTCGGGATCCTCCAGCAGCGCGAGACCGAAGGCGGGCAAGTCCTCGAACTCGGCGCGGTCCCACATCACGATCGGTACCACTTCGTGGCGTGCAAGCGCGCTCAGGATGGCGTCGAGCAGAGTGGCGGGAAAATGAAAATCGGAGGCGATGAACACGAGGGACCGATGCCGAGCGAGATGCGCCGCCGCGGGGACCAATGCCTCCGCCGAACGACCGGGATCAGCGATCGCGCGCAGTTGCCGGCTTGCGATCATGCCCGCACCCTTGGCGTGCGTCGGGAGTATCAGGGCTTCCTCGCGCACCCTGTCATCGCAGGCGATGCAGCCGAACGGGTCACCCGTGCGATACGTGGAGTAGCCGAGCGACAGGGCGAAATCCGCAAGCACGTCGAGCTTCCGGTGCCGACCATGAAACGCCATCGATGCGGAAACGTCGGCGAGCAGGTAGACCGGCACGCTAGTGCGTTGGCTGTACACGCGCACCTTCCACGTCTCGAACGGATCGCGCAGGCTCGCGAGCACGTCGAGACGCCGCGGGTCTGGCATGTCGAGCAGCGGCGCGTGCCCACGGAAGTCGAGACCGCCGCCGCCCTGCTGGCCCTTGTGGTGGCCGGGACGGTAACCGCGCGCGCGCCACGGTACGCGGTAGTGGAACTCCTGCACCATGCGGAGGATTAGGCGGGACTCAGCGCCTTGTGCGGTACGGCGTTCACGGCGCGGCGATCCGGTTCAGAATCCCGTCCATGAGCTCCTTCGATACCTGCGACCGGCGCAGCTCGTAGACGGGATTGAAGAACACGCGGTGGGCGATGGTCTCGCGGTAGACGAACTGGATGTCCTCCGGGGAGACGTAGCCACGCCCCTTGATCCAGGCCGCCACGCGCGCCGCCCGGAGCAGCATGCTCATTCCGCGCGGGCTTGCGCCGGCGAGGATCAGGCTCTGCATGTTGGCACCGTCGATCGTGATGCCGTACTCCGCCGGGTCGCGTGTCGCACCCCAGAGCTTGAGCGCGTACTGCTCGAGGGCTTCGCTCGATTGGATCTCCTGCTGAATGAGGGCGCTCACCTGGTTGAGCTCGGTGTGCGCGAGCACGTCCGGCTCCACGCGCGCGACGAGCGTATCCGTGTCGTGGTAAGCGGGGTCGAACATAAGTCGCCGCTGGATTTCCGGATCCTTGGGCGTTTCCACAAACAGCTCCATCATGAAGCGGTCACGCGCGGCGGCGGAGATTTCGAACGTCTCTTCCTTCTCCACACGGTTGCGGTCCGCGAACACTGTGAGGTGAGGAAAGTGGTGCTCGCGGTTGAACGCGTTGGCGCTGCGCTCGGCCATTACCCGCAGCAGCAGTGAGTGCACCTGCGGTCGGGCTCGATTGATCTCGTTGAAGAAAAACACGGAAAGGTCTGGCCCGTGCTTGAGCAGCGGTCCGGGATCCACCCGCGGCCGGCCTTCCTCGCTGATGTAGGTGTAGTAGACGAGGTCGTTCGGCATCAGGTCGATGGTGCCCTCGATCCGCTCGTACGCGCCACCGATGGCGCGCGCCACCGCCCGGAGCAGCGTCGTCTTGCCGACGCCGACATCACCCTCCAGAAGCACGTGACCGCGAGCGAAGACGCTGATGGTGATGTGGCGGATCAGCGCGTCCTGACCGATCACCGCCTTCGTCACCTCCTGCTCGAGCCGCAGCGCCCGGTCGCGCCAGTCCTGGAGCAGCGCGTCGTTTCGATTCATCAGGTGACTCCGATCTCCGTTCGCCTCATGGCTCGCCGATGATAAGGCAGCAGAGGGCGAATTCACACGTTCGTTCAGTGACGCAGTGCGGCATGTCGGTTCGATGGAGTTACCCTACGGGTAGTAAAGCGGCCGATCTACATCGATGCCGAGCACCGCGCTGCCGGGCTCGCGATGAAAAGCTGGGCCACCGTCCCGACCACGATCTCCGACATGGCGGTCGCAATGCGCAACCAGATGGACAGCAGCGTGGCGATCAGCGCCAATCCGAGCCAGAGCGCGGCGACCGAGAATATCTCCGTCGACGACTTGCCCCCAAGGCATCAGATCGCGCACCGAGAGGCGTCAGTCGTCGCCCGGCGTGGCCTCGAACTCGGCCGCCACGCGGCCATAGAACAATCGGATGCGCTCGCGCCGGATGAGGTCGAGCATCCGCTCCGCCTCGTCGTCGGTTACCAGAAACTCGACCTCCATGGTCGTGTCCCCGGCGAGCTCGAAGAAGTGGTCCTCGTGCAGAATTCCGTGACGACCGAATCCGGCCGAGGCACGGAACGCCGAACCTCCGTGTATACCGATCTTCCGTGCTTGTTCGAGCAGCCATTCGTAGAGCAGCCGGTGGCCGTGTTTTCTGTTCTCGTGCATGTAGAACCGAAGATACGTTCCCTTCATCGTGACTCCCTGGAGGCTGCTCCCCGTCTGATTTTCGGCGCTGCGGTCAGCGAGGTAGACCGGCAAACGACGCGGGCGCACGCAAGTTTATCGCGAAGCCGCAACCGAGTCGTACGGTTGGCCGCGCCGATTGCCATCTCGGCGAATTCGAGGTCATTTGGGCGTTAAGCCATGCTGCCCTCAGCGGCTCGCAGTGCCGAAGCGCCCGTAGTGGAGGAGGACGGTGGGCAGGATCACGAGGTTGAGCAAGGTCGAGGTCACGAGGCCGCCCACGATGATGGTCGCCATCGGTCCTTCGATCTCGCGCCCCGGCTGACCGCTGCCGAGCGCGAGGGGCAGCAGACCGAGCGCGGTCACCAGCGCGGTCATCAGGATCGACGGCAGCCGTTCCTGGGCGCCCCGCAGCGCCGTCTCCTTCGACCAGGTGGCGCCTTCGAATTCGATCAGGTACTGATAGTGCGACACCAGCATGATCGAGTTGCGCAGCGTGATGCCGAACAGGGTCACGAACCCCACCATGGAACCGAGCGAAAGCCAGCCGCCGGTACCGAGGACCGCAATCACTCCGCCGACGAGCGCAAACGGCAGGTTCAGGAAGGTGATACCGAGATTGCGCAGGTTGTTGAACGCGACGTAGAGCAGGACGAAAATCCCCACGCCCGCGAGCAGCGAGTGGGCGATCAGGTCGCCCCGCGCCCGCGCCTGCGCCTCCGCGGTGCCACTGAAGGTAAGGAAGTTGCCGGGGGAAAGCCTCACCTGCTCGGCGATGCGGCTCTTCACTTCGCGCTCGAAGTCACCCAGATCGCGGCCCGCGACGTTTCCGGTCACGGTCTGCAAACGTTTCCCGCCGTAGTGCAGAACCTTGTAGCGACCGCTGGTGATCTCTACCTCCGCAACGTCTCCGAGCCGCAGCATTCTTCCCTCGGGATTCCGGAGGATCAGATCGCGCACCTGGGCGATCGAGCGCCGCAGTTCGGGCGGCAACACGACGACGGCATTGACGACTTGGTTATCCCGGAAGATGCGGCCCGCTGTCGTCCCCTGGTACGCGGCCTGGATCACCTCCAGCACGGTGCCACTCGACAGACCCCAGTTGGCGAGCAGGTCAGGCCGCAGCCGCACCGAGAGCTGCGGCGTTCCAGGCGGCGCCTGCAATTGCACGTCGCGCGCGCCCGGCACGCTTGCGAGAACCCGAGCCACCGCCTGCGCGTCCCGGTCGAGGGAATCCAGATTCGAGCCGAACAGGTTCACCGCCATTCCTGCCGCGTACCCGGTAATGGTTTCCTCGATGCGCTCGGTGAGGAACGTGTTCACCACAAAGCTCACGCCCGGAAACCGTCCGCCATTCCCAGATAGAGCGCCGCGTATCGCGTTCAGAATGCGGGTCTGCTCACGCCCGGGCAGTGCACCGATCTCCACTTCGAATTCGCTGTAATGGACGCCGAAGGTATCGGCGCCCCGCTCGGCGCGCCCTACCCATTGCACCACCGACTGCACGCCCTCGATGCGCAGCAGCTCGGCTGTCACACGCTTGCCGATGCGCAGAGACTCCTGCTGCGACGTCCCCGGCACCGCGGTCATGTGGATGATGTAGTGACCTTCCTTCAGGGCCGGGATGAACTCGCCCGAGAAGAAGGGCAGCATGCCGACACCGGTGGCAAGCACAAGCCCGACGATCCCGACCACCCGCGCGGGATGCCGCTCCACCCTTGTCAGCAGGCGGGCATAGCGCGGCTTGATCCACCGGATGAGCGGCGGGTCCGCCTCCTTGAGCGGCGCATGCGCGAGCAGCAGGGAGCAGAGCGCGGGGGTAAGCGTCATCGCCACCACCAGCGAGACGAGGATCGCGAAGATGTAGGCAAGCCCGAGTGGCGCGAACAGTTTGCCGGCGACCCCGGAGAGCGTGAGCAGCGGCACGAACACCAGCGCCACAATGAAGGTCGCGTAGACCACCGAGCTGCGCACCTCGAGGGAAGCATTCAGCACCACCTTGGTAGCGCTGAGCGGGCTGCCCTGCTCCCGGTTCTGGCGCAGGCGCCGAAAGATGTTCTCGGTGTCGATGATGGCATCGTCCACCACCTCGCCGAGGGCGATGGCGAGGCCGCCGAGCACCATGATGTTGAGGTCGATCCCGAAGGAGTCGAGCACGAGCACCGCACCGAGCAGCGAAACCGGGATTGCCGTGGCGCAGATGAACGCGGTGCGGGTGTTATAGAGAAAGAGGAACAGCACTGCAATCACCAGCACCGACCCGATGAGGATATCGCGCTGGACATTGGCGACGGCAGTCTCGATGAAGTTGGCGGGGCGGAAGAGACGCGGATGGAAGGTGACCTTCTCCGCCGCGAAGAGTGGCTTCAGTTCCTGGAGTGCCGCCTCCAGCTGCTGGGTGGTCGATCGCACATTCGCACCCAGCTGACCCTGGACCATGAGGAACACGCCCGGTTTGCCGTCGATGAGCGCGGCGCTGATGGTGGGGGCAGGTCCCTCGACCACGTCCGCTACGTCGCGTATGCGCACCACGCGGCCCTCGCGCTGGACCACCACCGCCTCCGCCAATCCCGAAGGGCTGCGGGGTTGGCCCTCGGCCGCGATGACGATGCGCTGGTTGTCTCCCTCCACGAAGCCGGTGCCGAGGACGCCGGACGCCCCGCGCACGGCCGCGAGGACGTCCTGCACCGACAGGCCGAGGGTGACGAGCCGCTGCGGGTCCACCTGCACCTGCCACTGCCGCACCGCGCCGCCGAACACATTCACGTCTGCCACACCTGCCACCGACAGGAGGTGTGGGCGCACGGTCCAGTCGACGAGCGAACGGAGCTCGATCAACGAGCGCGCGTCCGAGGTGAGACCGACGCCGAGCACCGTGCTCGCCGAGGACGTGAGCGGCGTCATCGCGGGCGGTCCGATGCCGGTTGGCAGCTGGGCTGCAAGCTGGGACAAGCGCTCTGTCACCAGCTGGCGCTTGCGGAAGATGGTTTCCTGCTCGCCGAAGATCAGGGTCACGACCGATAGCCCCGGGATGCTCTGGGAGCGCAGGCTCTGGATGCCGGTCAGGCCCGCGAGCGCCGCCTCGATGCGAGCTGTCACCTGAGCCTCCACGAGTTCTGTAGACAGACCGGGCGCCTCGGTCTGGATTACGACCTGGCTCGGAGAAAATTCCGGGAACACATTGAGATCGGCCCGCGTGAGGGTGTAGAGCCCGTAGCAGACCAGCACCAGTGCGAGCGCGACGACGACGACGGCGTAGCGGATCGATAGGCCGACGATGCGGGCGATCACTGGCCGGCCAGCGAATCGGGCACGAGGCGGGAGCCGCGGCCGCTGCGTTCGGCGCTCATTCCCGCATCGACATCACGCAAGCGAAGCCCGCGAGAGCCTCCGCCGGAACGTGAACCCTTCGTTCCTACTAGTCCTCATTTTCGTTCCGGATCTGGTATTTCAGCTCTTCCGACAACAGCAGCTGCGCGCCGGACACCACCACCGCCTCTCCCGGTTTGAGACCCTCGTCGTTGAACCAGCCGCCTTCGACTGCCGTGCCGGTCTCGACCTCGCGCCGCGCGAACTCGTCCTTGCCGGTTTGTACGTACGCCCACGCCTTGCCACCGTGGTACACGACGGCGGCCCATGGGACGGCCACCCCGTCCCGCGCCGCGCCGCCGCGGGGCAATTCGCCCTTCACCCGGTTCCCGACACGCAGTTCCGGCGCCGCGGCCGTGCGAAAGAGGTAAGTCGGACCCGGGATCACGGGGTCAGCGAAAGGCGCGCTCGACAGCAGCACCGCGCGCCGCTTGGGTCCCGAACCCGTCAGGAGCGAGAGGGAAATCACGGCATCCGGGGCGGGCGGCTCGGCTCCTGGGGGCAGCGTCACCTGCACCAGCAGCGTCCGCTGCGACGACAACTCCTCGAAGAACGTCGCACGCGGATCGGCGGCGAATCGCGCAATCGCATCGCCCCATTGGGTGCGCAGTGACTCATGCAGTCCAATCGCCCCCCGATCCAGACCGGAGAGTCGCGCCTGCTCGCTACGCAGCGTGGCGTCCGCGGATTGCACCGCCCGCTGCGAGACATTGCGATCGTCCGCGTACAGAGCCTTGAGGCGCTCATGCTCACGCCCGCTGAAGCTCGCTGCTGCGCGCACGCCGTCGGCCTCGGCACGGGCGGCAAGAAGCCGCGCCCGCAGCTCCATGAGCGGCGCCGGATTCATTACCACCCCAAAGACCTCGGTGGCGGGCGCGAGTCGCGCCGGCTTGAGGGCTTCGGTGCGGATGCCGCCCGCCTCCTGCGCCGGTTCGGAGATCCGGACCCGCAGATCCGCGCCCGCAGCCCGCGACGGGACTGCGTCTTCCGGCTCCGGCCTGCTCAGCAAGAGTTCATCGCGCAGGGCGAACAGCAGGGCGGCGAGCAAGAGCACGATGATCGCGCCCATCAGCCATGGCAGCAGCGACCCTCTCGCGGTCATCTCGTATCCTCCGCGAGCCGCGGCGTCACCGGATCCGCCACGGGGGCGGCGGAACCGTCGAGCGGCGCCTGCACCGCGTCTTCGAGCAGCACATAGGTCTGCAACTCGTGGAATTCGCTCGCGAACGCAAGCCGTTCGGCAATCACGGCCTCGAGCCGCGCCCGGGTGCGTTCAAGACGATCCGCATCCCCCGCATCGAAGCGGCGCTCCGTCCGCGCTGTACGCTCAGCCGCGTCGCGCTGGAGGGCATTCGCCGCGGCAAGCTCGCGCTGCGTGGCCTGGTAGCCGGCCTCCCGCGCCGCTACGATTCCGATGGCTCGTGTCTGCAGCGCCAGGAAGCGGTCCGCTTCCAGCGTTCGCCGCGCCTCGGCCTCCAGGATGGGGCCCTCGTTCCGGTTCATGAGCGGCAGGAGCACAAACGATCCGAGCGCCCAGATCCGGTCGCCCTGATCCCAGATATAACCCGGGCGCAGGACTAGGTCCGGATACTGCCGCGCGACCTCGAACTGCAGGTTAGCCTCGGCGACCGCGTAGTCGGCGAGGCCGCGCCGGATGTCGAGCCGGTTCTGCAGCGCGACTGCCTGCAGGTCGCCGTCGCTACCCTGCGGTAGCTGTGCCTTCAGGTCGGAGAATGACAGGTACTGGCGCTGCACCGAAGCCACCGATACGCCAAGCGCCTGCGCGAGCCCTCCCCTTGCCTCCTCCAGCCGTGCAGCGGCGCGCGCCCGCGCAAGACGCGCCTCCGCGAGCCGCGTCCGCGCTGCGGTAGCATCGGTCGCGGACGCGAAGCCCCTCTCGACGCGCCGCTCGATCAGCGCCAGCTCCTCTTGCCGCAGGGCGGCCTCCGCGTCGGCGAGGCGGGCCTCCTCCGTCGCCGCGTAGCAGTCGACATAGCGTGCCTGCACGCGGCTGCGCGCCTGCCACGCCGCTGCCGCGAGGTCGAGAAGGGCGCCTTCAGACAGTGCCTGCGCGCGCGCCATCTGTGCCTCGCGCTTGCCGCCCGTGACGATCGGGAGATCGAGGATCAGGCTCACCGTCCACGGCGATTCTCTCGGCGGCCCGGTTTCACTGTGGTGTTGTCCACCGAGCTGGATCGCGGGATTGGGTCGCTGGGCCGAGGTGACCTCGCCCGCACGCGCGACCGCCACTTGCGCGCGGGCGATATCGAGCTCGGGCGAATGGTAAAGCGCGACCCAGGTCAGCGTGGCGAGAGTCCAGTCGGCGCGCGGCCATGGATCCACCGCGACGCCACGGCCTTGCAGATAGTCCCGAAGCGCGGGCGCCTCGAGCGAGCGCGAGGAGACCTCTGCCGCCGACTTGGGCGGGTCCAGCGGCTTCGGCTCGTAGGTGCGAAAGCCGCACCCGGCAAAGGTGAGAAGCAGGAAGAAGAGCGGGAGTGCGCCGAAGCCGGCGCGCGGGAACCTCGCGGGGACGCGCATGATGGCCGCATCTTAGCGGTGCGCACAGGGGGTCGCAAATCCATACGGCCGCAAGAGGAGCCGCGTTCGGCGACCGGTGTACACTGCCCCCTGGCATCGGATGAGATCAGCCCGGGATCCGCTTGAAGTCTTTGTGGAAATGCTGGCTTCTCCTGCTGGGATGGAGCGGCGCGATGCTGGCCCCACTTCCGCTGCACGCGGAAGGCCCCGGAGCGCTGGAGGTGCGCGAAGTCGCCCCCGGCATTTTCCTGCACCCCGGTTTGCAGGAGGACATGACCGCACAGAACTTCGCCGGCATCGCAAACATCGGCTTCGTGGTCGGCGAGAAGTGCGTGGCGATAATCGACAGCGGCGGCACCAAGCTTCTGGGCGAGGCGCTGCGGCAGGCGGTGAAACGCCGAACCGACAAACCCATCTGCTACGTCATCAACTCCCATGTCCATCCGGACCACATCTTCGGGAATGCCGCGTTCAAAGGCGAAAAGCCCGCGTTCGTTGGCCATCACAAGCTGCCGGCAGCGATGGCGGCGCGGGGACAGGTGTACCGCAATGCCCTCAACCGGAATCTGGGTGCAGCGGCGGAGGGCAGCGAGATCGTGCCACCTACGCTGCTGGTCCGCGACACCCTCGACCTGGATCTCGGCGGACGCACTCTGAAGCTGAAGGCCTGGCCGACAGCGCACACAGACAACGATCTGACGGTCTACGATCCCCAGACCGGCACGCTCTGGCTGGCAGATCTGCTATTCGTCGGGCATATCCCCGTCGTGGATGGCAGCATTCGCGGGTGGCTGAAGGTGATGGGGGAAATTAAGGGGCTCGCACCGGAACGCGTGGTGTCCGGGCACGGTCTGATTCAGAATGGGTGGAACGAGGCGTTCGATAGGCAGCAAGGGTATCTGCTGGCGATCCTCGACCAAACCCGTGCGGCGCTGAAGGCGAAGCAGACCATCCAGCAGGCGATCGCGACCGTTGGCGAATCGGAGCGAAGCAAATGGCTGCTGTTCGATCTCTTCAACAAGCGCAACGTGACGGCGGTCTACGCCGAGATAGAGTGGGAAGATTGACGCTCGGGGTTTGCGGTTGAAGGTCCTGATGCAAGCGGCGGAGGAGAAGGAATGAAGAATCGGACCATCAAGCGGCTGCTGGCAATGACGCTCGCAGCGTTGCTTCCATGTGCCGCCGCGCTCGCGGCTGACGAGGGGCAGAAGGCGGGTAACTGGGATCTGGTGCGGACCAGCCTGTTCGGTGACCGGCCGATCGGAGATAACGACGGCACCGTGATCGTGCTCGAAGCCCCGGACCGCGCCGAGGATGCCGCTATCGTGCCCCTTTCCATCAAGACCCGGTTGACCCAGACGCCCGACCGGTTCATCAAGAAGGTGTACCTCATCATCGACAAGAATCCGTCGCCGGTGGGCGCGATCTTCACCTTCACCCCCGATAGCGGGCGCGCCGACATCGACACCCGCGTCCGCATCGAGGAATACAGCACGGTGCGAGCGATCGCCGAGATGAATGACGGCAAGCTTTACATGGCCAGCAAGTACGTGAAGGCGGCGGGCGGCTGTTCGGCCCCGGCGGGCAAGGACCTGGAAGCGGCGATGGCACGCGTGGGCAAGATGAAGATCAAGCTCGATGACAATCTGAAGGCCGGCGAGCCGAGCATCGCCCAGCTCATGGTCAGCCACCCGAATGTGTCGGGTCTGGCGATGGACCAGCTGACGCGGCTATACGCGCCACCCCAGTTCGTGCGCAAGATCGACGTGAGCTACGCGGGCAAGCCGATCATGTCCGCCGAGGTGGATTTCACCATCAGCGAGGATCCCAACTTTCGGTTCTATTTCGTGCCGAAGCAAGGCGGAGAGATGAAGGCCGAGGTGGTGGATTCCAAGGACCTGAAGTTTTCCAGTTCGGTCCAGGTGGTGCTGGGCAAGCGACCTGGCTCCTGAAGAGGAAGCTGCTGCTCTCGAAATCAAAAGCCCTCCGTTCGGAGGGCTTTTGATTTCTCGCCGCGGAAACCACTATTCGACGAGGCAGGCTTTGTTCGCCTCGGCTTCGACCGTCTTCCACTTTTTCGCCAGCGCCCGCATCTCGTCGGAGTCGCGGAACACCCCCATCCGTTCGCCGCCCATGGTGGCATAGCGGGCGATGCTCGAGGCCTCGACGAAGGTGTCGTAAGGCATCTTCTTCGCGATGGCATCGATCACGCAAGAGCACTTGTAGACGTATTCGTACTTGCCCTCGTGGTTCTTCATGCATTCGAGCACGAACTGGACGCGGTCTACCGTGGGATAGTCGTCTGCGAGGACAGCACCGGAAATGAGAAGCAGCAATACGGCGAGCGCACGACGAATCACGATGAGAAATCCTCCGAACCGTGGCGTGTTACCGCGGGCGTCGCAGCATATATCGCAGAGCAGCGCCCGCTTTCGTTTCTGATAGAATTTCCAGCTTAGCACAACATCTGCGGCAGACTGCCCCTGAGACAGGTTCCCGACCCCATGCGTTCCCCGGGCCGTGCCCTGCCAGGACAGCTCCGGGCAACCAGTCCCGGTACTGACCGCCGAGTGGGGAGCGCCACAGGCCTAAGGGAGCCCCCATGTCGGATATCGTCACCAATCACGCGCGGCACGTCTACTCTGTCATCCGCTCCGACACGGCCCCTGAAGCGATCGGTGTGGCAGGCCGCGTCGCCCGCTCCTGGAGCCGCTGCGCCAACGACTACGGTCTCGATCCGGCCGGCCGGGGCGAGCCGCAACAGGTCAGCCCCGGTGAGCTAGCCGATCGCCGGGCCCGACTCGATGACCTGCTCGCCTTCGCCCGCCCCGAGATGGCGAGCCTTTCGCAGCAGATCGCCCGCTCCGGCTACGTCATCGTACTGACCGACAGCGACGGCGTCGTATTGAGTCATTTCGGTGATGCGAGCCTGACGGGGATGGCGAGCATCAGCAGGCTTCTGCCCGGCTCGGTCTGGAGCGAGCGGGTGCAGGGCA
>JBEVOI010000237.1:0-2859 GCA_040507665.1 Burkholderiales bacterium
CGCCCGCACGGCGCAATATCTGCTGGACGGCGTGCGATCCGGCCAGCCGCTCGCCGCCTTGCTCGGGTATCGCTTCGAGCGCGCACTGCACGAACGTGGGCTGGACGTCTTCATCGATGCGTTCCGCCAGCTCGTGCCGATCAAATCAGCGCGCGTCGACGAGACCGGGCAAGCGGTCGAGTCTGTGTCAGCGACCCATGTGGTGGATGGGCTCGACCTCGTGCGCCGAACAAAGGGGCGGGGGGATCGCGCGACTCTTTTTCAGCTCGCGAGCACGTTAGCGAAGGTGCCGGTGCCGTCCGTCATGAACGTGGAGTTGGATGCACTGGCCAACAGCGTCGACGCGCTGAGCGATGCCTTGCTGGCCGAGAGCGCTCATCATGTCGTGCTCGGCAATCCCAGCCGCGCGGCCGCAACGCTCGATGCACTGGAACGCGGCGAAGCGCCGCCGCCGGAGCTGGAAGTCATCCGCACGCCGCGGACCGGTTCTGCGTTTACGCACCGAGTGGTCGCGCTCTTTCCTGGCGCTCCAGCCACGATCGCCGATTGGACAGCGACTTTTCGTTCTGTGGCAGAGCCGTTCCTCAACGCGTGGGCGGCGAAACTCCTCGGCAACCCCAACAATGTTCGCTGTGTCGTCGAACGGGTGAACACGACGACGGGCGCCGTCGTTGACAAGCGAGAAATTCGGCTCAAGGACCTCAGGCTCGCGCCGCTCGATGTGATTCATGCACAGGAATCAACCGAAGATTCCCGGCTTTCGGAACTCGAGCAGCGCATCCTTTTCCTGGTGCGGCGAAACGTGGCGCTCACCGCTACTCAAACGCTGCGGCTGAATCCGTCACGCGATCCAGCCTGGCCCACGACGGACGTCAGTTGGTCGGAGTTCACCGAAGTGGTGCGCGCAGCGCGTAATCTGCTGGCGGGTGGACGGGCGTTGCGAGCGGGAGACATCAATATCGCCGACGTTGCGCCCACGGTTCTGGATGCTGCGAATTTAAGGGTCCGCGCGGACCGTGCGTTGGCCTCGCTCCGTCAATTGCAGACGACCTTGCAAACGGCGTTGAATGGCGCCACACCCACCACACTGGCACCGCTGCGGTCGGTGATGCATACGATCGCAGCCTTCGGCATCCCGGGAGCCATCCCGTTGTCGGTGGTCGGCCAGACCGAAGCGGATCTGAAGACCCTCGTCTTTCAAGCGCGATCTATCGACCGCGAAGCGACAGATCGCCTCGCGAAAGCCGATGCCGCGACGGATTCTGCGGAACGACTCAGGCATCTGTTCGGCAACAGCTTCGTGGCGCTTCCACGCTTCCGGTCACCGAATCTGGCCGAGATTCAGCGTGCTCTGACCGCGAGCACTGCTGTTCAAGATGGCGACCCGCTTGCCGTCGTGACGTTCCATCAACGGATGGCGCGAGTTCGCGAAGGGGTCGCGCGCCTCGACGATGCGCTGCAGTACGCCGAAGCGCTGGGCAACGGTGATGCACTCACGCTCCAGGTGGCGCAGCTTCCACAACGTGACGACGACCGCTGGGTTGGCTTGCCGGCGAAGCCAGACACGCCGATCCCGCCAGGCCGCTTATCGCTGATTGTCCATATGCCGGAACCCATCGATTTCACGCAGCCCGCGCTTGCTGGCCTGTTGATCGACGAGTGGGTCGAAGTCGTGCCCAATGCCACCGAAACCACTGGCGTGGTGTTTCAGTACAACCAGCCGGATTCTGTTGCGCCTCAGGCTATTCTCGTGGCCGCCCATCCCAACCCCGTCGCGCAGGCGTTCTGGACGATCCCGTGGCTTCAACAGGTACTGCGCGAGACGATCAGCCTGGTGCACATGCGCGCCGTCACGCCGGATTTGCTGGACGAGACCTCGCACTATCTCCCAGCAGCGTATTTCGCCTTCAATGCTGAGGGCCACACTGTCTCAACGGACTTCTTGGCGAGACCCTGAGAGCATCATGCCATCCATCACTACCTGGTCGCGGTTGGAACCGAACGTCCGCGGCGCTTCGCAGAACGAAACGCTGAAGGCGCGGATCTACGATCCCCTCTGGCTGCTCGCGCGGCAGTGGCAACTCGGTGAGTTGCAAGGCGACGACAATGGCACGCCCGTTTCCGCACGGCTGCGCGCCGAATGCGCCGAACTCTCGCGGTACGTACCGCAGGGCGGTGCAGGGCCGGTGAAGTTCGATCCGAAGAAGGTTCCTTTGGAAACGTTCGTCGAGTGCGAGGCCGTGCACCCCAAACCGGGCGCACTTGTGCGCCTGCGTGTTGCTGTCGAAGCCGGTCAGCAATTCTTGCGCCTGTTGGGGCGCGCGCCGTTCGGCACGAAATACCATCAAGGCTTCCTCGCGGCGTTCCCGTTGCCAGCACGCAGCGCAGCGCTCGCGGCGGACGTTGATGGCGAGGCCTTGCGATTCCTGGACGTGATGTCTGGCCGCGTTCCGGATGGCGTGAAGCTGTACACCGAGATCAAGAAGAACCCGCTTCCCGCGTCGCCGACAATCGAACAACCTGCCGATGTTCAGGCATTCGCGGACGCGCGAGACGCGTTCATTCGTTGGTATGAGGGGTTGTTCAGCGAGCCGGCGGGGCAACCCGAAGCCTGGTCCTCGCAGCGGATGGAGTACGCCTTCTCCGTTGAAGCGCCAACGACGCCGCCAATGGTCTTGACGTCGGAGTACTACGAAGGCGATCTCGACTGGTACGACTTCGATGTACGGATGGGCGAAACGATCGGAGCCGGTGAAGACCGGGAGGAAGGAGTGAATCCGCTACCTATCACCAGGACCGTGATTCCCGCTCCGGCAACCTATCGCGGAATGCCGGCGTCGCGGTGGTGGGAATTCGAAG
>JBEVOI010000241.1:0-6195 GCA_040507665.1 Burkholderiales bacterium
GGTGCTATTGCCGCAAGCGGTCCGAGCCACCACAATAGAAATTCACCCTGCGGCTAGCCCGCGCATAGGATCCGATGATGAGCCGAGCTTTCGTAAAGGAATCGGACGAGAACCTGGTTTCCGATGAGCTACCGGAGCGGCCGCAAAGCCCTTACCCGAACTACGTCACCCCAGCCGGGCTAGCGCAGCTGCAGAACCACTACGCGGAGCTGCAGGAGCAGCGGGTGAGACTTGCCGCGGCGGATGATCCGCTTTCGAAGCAGCAGGTAAAACAGGTTGAGCGGGACCTGCGCTACTTTCAGCAGCGGCTCGAAAGCGCGATCCCTGTCGGGTTGTCCGGCCAGCCCCGTGACGAAGCCCACTTCGGTGCGATCGTCGACGTGAGCGACGAAAAGGACGTGCGCCACACGTTCAGCATCGTCGGCGAGGACGAGGCCGACGTCAGCGTGGGAAAGGTAAGCTGGTCGTCCCCGCTGGGCAGGGCGATGATCGGCTCGAAGGTCGGCGACACCGTGGTCTGGAAACGGCCGGCTGGCGACACCGATCTCGAGATTCTCGCGATCCGGTACCGGTAGCGGTCGAATCTGCCGGCTGCTCCTGTCCGCGTTAATGCACGGCCGGCGATTCCTGGAAGATGTGTCGGGCTGCGGGGAGCGGGCCCGCACCATCTTGATGCCGGAACCCTCGGACCGGCACCAACTTGAATCGCCTCAACCCTTCCTTTGACCACGTATTTCAGTCCAACCCCATGTTTTTGCGATGCTTGATTCGACTGGCACGGCGGTTGCGCTTACTTTGATCTCTGGTGTTCCTTTCGCGCGGGGTGTGAAGCACGCTGGATCACCCGGCGAAACGCCAGAAAACCTCCGCTGTGCGCTCTTCCCCGCTTCCGCAGGAAGCGGGGTTTTTTTTGCTCCCGCCTGTCTCCCGCGTCGGTTGAAATGACTTCCGCGCGCGCCTTACCATAGCGCCTTTTCCGCCGCGCCCCTGCGATGTCGTTCTTTTCGCTGCTCGCCGCCTTCCTGCTCGAACAGGTTCGCCCGCTTGGCCGCGACAATCGTCTGCTCGCGCTATTCCGCGGCTACGCGGAGACCATCGAGCGCAACTTCAACGCCGGCCAGCATCGGCATGGCGTCATGGGATGGCTGCTGGCGGTGGGTGTACCGACTCTCGCAGCGCTCTTCATTTATTACCTGCTGCATGGCATCACGCCGCTTCTGGCGTGGATGCTGAATGCGGGCGTGCTTTACTACACCGTGAGCCTGCGGCAGGTGCGCAAGCCTTATGGTGTGATCGGCGATGCCCTGCGCAACGGAGATCTTCCCGCCGCGAAAGCCGCGCTCCAGGAGTGGACCGGCCGCCCTGCCGACGCGCTGTCCGCGGCCGAGGTGGCGAAGCTCGCAATTGAGCATCGGCTGCTCGATGCCCATCGCAACGGCTTCGCGGTCATGGCGTGGTTTCTTGTGGTGCCGGGCCCGTGCGGCGCGTTGCTCTATCGCCTCGCTTCCGAGCTGGACCGCGACTGGGGTGCTCGCAGCGACGATGAATTCGGCCGCTTCGGGGAGTTTGCGCGTACAGCCTTCGCCGCACTCGACTGGGTGCCGGCCCGGCTCACCGCAGCGAGCTTCGCGGTGGCAGGCGACTTCGAGGACGCGGTGTACTGCTGGCGCTCCCAGGCGATGACGTGGATTCCGCACCGGCAGGGCATTCTGCTCGCTACCGGCGCGGGCGCGATGGGGGTACGCCTTGGAAGCGCGGTGCAAGAGGGGCCGACCGTCCGCTTCCGCCCAGAGCTTGGCACCGGCGACGAAGCGGACGCCGACTACATGCGCAGCGCGAGCGGCCTGGTGTGGCGCGTGCTCGCGCTGTGGATGGGTCTGGTTCTGCTCGTGTCGATCGCAAATTGGGTCGGCTGAGCACGGCCTCGCTCAACTCCCGTCCACTTCTTCCAGCAACCTGCGGTAGATCTTCAGCCGCTGCTCTGCGATTCCTCCCCCATCCGCAGCGCGCACAACGGCGCAATCCGGCTCCTTCAGATGGCGGCAGTCGGCGAACCTGCACTGGCCCAGCAGTGGCCGAAACTCCACGAAGGCATGGGCGAGATCACGGCGATCGAGGTGCCGCAACCCGAACGCCTGCAGACCGGGCGCATCCACGATGTGGCTCTCGGGGCCGAGATGATAGAGGCGCGCATGGGACGTCGTGTGCTTGCCTGCTTCGAGATACCGCGATACCTCCGCGGTGGCCGCCCTTGCCTCGGGCAGCAGCCGGTTCACGATGGTGGATTTTCCCATGCCCGATTCGCCTATCAGCAGGCTCGTGTGTCCGGCGAGGCGCGGCGCCAGGGTCGCCACGTCGTACTTCGCGGAGATCGGCACCACTTCGTAGCCGAGCGCGGGATAGAGAGCCAGGCGCTGCCGGGCGGCGGTCGCTTCGGGGAGGTCAGACTTGTTGAGGACGATGACGCTCCTCGCTCCTGCATGCTCCGCTGCGATGAGGCATCGATCCACCAGGTCTCCAGAAAAGACGGGCCATGGCGCGACCACGACCACCACCTGGGTCACGTTGGCTGCCAGGAGCTTCTGGCGAAAGGCGTCGGACCGGTAAAACAGCGTCGACCTCGGGTCGGTCGCCTCGATCACACCCTGGTCGGAGGAGGTCCGCAT
The DNA here is from genome assembly GCA_040507665.1 of Burkholderiales bacterium. GTDB lineage: Bacteria > Pseudomonadota > Gammaproteobacteria > Burkholderiales > JAEUMW01 > JAEUMW01. The sequence continues at coordinate 2,667 of JBEVOI010000241.1, forward strand.
GACTGCAACGCGATCGCCGCACGCGAGGCTGCCGCGCCTGCCGCGGGTGGTGCAGGAAATGATCTCGCTATCCGTCAGCTCGACCGCAAAGCTGCGGCCGAAGGTGGCGACGACTAGACCGGAAATGAGCGGTGAATTCTGCTTCGGCGGCGCGCGTTGCCGCACGCTCTACCGGGCCCCGAGCGAGCTGGCAGTCGCCGGCTCAGAGTTCGAACAGCGCATCGATCTTGGCCGCGCAGATGAAATCATTTTGGCTCCGGCGTAACGCGCTTCGTGCATTAGCCTGCACCGAAACGACTTCCCCGAGCCTGTTCGCCCACTTCTTCACAGGTCGAAGAGTGCGTCTACCTTGGCGGCACAAATGAAGTCGTTTTCCGACAGGCCGCCGATTGCGTGGGTCCAGTACTTCACCGCGCACTGGTTGTACCCCACCGCGATGTCCGGGTGATGATCCTCCCGGTGCGAGATCCAGGCGGTCGCGTTCACAAACGCCATGGTCTCGTAATAGTTCTTGAAGCGGTAGGTCTTCGTGATCGCCCCGTCCCGGAAATCCCATTCCGTGATCTGCGCGAGCAGCGATCGGATTTCTGCCTCCGTGAGCTTCGGCGCGCCGCCTTCGCACGGCTTGCACTTCTTCGTGGTAAGTCCGGTGGTGGAGTCGTTCATGATCGCTCCTGCTGCGAATGGCGCATTACTTGAACTTGTAGTAAGTCCGATTCAGATACGCCGCGACGTTTTCCTCGTCCTCGGGGTACCAGTTGGTGCCGAGCATGGCGTTGCATGTGCGCACCTGGGAAAGCAGCCCCGACGCGCTCTTCACCTTGCGGTCCGCACGCGTATAGATCGCGGTGCCGTCACCGCCCACGATGGACACATGGCACGCATTGCACTTGCTCTGGGTAACCAGCTTTTGCCCCTTGCCCGCGTCAGCCTTTGGAAAGGGCTCGGCGATTGCAGCTCCTGCCGCCCACAGCATGATGGCGAGCAGCAACTTCATGAGCTCTCTCTTGAAGGTCATCCGCGTCACGCGTGCGCGATGGCTCGCAGGCGCGCGATGCGGCTCGCGGCCGGCGGATGCGAGTCGTAGAACGCGGAGTGGAGCGGGTCCGGCGTGAGGGTCGACGCGTTGTCCTTGTAGAGCTTCACCAGCGCGTGCACCAGATCCAACGCGGACGATTGCTGTGCCGCGTAGGCATCGGCCTCGAACTCGTGCTTGCGGGAGTAGAAGCTCGAGATCGGCTGGAGCAGGAACGTGAACACGGGTACCACGAGGAAGAACAGCAGCAGCGCCATCGCAGTGGACGGGGTGGACACGCCCAGCCCCTGGTAGAACCACTGCTGGTCCATCAGCCGACCGAGCACCCACAGAAACGCGAGGCTCACCCCGAAGGTGAGCGCCATGCGCTTGACCACGTGCCGCAGCTTGAAATGCCCCAGCTCGTGGGCGAGCACCGCTTCGATCTCCGGCGGATCGAGGCGTGACAGCAGGGTGTCGAAGAACACGATGCGCTTGGCCCGGCCGAAGCCGGTGAAGTAGGCATTGCCGTGGCTGCTCCGCTTCGATCCGTCCATCACGAACAGGCCCTGGGAACGGAACCCGCACTTCGCGAGCAGCGCCTCGATGCGGCGCTTCAGGTCTCCGTCCTGCATGGGATTGAACTTGTTGAAGAGCGGAGCGATGAAGGTGGGATAGACAACGAGCATCACGACGCTGAATGCGACCCACACCAGCCAGACATAAAGCCACCAGCGCTCGCCCATCCCCTGCATGAGCCAGAGCACTGCCACCAGCAGAGGAATGCCGATGACCGCACCGATCAGCGCTTGCTTCAGCAGGTCGCTTACGAACAGCTTCACCGTCATCTGGTTGAAGCCGAAGCGCGCCTCGATGCGAAACGTCCGGTACCAGCTCAGGGGAATGTCGACGATCGACATGACGACGACCGCGCTTACGATCAACGCCAACCCGGACCACAGGCCCGGCCCGAGCGCGCCACGCCAGAATTCGTCCAGGCCGTTCAACACGCCTCCCAGGGTCAGCGCCAGGAGCACCAGGGCATCGACCACCACGTGCAGCAGATTGAGGCGGGTTTTCGCGATGGTGTAGTCCGCAGCCTTTTGGTGCGCAGCAAGCGTGATCTGGTCCGAAAATCCCGCCGGCACCTGCTCTCGATGGGCGTGCACGTGGCGGACATGGCGGTTTCCCAGCCACAGGCGGGTGGCCGTGGAAAGGACGAGGGCGCAGAGAAAAAAGAGCGTGAACGCGTTCATGAGTATCGGGTTATGCCGGTGACGGGAGCTATGACACAATAAAAGCCGTCAGAATTCCCAGGAAAATTATGGCACAGGACGCCAACGCGCTCATCTGGATCGATCTCGAGATGAGCGGGCTCAGCCCCGAACGCGACCGTATCATCGAAGTGGCGGTGGTCGTCACCGACACGCGGCTCGACATCGTCGCCGAAGGTCCGGTGCTCGCCGTGCACCAGGACGACGCAGTGCTCGACGGCATGGATGCCTGGAACAAGTCCACCCACGCGCGCACCGGGCTCATTGCGCGGGTCAAGGATTCCCGTCTCGCGGAGGCGGATGCCGAGGCACAGGTGATCACCTTCCTCACCCAGCACGTGCCCAAGGATGCCTCCCCCATGTGCGGCAATTCCATCTGCCAGGACCGGCGCTTCCTCGCGCATTACATGCCGAACCTCGAATCCTACTTCCATTATCGCAACCTGGACGTGAGCACCCTGAAGGAGCTTGCCCGCCGCTGGAAGCCTGCGATCGTGCCCGGCTTCGCCAAGCAGGGCAAGCACGAGGCGTTGGCGGATATCCACGAGTCGATCGCAGAGCTGCGCTATTACCGGGAGCATCTGCTCCAACTCTGACGCCGGTTGCGTTGCCTGCGTGCCCGGGTCGGGTTGTCACCGACTTCGATAGAATGAACATCGCCTGGGGCGGGGTCGAACGCGATGCCGCCCGCCTTTTGGAGACATCATGCAAGGAACCCAGTACGTCCTCGAAGTGCGGCCGAAGCTGCCGGCGCGGCTCGCCCGGCTGGACGAGCTCGCCAACAACCTCTGGTACAGCTGGGACCGGCCGACGCGGACCCTTTTCGCCCGCCTGCATCCCGGCCTGTGGGCAGCGGTAGGCCACAACCCCAGAGCCTTCCTCAAACGGGTCGACGAGAAGCGTCTGCTCGAAGCGGCCGACGACCCGGTCTATCTCGGCAACTTCAACCGGGTGCTGTCGAATTACGACAGCTACCACAACGAGCCGCTGCGGCGGAACGGGTCCGAGTGGCTGCGCCAGGGCGATCTGGTCGCGTATTTCTGCGCCGAATTCGGGTTCCACGAGAGTTTCCCGATCTACTCGGGGGGTCTCGGCATCCTCGCCGGCGACCACTGCAAGGCTGCGAGCGACATGTGCCTGCCGTTTGTCGCGGTGGGGCTGCTTTACAAGCAAGGCTACTTCACCCAGACCATCGACCTCGAAGGCAACCAGCACGCGACCTACTTCGACTCGGATTTCG
>JBEVOI010000264.1:0-3066 GCA_040507665.1 Burkholderiales bacterium
TGTGCGTGCGCAGCGGCGAGCGCCCCGGCGATCTCGACGGCCGTGCGTAGGGCCTGCGCGAGCGGCATCGGCCCTTTGCGCAGCCGCGCCGCCAGCGTTTCACCTTCGAGATACTCCATGACGAGGAAGTCGATCCCGTCGTGGTGGCCCATCTCGTGCAGCGCACAGATGCGCGGATGCGAGAGGCGCGCAATGGCGCGGGCCTCGTGCGCGAAGCGCGCCCGTCCACGCGGATCGCTTGCCGCGTCAGGCGAGAGCACTTTGAGGGCGACGTGGCGATCGAGTCTCGTGTCGTGCGCCCTGTAGACCTCGCCCATTCCCCCGGCGCCGACAAAGCTTTCGACGTCGAAAACCCCGAGCCGCATCCCACGCGTCAACGACGGTGGGGCGGGTCCCGATTGGTCAAGGTTGGCCGCGCCAGTGCGAGCCGGACGGCCGGAAAGGAAGCCCTCGGAGTCGCCGTCTGCCGCCAGCAGTGACTCCACCTCCTGGCGCAGGTGCGCATCCTCGCGACACTGGTCCGTGAGAAACGCCGCACGCTCGGCCTCCGGCCGTGCGAGTGCTGCGTCGTAAAGCGCGAAGATGTGTTCCCAACGGTCCGAGGTCATTCGCGATCGTTAGTGCGGTGAGTGCTGCATGGGGGGTGAGGTCCTTCAGCCTGCGTCCATCGGCCGGCGCGATCTGACCGAATCGCGCTCAGTGAACCACTCTCCGCAGCTCGCGGAACAGCCATGCCCGGGCGCGCGACCAGTCGCGCTTGACTGTGGCGGGAGATAGACCCAGGCCCTCTGCGGCTTCCTCGACGGTCATCCCGCCAAAGAACCGCAGCACCACCAATTCGCCCAGACGGGAGTCGATCGTCTCGAGCTTACGGAGCGCCGCGTCCAGGTCGAGCACATGAACATCCCGCGGCATCGTCGCGCGGAGATTGTCTGCCAGCGGCACCTTCCAGCCGGGGCCACCCCGTTTTGCGGCCAAACGCGCGTCCATGATCCACCAGAATCTGCCGCATCAAGCCCTCCGCAATCGCAAAAAACTGTGCGCGGTTCTGCCATCGCACGCGGCGAAGGTCGACGAGGCGTAAATACGCCTCGTGGACGAGAGCGGTCGGTGCCAGCGAGTGATCGGCCCGCTCCGCGCGCAATCGACGGCGCGCGACACGACGCAGCTCCTCATACACAACAGCCATGAGTCGGCTGTCCGCGGCTCGATCGCGCTGGCCCCACGCCACGAGCAATCCCGTCACATCGTCTTCGTGAGGCACGCCACTCGTTCCTGATGACCTGATTCTACTCCCCCTTTCGACTGGAATCCGATGCGCCCCTTTTAGCCCGCATCCGCTTCTGCCAGGCGCGGAACCGACGCCTGCACCGCGTCCTGAGCGCTTCGACGACACGTGATGTTGGATGGCCTTCTCGGACACCACGTCGGGACGCGCCGAAGTGTCGATCGTGAGCTTCCCTGGATTCACCGACAAGCGTCAGGTCTCGCGTGGGGGCGGCGTGCAGCCTATCTGGCGCCGCGATGGAAAGGAGCTTTTCTACCTGGGAGCCAATGCCACCATCTATGCCGTGTCGATCCAGGAGGGCGTGTCGTTGCCCGCGGGGCACCCGTCCCGGTCTTCGAAACGCGTATCAAGCCGGACTCAAATGGGACCAGTACGGCGTCGTCGACAACGGTCAGCGATTCCTCGTCCTCGAGCCGGAGCAGCCAGACCGGCACTGCACTCAGTTCGCCGTAAAGGGCAGCCGCCTGATGCTTCGGATCGCGTCCTCTCGTCCATTGCTTGTGCATCGGAAAGGGCGTATGCTTCATTCGGGCCGCTTTCCTGAGCACTGCCGCACCCCGCCGGGGAATCCTCCCCGATCCTGGTCAACAGCCCTCACCAAAGCTTTTCCTGTAATCGCACTCTCGGCCGCTCTGGGCCCATCACCGGTCGCACGATCGGCGGTGGTCGTGGCGCCGCGATAGTGCCCACCAGGACTGAGAACTACCATGACTATCGGTCGTTGGGATTCGTCCCGTGACATGGCCGCGGTGCAACAGCAGGAAAACCTGAGCCGGCTGCAGCAGGAAACCTTGAGCCGGCTGTTCGAGGGCTACTACCGCCGCCCTCAGGAAGACCTCAACCGGGGCGCGTGGGTGCCGGTCGTCGACATTCACAGCAACGGGCACGACCTGGTGCTGAAGGCCGAGCTGCCTGACATGAAGGAAGACGAGATCGAGCTGACGATTGAAAACAACACACTCACGCTCAGTGGCGAAAAGAAGCTCGACACGGAAGTCACCGAGGAGTTGTTCCATCGCATCGAGCGCAGTTATGGCGCGTTCGCTCGGACGTTCACGCTGCCGCCCACAGTCGATGCCAGCAAGGTCAGCGCCCAATACAAGGCTGGTGTGCTGACGGTCCGGCTGCCGCTGCGTGAGGATGCCAGGCCCAATCGGATCAGGATCGCAGTCGCCGCGTAGGTTATGGCAGAGAGGAGACGGGTCGATCAAACCCGCCTCCTTTCGCGCCGCGCATGTTCAGCTTGTAAGGGAAAGATTTCTCCCAACCCGCCTCGCGGGAGATCCCTTGCTGAGGGGAGGCCCATTGTGGCTTCGCGTCCGTGTGTGAACGTCCCATCTGCAGAACTGTTGCGCCGAATTCGCGCAGAATACCTCGAGATGCCTGGTCTCCGCCTCACGGCGCCGCAGGCCCAGCGCCTGTTCGGTCTCGAGGCTGAGACCTGCGACGCAGTCCTTGCCACCCTGCTGGACGCGAGGTTTCTTACCCGCACTCACGCTGGCCTGTTCGCGAGGTCGCAACAGAATTAGCGCGGCTTCTGAACGGCTTGCATCTCCGTCAATCGCGCGTGAGAGTCGACCGAGCCGCTGAGTCCTTAGTTTAGAGAAGGGGTGTCTCGCGAGTAGCGCAAGATAATGCTTGCGCGCAAGGGCTGAAGAGCAATATACTTCGCTCCTCCCTCCAGTTAGGCGCGGCTCCTGCACGCCCGCTAGCGTCCTCCTTGAGCCCGCGCCCCTCTGACGGAATCCGCATTCACGGCAGGAGATTCATGAGAAATA
>JBEVOI010000215.1:0-5083 GCA_040507665.1 Burkholderiales bacterium
AAGCCGGCAGCTTTGCCTATTTCGGCGTTCAAGTCGGTGACAGAACAAAAATGGAACATTCTGAAATCAGATCAAAGCACTGCACTTCGGCGAGAACCGCTTAACCGGACAGTACTGTGACCCACTAAAATAAATAAAAATCTAACTAGATATTCTTTTTGCAGATATGACTCTTCTCCTAGACTGCGATCAATACATCGCTCCACTGCGTAGATTTCCGAGAATGATTGTCGACAAGCAGCTGCACTGGCACGTGACTGCCGGTTTCCGTCGGATGTCGCACCCATCAGCAGGCATGGAGTCAGTGCGACGCTTCCAGCCGCCGCGTCCAGCGTTCGAGGGCGCGGCGGCGGTGGCAGGACCCTCGCAAGGATAAAGACGATGCCGGTGCTCACGCTAGCAGGCAGTCCCGCGCCCCACTCGCGCTCCTCACGCCTGCTCGATTTGGCCGCTGCCCAGCTCGCAAAGCGCGGTGCGGCGGTAGATCAAGTGAGCCTGCGGGAACTCCCTGCCCATGCGCTGGTGCACCTCGACCATCGACATCCCGCGATCGAACGGACGCTCGGTCAGGTCGCGCGCGCGTCTGCTGTCATCGTTGCCACCCCCCGTCTACAAGGCGGCCTATAGCGGGCTGCTCAAGGCGTTCCTCGATCTGCTGCCGCAGGACGGCCTCAAGGGCAAGGTGGTGCTGCCCATCGCCACCGCCGGCACCTTTGCGCACGCGCTTGCGCTCGACTACGCGCTGAAGCCGGTCCTCTCCGCGCTCGGCGCCCGCTACGTGCTTGGCGGCATCTATGCCGTCGATGAGCAGGTGCGATGGTCTCCCGAAGCGGGCCTGGCGCTCGACCCCGAGATCGCTGAACGCTTGCACGACGGCTTGCAGCGCCTGACCGAAACCGTGCACCTGCTGGTGCGGCCCGCGCAGTGGTCCTCAAGCACATCCCCGGTCGCAGCAGAGACCGAACCACCCCTCGCCCGATGTTGGGGCTGACCGCTCCGCAGTAATTGACGAACGGCGAGCCCACGCCGCCTCCCAGAGTTTGGATGACGGGCTATCCGCTGGGTGGCTTTATCAGGCTTCGTCCGTCTTTCCCGGGATGACTCATCTCGATTACTTGACCTACCTCTTAGGAGACTAGACATGACCACCTTCCACTCGAGGAAGCGTCGAACCCTCGGCCTGCTGCTTGGCGCCGCGCTCGCCACCGCCTCCCTGCCCAGCCTTGCCGAGAAGCCCGCCGCGCCCGACCCGTTACGCATCGGATTTCAGAAATACGGCACCCTCATCATTCTCAAGGCCAAAGGTAATCTCGAGAAGCGCCTGGCGCCTCTGGGCGTCGGCGTGAAATGGACCGAATTTCCCGCGGGTCCGCAGCTGCTCGAAGGCCTGAATGTGGGCAGCATCGACTTCGGCACGGTGGGCGAGGCCCCGCCCATCTTCGCCCAAGCCGCCGGCGCCAATCTGGTCTATGTTGCCAACGAGCCGCCCGCGCCCGCAAGCGAAGCGATCCTGGTGCCGAAGGATTCGCCGATCAAGAGCGTCGCCGATCTCAAGGGCAAGAAGGTCGCGCTCAACAAGGGCTCGAACGTTCATTACCTGCTCGTGAAGGTGCTGGAGAAGAACGGGCTCGCGTACAAGGACGTGGACTACCCCCGGCCGACGCGCGCGCAGCCTTCGAGCGTGGTAGCGTCGACGCGTGGGTGATCTGGGACCCGTTTCTCGCTGCCGCCGAGAAGCAGATCGGCGCGCGCATCCTCGCCGATGGCCTCGGCGTCACCGCCAACCATCAGTTCTATCTCGCGGCCCGACCCTACGCAGACAGGCGACCCGATGTCGTCAAGATCGTCATCGAGGAGATCGCGAAGATCGACGAGTGGGGCAAGCAGAATCCGAACGAGGTGGTCGCGTTCCTCGCACCCGCGATCGGCATCGAGCCGGCCGCTGTCGATCTCGCAGTGAGCCGATACGCATACGGGGTGCGGCCGATCAGCGATCAGGTGGTGGCCGAGCAGCAGAAGATCGCCGACACCTTCTACGAGCTCAAGCTCATCCCGAGGCCCATCAGTATCAAGGAAGCCGTCTGGAACCCAGGTCGCGCCACGGTCGCACAGGAGAACCCGAAATGAGCGGGCGCCGCTCACACCGCCGGACGACAGTCCTGCTGGTCTGGGTGGCCACGCTGCTCACGGTGGCGGGGATCACCCCCTCCGCCTGGGCGGATGCGCCAGAGAGGCTACGCATCGGTTTCCAGAAGAGCTCGCTGAACCTCATCGTGCTCAAGACGCGCGGCACCCTCGACAGGCGGCTGGAGCCGTGGGGCGTTGCGGTCACCTGGACCGAGTTTCCAGCGGGTCCGCAGCTTCTCGAAGCGCTCAGTGTCGGCAGCGTCGACTTCGGCATGACCGGCGATACGCCGCCCATCTTTGCGCAGGCAGCGGGGACGAACCTCGTATACGTGGGCAACGAGCCGCCGAAGCCGGACGCGTCTGCCATCGTGGTGAAGGAGAGCGCTCCGATCCGTTCGCTCGCCGACCTTCGCGGCAAGAAGGTCGCGTTTACGAAGGGCTCCAGCGCCCATTTCCTCGTGGTGCGCGCGCTCGCTAGCGCGGACATCGACTACAAGGACATCACGCCGGTCTATCTCACGCCCGCCGAGGCGCGTGCTGCGTTCGAGACGGATAGCGTCGACGCGTGGGCAGTGTGGGATCCGTATCTCGCTGCGGCGGAAAAGGCGCTGGCGCTGCGAGCGCTTAAATCCGGCAAGGGCCTCTTCAGCAACCACACCTTCTACCTCGCGAACAAGGCGTATGCCTCCGAGCACCAGGAAGTCATCGGCCTCGTGTTCGAGGAGTTGTCGCGCAACGAGCAGTTCCTGCGGGAGAACCCGAAGGAAGTGGCGCGCATCCTCGCCGGTTACACGGGCCTCGACGTGCCGACCTTCGAGCGCGTGCTGGAGCGGCGTCCCAGTTTCCGCGTGAGCTACATCGAGTCGAGCGTCACTGACGAACAGCAGACCATCGCGGACACCTTCCAGCGCCTCAATCTCATCCCGAAATCCATCGTGGTGAAAGGTATCGTCTGGCACCCGGCTGCGGTGCAGGCAGCCAAGTAAGGGTGAAGTGCAAATGAGCCAAACCGAAGTCTTCTGGTTCCTCCCCACCCACGGCGACAGCCATTACCTCGGTACGTCCCAGGGCGCGCGCGGTGGACTACGACTACCTGAAGCAGATCGCGGTCGCTGCGGACACGCTCGGCTATGATGGTGCGCTCATCCCAACCGGGCGTTCGTGCGAAGACCCGTGGGTGGCAGCATCGAGTCTGATCGGGGTGACGAGGCAGTTGCGGTTCCTGGTCGCCGTGCGTCCGGGGCTCGTGGCGCCAAGCGTGGCCGCGCGCATGGCTGCTACGTTCGACCGGCTCTCCAATGGCCGGCTGCTCATCAATGTGGTGACCGGCGGCGATCCGGTCGAGCTCGCCGGCGACGGCCTTTTCCTCGATCACGGTGAGCGCTATGAAGCCACCGACGAGTTCCTCCGCATCTGGCGCGCCATTTTGAGCGGCGAGACCGTGACCTACGAGGGCAGGCATCTGCGCGTCGAAGGTGCAAAGACGCTGTTTCCCCCGGTGCAGAAGCCCTACCCGCCGCTGTATTTTGGCGGATCCTCGGACGCGGCCCACGACTTGGCGGCGGAGCAGGTGGACGTGTATCTGACGTGGGGCGAGCCGCCGGCCCAAGTGTCGGAGAAGATCGCGGACATCCGCGCGCGGGCGGCGAAACACGGTCGTTCTCTGCGTTTTGGTATTCGCCTGCACGTCATTGTGCGCGAAACCAGCGAAGAAGCGTGGCGCGCGGCGGACGAACTCATCCATCACCTCGATGACGCGACGATCGCCCGCGCGCAGCAGACCTTCGCGCGCATGGATTCGGTGGGCCAGCGCCGCATGGCTGCGCTGCACGGCGGCAGGCGCGACCAGCTCGAGATCTATCCGAACCTGTGGGCCGGTGTCGGGCTGGTGCGTGGCGGCGCGGGCACCGCACTCGTCGGCGATCCCGAGCAGGTGGCGGCGCGCATGCGCGAGTACGCGCAGCTTGGGATCGACACATTCGTGCTCTCCGGCTATCCCCATCTCGAAGAGGCCTACCGTTTCGCGGAGCTGGTGTTCCCTCTGCTGCCGCGAAGGCAGCGCGAGACACTGACCGCGCATTCGCTGAGCGGTCCGTTCGGCGAGATCATCGCGAATGCCTATGCACCGAACGCCGCGCAGAGTTGACGATCATACGAAGCGGGAAAATGCCAGGTCCCGTCGCATTCGGCCCCTGCACTTTGCAGTCCGCTGACCAACTTCAAAGGAATGAATCATGAGTGAGCAAGTTTTCGAAAGTGTCGCTTCACCGACGCCCGCGCAGACCCCCAGCGGGCTCTCCTTGAAAAAAGCGTTGATCGGCTTTATCGCGGGCTTCATCGCCGTGCTGGTCTTCCACCAGGCAGTTCTGGCCCTGCTCGCATCGATCGGCGTCGTCGCCGCAAAGGTGTACGTCACTGCCCCTACCGCACCGTTCGGCATCCCGCAAGTCCTGTCTCTCGCGTTCTGGGGTGGCGTGTGGGGCGTCGTCTTCGCTTGGGTGCAGTCGCGGTTTCCGCGCGGGGCCGGCTATTGGATTGCCGCCCTCGTGTTTGGTGCGATCTTCCCCTCGCTCGTTGCATGGTTCATCGCTGCACCGCTCAAGGGTCTGCCTATCGCAGCGGGAGGGGATGTCCATCGCATCATCACAGGACTGCTCGTGAACGGTGCGTGGGGAGTCGGCACCGCACTCATCTACCGTTTCGCCACCCGCGGGACATCGCGGTAACACCCCTTCAATGAGCGAACCTGCTTCCACTCCGGTAGCGAGCCGTCTGATCCCTTGGCTTGTACCGATTCTCCTGCTGGCAGCATGGCAGGCTTCAGCCCAGCTCGGCTGGCTCTCGACCCGCATCCTGCCCGCGCCGTGGGACGTGGTGAAGGCGGCGGTCGCCCTTGCCGTGTCGGGCGAACTGTGGAGCCACGTCTGGACCAGCACTTGGCGCGCGCTGACGGGTT
>JBEVOI010000281.1:0-12185 GCA_040507665.1 Burkholderiales bacterium
CCAAGGATGAGAATCTCCGCGTTCTGGTCTTCGATTGGTTCGAAACTGTGTACGCGCGCCATGGTCAAGAGGCCCAACAGTGATTAACCGGGCGCTGACGCCCGGATATGAATTGATAGCTGACAGCCCGCAACAAAGCGTAAACGTATGACTAGCCAGCATTCTGTCAATCCATCGTCCGTATAACAACCCCAATGATCGGGGCGTCGTCCCTCGGCGCCGCCCTCTCGACTATCCTGGCGATTTGCTCTCAAAGGAGTGACCGTCATGGGGTGAGTCCCCAAGCAACCGTCTCCGCCTGCTGGACCAGGTTTCGATCGTCTGCCGGCGCCGCCATTTCAGCCGCAACACCGAGCAAGTCTATCGCTACTGAATTCGTCAGTTCATTCTGTTCCACGGCAAATGCCATCCCACTGAGATGGGCCCGGCCGAGGTCGAAGCCTTTCTGAACCATCTGGCGGTGGAGCGCCGGGTCGCCGCCTCGACCCAGTCTCAGGCGCTCAATGCGATTGTTTTCTTTTACGACTCCTTCCTCGGCCAAGCCTTGGGACAGATGTCTGGCCTTAAGCGCCCCCAGCGCCGGCAGCGTCACGCCTCGAAGCCACCCTCGCCTCGCCACCGAACGGACGCGAGCATTGAGCGTAATCAACCCTTCCACCTGACCGACGCTACAACCGCCTTGAGCCCACCCTTCAGGCGTGCTACGGTTAGCTTTCCTAACCGGTGCTCGAACGAGCGGAGGTAGGTAGGTATGGAAACTGACCCGTCAAAAGTAATCTCGGCGTACGGCGAGACGGCGCAACGCGCCCCGTCGAGCCACGATCGGAGCCTCGAGCCGCGCGCGAGCGTGCTCGACCGCTTCCAGGCGCGCTTCGAAGGCCGCGTCGAAGAGGAGTACACGCTCCAGGAGTATCTGGAGCTTTGCCGTACCACGCCCGCGGCCTATGCGACCGCCGCCGAGCGCCTGTTGATGGCGATCGGCGAACCGAAGAATCTCGATACCCGCACGGACCCGCGGCTGTCGCGCATCTTCTCCAACAAGATCGTCCGTATCTACCCCGCGTTCCGCGAGTTCTACGGGATGGAGGACACCATCGAGCAGATGGTGGCCTACTTCAAGCACGCGGCGCAGGCACTCGAGGAGCGCAAGCAGATTCTCTATCTCCTCGGGCCGCCCGGCGGTGGCAAGAGCTCGCTCGCGGAGAAGCTCAAGTCCCTGATGGAGGAGATGCCTTTCTACGCCCTCAAGGGGTCGCCGTTGAACGAGACCCCGCTCGGCCTGTTTTCGCCGTCGGAAGAGGGGCCGTTGCTGGAAGCCGAATTCGACATTCCGCGGCGCTACCTGAACCCGATCCCCTCGCCGTGGGCGGTGAAGCGGCTCAAGGAGTTCGCCGGGGACCTCTCGAAGTTCCGCGTGGTCAAGCTGCGGCCGTCGACCCTGGCTCAAATCGGGATCTGCAAGACGGAGCCGGGCGACGAGAACAACCAGGACATCTCCTCGCTCGTCGGCAAGCTGGACATCCGCAAGCTGGAGACTCTTGCGCAGGACGACCCCGACGCCTACAGCTACTCGGGCGGCCTGTGCCGGGCGAATCAGGGGTTGCTCGAGTTCGTCGAGATGTTCAAGGCGCCGATCAAGGTCCTCCACCCCCTGCTTACCGCGACCCAGGAGGGTAACTACAAGGGTACCGAAGGCTTCGGGGCGATCCCGTTCGATGGCGTCATCCTCGCGCACTCGAACGAGGCGGAGTGGCAGTCGTTCAAGAACAACAGGAACAACGAGGCGTTCATCGACCGCGTCTACATCGTCAAGGTGCCCTATTCCCTGCGCGTCAGCGACGAGGTGCGCATCTACGAGAAGCTGCTGCGCAACTCGTCGCTCGCGGAGGCGCCCTGCGCTCCGGGCACGCTGCGCATGATGGCGCAGTTCGCGGTGTTGACGCGCCTGAAGGAGCCGGAGAATTCGAGCCTGTTCTCGAAGATGCGGATCTACGACGGCGAGAACCTCAAGGATATCGACCCGAAGGCCAAGTCGATGCAGGAGTACCGCGACTTCGCCGGCGTGGACGAGGGCATGACCGGGCTTTCGACCCGTTTCGCGTACAAGGTGCTGTCGAAAGTCTTCAACTTCGACCACACGGAGATCGCCGCGAACCCGGTGCACCTGCTGTACGTTCTCGAGCAGCAGATCGAGCGCGAGCAGTTCCCGGCCGACAACGAGAAGAAGTACCTCGCACTGGTGAAGGAACATCTCTCGACGCCGTACGTCGAGTTTATCGGCAAGGAGATTCAGACTGCCTATCTCGAGTCGTACTCCGAGTACGGGCAGAACATCTTCGATCGCTACGTCACCTACGCCGACCTTTGGATCCAGGACCAGGAGTACCGAGACCCGAACACCGGGGAGATCCTTGACCGCTCGGCGCTCAACGACGAGCTCGAGAAGATCGAGAAGCCCGCCGGCATCGGCAACCCGAAGGACTTCCGCCACGAGATCGTGAACTTCGTGCTCCGCGCACGTGCGGCGAACGCAGGGAAGAATCCGTCGTGGACGAGCTACGAGAAGCTTCGTGCCGTCATCGAGAAGAAGATGTTCTCGACCACCGAGGATCTGCTGCCGGTGATTTCCTTCAACGCCAAGGCCTCGGCAGACGAACAGAAGAAGCATCAGAACTTCGTCGATCGCATGGTGGAGAAGGGCTATACGCCGAAGCAGGTGCGGCTGCTCGTTGAATGGTACCTGCGGGTGAGGAAATCTTCATAAGTGGGAGACAGGGCCAAGCTGGTGACCGAGGTAATCGATCGTCGCGAAAATCCGCGCCACAAGAGCGCGGTGAACCAGCAGCGTTTTCTGCGCCGCTACCGGCAGCAGGTGCGCGAGGCGGTCGGCCGCGCCATCGCCGGCCGCAAGATCGCCGAGGTCGACCAGGACGCCGCGGTGTCGATCCCGGCGCGCGACCTGAACGAGCCGGTGTTTTCGCACGGTATTGGCGGCCGGCGCGAAATCGTCCTGCCGGGCAATAAGGAGTACGTGACGGGCGACGAGCTAGAGCGCCCGGGGGCCGGCGCGGGCGGCGCGGGCAGCGGTGCCTCCGAAGACGGCCAAGGCGAAGACTCATTCCGGTTCCGGCTGTCGCGCGAGGAGTTCCTTGACTTCTTCTTCGAGGACATGGCGCTGCCCGACCTCGTGAAGACCCAGCTCACCGCCATTCCGCACCACCAGCGGCTGCGCGCCGGCTATCGGACCGACGGTACGCCGTCGAACTTCGCGGTGGTGCGCACGATGCGCCAATCGCTAGCGCGCCGGATTGCCCTCGGTGGTACTCAGGTCACGCGACTGCGCGAAGTAGAGGACGAGATCGCACGGCTCGGCGGCGACGACGCGGACCCCGACGATCCGCAGGTCGCGGCGCTGCTTGCAGAACGCGAGGCGCTGAAGGCGCACTTGGCGCGTGTGCCGTTCATCGACGGTTTCGACCTGCGTTACCGAAACCGGGTGACGCAGCCGATGCCGATTGCACAGGCAGTGATGTTCTGCATTATGGATGTGTCCGGTTCCATGAGCGAATCTCGGAAGGACTTGGCGAAGCGGTTCTTCATCCTGCTGCACCTGTTTCTCAAGCGCCACTACGAGCGCATCGAGATCGTGTTCGTGCGCCACCACACGACCGCCAAGATCGTCGACGAGGAAGAGTTCTTCAGCTCCACCGAGAGCGGCGGGACGATCGTCTCGAGTGCGCTCGTCGCGACCATCGAGGACATCGACGCGCGCTTCCCGCTCGATCAGTGGAACGTCTACGTGGCCCAGGCCTCCGACGGAGACAACTGGGAGAGCGATTCGCCGCGGTGCCGCGAGCTGCTGGTGAACGAGCTGCTGCCGAAGGTGCAGTACATGGCCTACGTCGAGATCACCACGGGCGAGCCGCAGAACCTCTGGGTGGAGTATGAGCAGGCGCGGGGAAGACGGCGGAACCTCGCACTCGGACGCATCCAGGAACGCACCGACATCTTCCCGGTGCTGCGCGATCTCTTCTCCAAGAAGGAGAAGTCGGCTGCCCTCGTCAGAGTATGAGGAAGCCCACGCGAATCCTTCGTCCACCCCCGCAAGAGCACAACTAGATGCCGTTGCCCCTTCCCGAAGGCCTGCGCGCCGAGGACATGCCGACGATCCACCACCGCGGGGTGGAGCCCCTCCCGGGTGGCTCGGAGTGGCGCTTCGACCTGATCGAGCGCTACGACCGCGAGATCGCGCGGGTTGCCGAAAGCTACCGCCTCGACACCTATCCGAACCAGGTCGAGATCATCAGCGCCGAGCAGATGATGGACGCCTACGCGTCCAATGGCATGCCGATCGGCTATTATCACTGGACCTTCGGCAAGCGGTTCCTCGCGACCGAGCAGGTGTACAAGCGCGGCGGCATGGGGCTCGCGTACGAGATCGTCATCAACTCGAACCCGTGCATCGCCTACCTGCTCGAAGAGAACACGATGCCGATGCAGGCGCTCGTCATCGCGCATGCCTCTTACGGCCACAACTCGTTCTTCAAAGGCAACTATCTCTTTCCCACCTGGACGCAGCCCGACGCGATCATCGATTACCTGCTGTTCGCCAAGCAATACATTGCTGCCTGCGAGCAGCGCCACGGCGAGGAGGAGGTCGAGCGCGTGCTCGACTCTTGTCATGCGCTCTCCAATTTCGGCGTGGACCGCTACAAGCGTCCCGCAAAGCGGTCTCTCGCGCAGGAGGCGCTGCGCCTGAAGGAGCGTGAGGAACATCTGCAGCGGCAGGTGAATGACCTTTGGCGCACCCTGCCCCGCCGCGAGGCGCAGGCGAACGAGCGCGAGGAAGCACGCTTCCCGTCCGAACCGCAGGAGAACCTGCTCTATTTCCTGGAGAAGCATGCGCCGCTGCTCGAGCCCTGGCAGCGCGAAATCGCCCGCATCGTGCGCAAGCTCGCACAGTACTTCTACCCGCAACGCCAGACCCAGGTCATGAACGAGGGCTGGGCGACGTTCTGGCATTACACGATCATGCAGACACTGTACGCGGAGGGCCTCGTCACCGATGCGTTCATGATGGAAATTCTGCACTCGCACACCAACGTGCTGACCCAGCCGGGGTTCGACAGCCAGTACTTCGGCGGGATTAACCCATACGCGCTCGGCTTCGGGATGTACCGGGACATTCGCCGGATCTGCGAGGACCCGACCGACGAAGACCGTGCCTGGTTTCCCGATTTCGCGGGAAGCGATTGGCTGAAGACCTTGGACTTCGCGATGCGCAACTTCAAGGACGAGAGCTTCATCCGGCAGTTCCTGTCCCCGAAGCTGATCCGCGACTTCCACCTGTTCTGTCTGATCGACGACGACCAGCAGCCGCATCTCAGGATCGGTGCCATCCACGACGATGCCGGGTATCGCGCCGTGCGCGACGCCCTGGCGCGTCAATACTCACTCGGCGAGCGAGAGCCCAACATCCAGATCGTCCATGTGGACGTGAGCGGCGACCGCTCGCTCACGCTGCACCACTACCGGCACGACCGGCGGCCGCTCGCGCCGCAGTACAAGGACGTCATGAAGCACCTCGCCTACCTGTGGGGCTTCACCGTGCGGCTCGAGACCGTCGACGAAACCGGCAAGATCGAGCCGACCCACGAGTGCCGCATGGACAGGCGCAAGCGCACCGACGTTACCGTCGCCACCGCGCTGCGCCCAGGCATCAACGTCTGAGGGAAAGCAGCGCGCCAGCACACACCAGCTTGCACGACGTGCAGGGTAATGGCCCGCCCTTCACCTCTGCGCGTCAGCACCTCTCGACCTTGCCTCGCTGCGCCGGCTACTGTGTTAGCACTTCAAGGCCCGCACGGGCGACCTGCCCGTCTTGTGGCGACGTCACACCACTCACGCCGATTGCACCGATCATCTTCCCGCCAAGGACGATCGGCAGGCCGCCCTCGAGAGGCGTCGAGCCGGGAAGGCCGAGCACCGCGACCCGTCCGGCTGCAATGCCGTCTTCGAATTCCTTCGAGGGGCGACGGAACATGGCCGAAGTGCGCGCCTTCTCGACCGCGACGTTTGCGCTTCCGGTCTGAGTGTCGTCAAGCATCTCGTAATAGACGAGGAATCCGTGATTGTCGACTATTGCGATCGCAACGTTCCAGTTGTTCTTCTTCGCCTCGGCCGCGGATGCTGCGGCGATCTTCTTCGCGGTTTCGAGATTGATGGCCTGGCCATAGGGCGGCCTTTGTTGTGCGACGACACCCGATGCAAACAACGCTAGCGTCAGCGCGTACACGACCTGCATTATCAGCCTGTTCCGATTCATGACCCCTCCTCATTGATTGTGTGGCGGCAAAGCCCATACCGCGACCCGGCCAGTGTGAGCGGCAATCTGGATTCTGCCGGCCACTCACGCGGTCGAGTTTAGCCCTGGAAACCCGCATCCGGCTAGCATGGTGTTATGCAGAATGTACAGCGCGTTGTGATTCCAGCAGCTTCTGCTAAAGTGACACCACTCCTCGCGCGGTCCGGGAGCACTCCCGACGCCGCCACAACAACAGCAACTCGCACCGGCGGATAGGCAAAACCGAAGGGCCACGCCATTGTGGTCCGCACAAGGGGTAGGTCTATGCGTCTCAAGAAGCTTCTGGTCGCGAACCGCAGCGAGATCGCCATCCGGGTGATGCGCGCGGCGAACGAAATGGGCATCCGCACGGTGGCGATCTACGCGAACGAGGACCGGTTCGCGCTGCACCGCTTCAAGGCGGACGAGAGTTACCTCGTGGGTGCCGGGCAGAAGCCCATCGCGGCCTATCTCGACATCGACGACGTCATCCGCCTGGCAAAGCAGTCGCACGCGGACGCGATCCATCCGGGCTACGGCTTCCTGTCGGAGAATCCCTCGTTCGCCCAGGCTTGCGCCGACCACGGCGTTCTGTTCGTTGGTCCGAGTCCCGAGGTGATGCGAACCCTCGGCAACAAGGTTGCGGCGCGCAACGCAGCGGTCGCCGCCGGCGTTCCGGTCGTACCCGCCACCGGGGCACTGCCGCGGGACTTGAATTCGGCCAAGCAGCTCGCTGCCGAGGTCGGCTATCCACTCATGCTCAAGGCGAGCTGGGGCGGCGGCGGCCGCGGGATGCGTGCCATCGAGTCCGCGGCCGATCTCGATGCGCAGCTTGATGCCGCGCGCCGTGAAGCCCTCGCAGCGTTCGGCAACGACGAGGTTTATCTCGAAAAGCTGGTGCGCCGTGCCCGGCACGTCGAGGTCCAGATCCTCGGCGACACCCACGGCAACCTCGTGCACCTCTTCGAGCGCGACTGTTCGGTGCAGCGGCGCAACCAGAAGGTCGTGGAGCGCGCACCGGCCCCCTACCTTTCCTCGGAGCAGCGCGCTGAACTCTGCGAGTCGGCGCTCAAGCTGTGCCGCGCGGTCAACTACACCCACGCCGGCACGGTCGAGTTTCTGATGGACGCGGACTCCAGCCAGTTTTTCTTCATCGAGGTCAATCCCCGCATTCAGGTCGAGCATACGGTGACCGAGATGGTCACCGGCATCGACATCGTGAAGGCGCAGATCCGCGTGACCGAGGGCGCGCGTATTGGCGACGCCGACTCCGGTGTACCGGCGCAGGCGGACATCCGCCTCAATGGGCACGCGCTCCAGTGCCGCATCACGACCGAGGACCCGGAGAAGAATTTCACGCCTGACTATGGGCGTCTCACGGCGTATCGCAGCGCGGCGGGATTCGGCGTCCGTCTCGACGCCGGCACTGCATACGCCAATGCAGTCATCACGCCGTACTACGACTCGCTGCTCGTGAAGGTGACCGCGTGGGCGCCGACTTCGGACGAGGCGATCAGCCGGATGAACAGGGCACTACGCGAATTCCGCATCCGAGGCGTGTCCACCAACCTGCCCTTTCTCGAGAATGTCATCAGTCACCCCCTGTTCCGCTCCGGCGAATGCACCACACGCTTCATCGACACGACACCGGAGCTCTTCAAATTCCACGCGCGCCGCGACCGCGCCACGAAGCTGCTGCGCTTCATCGGCGAAGTGATCGTCAACGGCAATCCGGAGATGAAGGGGCGCAAGCGGCCGGATGGCCCGATCCCGCATCCGGCCATGCCGAAGAACGACATGAAGCCGCTTCAGGAGGGCGCTCGGGCCGTGTTGCTCTCCCGCGGCCCCGAAGGCTTCGCGCGTTGGATGACGCAGCAGAAGCGTGTGCTGCTGACGGATACCACGATGCGCGACGCGCACCAGTCGCTGCTCGCCACCCGCGTGCGCACCCGCGACATCGTCGAGATCGCCCCGTACTACGCGCGCATGCTGCCGAACCTCTTCTCGCTGGAATGCTGGGGCGGGGCGACGTTCGACGTCGCACTGCGCTTCCTGAAGGAGGATCCGTGGGAGCGGCTTGCCTCGCTGCGCGCGCGCATCCCCAACATCCCGCTGCAGATGCTGCTGCGTTCGTCGAACGCCGTGGGCTACACGAACTACGCGGACAACGTGGTGCGCTTCTTCACGCGGCAAGCGGCGCGATCGGGCATCGACATCTTCCGCGTGTTCGACTCGCTCAACTGGGTGGAGAACATGCGCGTCGCGATCGACGCGGTGCTGGAAACGAACGCGGTATGCGAGGCGGCGATGTGCTACACGGCCGACATCTTCGACACGAGCCGGCCCAAGTACAACCTCCAGTACTACGTGAAGATGGCGAAGGAGCTGGAGCGCACTGGTGCTCACGTCCTCGGCATCAAGGACATGGCCGGCGTATGCAAGCCGCGCGCGGCGCGCGAACTGGTGCGGGTGCTGAAGCAGGAAGTGGGCATGCCGCTCCACTTCCATACCCACGATACCAGCGGGATTTCCGCAGCCAGCGTGCTCGCCGCAGTGGAGGCCGGTGCGGAGGCCGTCGACGGCGCGATGGATTCGATGAGCGGACTCACCTCGCAACCGAATCTCACGGCGATTGCGGCGGCGCTTGTGGGGTCGGAGCGCGATCCTTGCATGGATGTGGCTGCGATGCAGGCGATCTCGCACTACTGGGAAGGTGTCCGCCGCTACTACGCGCCATTCGAGGCGGACATTCGCTCCGGCACCGCGGACGTGTATCAGCACGAGATGCCGGGTGGACAGTACACGAATCTGCGCGAGCAGGCGCGGGCGATGGGCCTGGACCATCGCTGGCCTGAGGTGTCGAAAGCCTACGCGGAAGTGAACAAGCTGTTCGGCGACATCGTAAAGGTCACGCCCACCTCAAAAGTGGTGGGCGACCTGGCGCTGTATATGGTGGCGAATGACCTCACACCCGCCGACGTGAGGAATCCGGAGCGCGAGATCACCTTCCCCGAGTCCGTGATTGCGCTCTTCAGGGGAGAGATCGGACATCCACCGGACGGATTTCCGAAGGAACTCCAGCGCCGTATTCTCAAGGGACAGGCACCGCTTGAAGTCCGCCCCGGCGAGCTGCTTCCTGCAGTGGACCTGGAAGCGGCCCGCGACGAAGTGGAGAAGGCAGTCGGCCGCAAGGTATCGGACAACGACCTCGCGTCGTATCTGATGTACCCGAAGGTGTTCACGGAATATGCCGACCATCATCGCGCCTACGGGGACGTCACCCTCATTCCGACTTCGGTATTCTTCAACGGGCTGCGTGATGGCGAGGAGATCGCGGTCGACATCGATCCGGGCAAGACCCTCGTGATCGGCCTGCAAGGCCACACCGCGACCGACGAGGACGGCCACGACCGCGTTTTCTTCGAGCTGAATGGCCAGCCACGGGTCGTGCGAGTTGCCAAGGCCGGGAGCGCGGGGGTCATTGCGGAGCGTCCAAAGGCGGAGGACGGAAATGCGGACCACGTCGGCGCACCGATGCCGGGCGCTGTGGTCATGGTCGCGGCCAAGGCCGGTCAAGCGGTCAGGAAAGGCGACCCCCTGGTCTCGGTCGAGGCGATGAAGATGGAGACGGTGATTCGGGCCGAGCGCGACGCAACCGTTCGACACGTTCACGTCAAGCCGGGCGTGACCGTGAGCGCGAAGGACCTGTTGGTGGAACTTGCCGCGAACTGATCGCGCTGCGCGATCATTCCGAACGCCGTCGAATTTCCGGGCTAAAATTCAACAGTTGGGCGTCCGGTTCTGATTGGTGGCGGTGAGGCGGCGCGGCGATGTCCCGGATATCCCGGGCCTGGCCGCCCGGAGGGCCAGTCGAACGTAAGACGGTGGCGCAGAGAGACGACGAGGAGAGAGGAATGAAGACGATCCTGTACCGGTGGCTGCCGATGTGCGCCATCCTGTTCGCGACGGGTCCGGTCATTGCCCAAGGGACCGATCCCTCGGCGGCGCTCCGGCAGTATGAGGCGCTCCGGAAGTACGAAGGAACGCTCAAGAAAATCGACGAAACCAGGACCATCCGCATCGGGCACCGGCAGAACTCGATTCCGTTCGCATTCGTCGACCCGAAGGGCAAACCGGTCGGCTATGCGTTGGACCTCTGCGACGCCGTGGTCGAGGAGATCGAGACCGAGCTCGGGAAGGAGATCAAGGCCGAGCTGGTGCCGGTGACGCCGGAGAACCGCTTCGATCTCGTGACCTCGGGCCAGATCGACCTCGAGTGCGGCTCGACGACCAACAATGTCGACCGCCGCAAGCTGGTCGCTTTCTCGCCGACGATGTACGTGACCGGCACGAAGCTCCTCGTACCGCGAGGGAGCAAGGTCCGCTATCTTGGCGACCTGAAGGGGAAGACGGTAGTGGTCACGCGTGGCACAGTGCAGGAGTCCGCCATGAAGGCGCTCAACGAGCGCCAGAAGCTGGACCTCAACTTCGTGACCGGTGGCGATCACAAGGAATCGTTCCAGCTCCTCGCCTCCGGCAAGGCGGATGCCTGGGCGAACGGCGACGTCCTGCTGTATGGGTTGCTCGCCGAAACCGGGACGCGCGACAAATACCGCGTGGTCGGCGACTTCCTCACGTTCGACGCCTACGCGCTCATGTTCCGGAAGGACGATCCGGAATTCGCCGAGGTCGTCGAGCGCGCGTTCCAGAAGCTCGCCGAAAGCGGCGATATCCGTTATGTCTACGACCGCTGGTTCCTGGAAAAGCTGCCCACGGGAATCCGGCTCAATCTACCGATGAGCCCGCACCTGGAAGAGCTGTTCCGCACGGCGGGCCTGCGGACCGATTGATCGCGCCCGGGAAGCCGGGAAGGATCGGCCCTCCCCGGGGGTTCGTAGCGCAATTACCGGACGCGGTAGATTTCCCAGCGGTTCGTCCTGAAGACCACACGCGGCATCAATGCTCCAACCGGCGACCATCATGGTTGATCTCCTCGTGACCGGTATTTCTGTAACGCCTTGCATCTTGTAATACTCAAGACCCAAGCTCCCTGACGCGACAGGCAGGGTATCGCCGGACTAGTGGGCGGTCAATTGCGCCGGTGTTCGCGAGAAGCGGCGGTTTCGCATCAATCTTCGGGCCCCTGCACCGAGAGACAAAGACACCCCGCGCCATGAGGGCGTGGGGCGTCTTCCGCTGCTTCACTGATCGGTCGTGGAAGGGATGAACGTCGTCGCGGAGCCGTACAGTGACTGCGTGGGCTTCGAGACCGCGACCGCGGGGTGAAGGGTGAACGTCGCCGTGTAGTTGGACGGCACCTGCTTGGTTTTCGCGACGATCACTGCAGGATGGTCCATCATCTCGCGCGGCGCTTCGGGTGCCATTGCAAGGCGCGCCGGATGCAGGATGAACGCGCTCGTCCAGTCGAAACCGGCGGGCGCCCGGCGGGCGATGATGACCGCGGGGTGGTCCATCCGCTCGCGCGGGGTTTCGATCACTTCCAGACGCGCCGGGTGCAGGTAGAACTTCAGCGTCTCTTCGTACACGCTGTTGTTCTGGTTCATCACCGAGGCGGTGCGCACATCGGTGTCCGCCGCTTGGGCTGGGGCCGCCATCGCAGCCGCGCTCAGGACTGCGGCGGCGATCGCTACGGGGAAGGACTGGATCGATTGCGTGGTGAACATGGTGAGTCTCCGTTGGGTTGGCAAGTGGCCCGGATATCCCACACCGCTATCCCAGGCCTGTACGTATTGGTGGTGTGTTGGAATGCCAATTTACGCATCGGCGGCCTGCGCTTCTGCGAAGGGTTGCACGGAGAATCTGTAAACTATTCACGGATGGG
>JBEVOI010000296.1:0-3424 GCA_040507665.1 Burkholderiales bacterium
GCCTTGATTGGGCTGCGATACCGGACCGGAGTGGACCGACAGCTCGTTGTCGCGCGGGAGGAAGAGACCTTCTCTGCAGCCTCAGAACCCGCAGTCCTCGAGCAGCGGCTGGTGATGAAATCCGGAACTATCGCGAGTTCTCTGTTTGCTGCGACCGACGACGCGGACGTTCCAGACGCAGTGGCCGATCAGCTGTTGAAGATGTTTTCGAGCGACATCGACTTCCACAAAGACCTCCGCAAGGGCGACCGCTTTGCGGTGTTATACGAGGTGCAGTTCGTTGACGGTGAACCGGTTCGCAGCGGACGCCTGATGGCTGCCGAATTCATCAACAACGGCAAGAGCCATCGGGCGGTATGGTTCGAAGGTGAAAAGGGCAAGGGTGCGTATTACACGCCCGACGGCAAGAGCCTCAGGAAGGCATTTCTTCGGTCTCCCATCGAGTTTTCGCGCATCACCTCCGGCTTTAGCCAGGCGCGCTTCCATCCCGTACTGCAGTCGGTTCGCGCGCACAGGGGCGTCGACTACGCCGCACCAGTGGGCACCAGGGTAATCGCCGCCGCCGACGGAACCGTATCGTTCGTCGGTCAGCAATCGGGGTATGGCAACGTGGTCGTGATTGAGCACCGCGACGGTCACAGCACGCTCTATGGGCACCTTTCCGGCTTCGGATCGGGGCTGCGGAAGGGACGGCGGGTAGAGCAAGGCGAGGTGATCGGCTACGTTGGCATGACCGGTCTTGCTACCGGCCCGCATTTGCACTACGAGTTTCGCGTCAACGGGGAGCATCAGGATCCCCTGCTGCTGGCAACGCCGGAAGGTGTGCCGGTCACGACGGAGTTGCAGGCTGCGTTTGAGGCCAAGGCCAAGCCGCTTGCTCAAACCCTGGCCCTGCTTCGCGGCGTCAACCTCGCACGGCTCGAATAGCCTCACCCCTACCCGAGAGCGGTTCATCGGCTGGAGAGGTGGGTCTGGATTGCGTGTCCTCGTCGCGATTTATCCGGCCGAAGCAGAAACGATGAAGGGGCCCGCGCCCCCTTCATGATATGTGAGATAGGGTTGTTCAGGCGGAGAAGGAAGAACCGCAGCCGCAGGTCGACGTGGCGTTCGGATTCTTGATAACGAACTGCGCCCCCTCCAGAGACTCCTGGTAGTCGATCTCCGCTCCGACGAGATACTGGAAGCTCATCGGATCGATAAGGAGCGTCACGCCGTTCTTATGCATGGCGGTGTCATCCTCGTTCACAACCTCGTCGAAGGTGAAGCCGTACTGAAACCCCGAACACCCGCCGCCGCTCACGAATACCCGCAGCTTCAGTTCCGAGTTGCCTTCCTCGTCGATCAGGTCACGCACTTTGCGCGCCGCCGCGTCGGAGAAAACCAGAGGGGATTCCATTTCAGTGGGTGCATTCATGACTGCGCTCCTGCAATTGGCACTTAGTTTTCCATTATGTTCCCGGCACCTAGTGGGGTCAATCGCCGCTGGCCGGTTTGAAAGCGATGACCTTGTCCCTCTCTGCGCCCAACTTATCGCTTTCAGGGATCAGTTTGCCCCGTACCACGGCGCCTGGGTGCATCTCCAAAGACTTGTAGCGGATGTCCCCCGAGACGTGGGCTTTGGTCTGAAGCTCAACCTCCGCAGACGCGCGCAGCGGACCTACCACCGTGCCGTTAATGACGGCGTGGGTCACCAAGATCTCGCCCTCGATGCGACCGTGCTCGCTAAGCACCAGCGTGGCTGAACCGCCATCCTTCGCCATGATCTTTCCGCGTACCGTGCCATCCACGCGAAGTCCGCCGCTTAGACTGATGTCGCCGTGCACGACCGTACCCGCCCCGATCAGGCAGTCGATGCGCTTCGAGCGCCGATTACCTCTTCGAATGAACATTGGCCGCTCCATCCTGCGTTACGTCAATCGTCTGCACAAGCCGGGGGTTCTTGTTCCCCTCTTCGAACACCCGGATCTGTACTCTCCTCACCTGCGCGTCCTCGGGCACCTTGAATAACCCCTCAAGGCGCTGATATGACTTGAAGCGCAACTGGAATTCCACACTCCCGCGCGCATCCGCACCGGGAAAAGCTACTTCCTCCCTCCTACCATTCTGCATCAGCTCGACCACGAGCTGGTAGCTGCCTGCGAACTCACCAGCGAACGGGACCATATTCAGGAGCAGCAGTCGGTAACTGTACTCACCCGGGAGAAGCTGCTTCTCGATCACAAAGCGATTCACCGACAGGGGCTGGTCTGCCTTCGGAGGCGGCATCACCGTCTGGAAAAAGGCAAGATCTTCCTTGAGGGACGCGTTTTCCGAAGCGAGCGACTTCACTTGCTTGGCCAGTTCTCCGTAGGTCGACCGCTCGATATCAACTTGCCGCTCGGCCTGGGCAAGCTGCTGGCGAAGCTCGATGTTCTCGAGCTTCAGCTTCGCTCTCTCTTCCTGGGAATCACGCACCCCCTGGTCGGCGGCGGTTTCAGCCGCGGCGTCGCGATGCTCCTGCCCGAGGGAATAGGTCCACCAGGAGAGCGCGGCCGCAAGCGCCACTGCGAACACCAACGCGGCTCCCCGAAGATACCAAGGCAGCGGACTGCGGACTGCCGCTCGACCCGAGGTGACGCGCAGGCTGCGCCGCAGGGTGCGGAACATCGTCAGGGCAGCAGTGGAAGACCTTCGAGGCCCGCGACCTCCCGCAAGCCAAACATCAGGTTCATATTCTGCACCGCCTGACCGGCTGCCCCCTTCACGAGATTATCAATCACAGACAGCACCACTACGGTGTCCCCGCCTTGGGGTCGGTGGATCGCGATGCGACACTGGTTGGCACCGCGGACGCTACGCGTGTCGGGATGCGCGCCAGCCGGCAGAACATCGACGAAAGCCTCGCGTGCGTAACGCTCATCGTAGAGCCCCTGCAGGTCAGCGTCGCGCAAGAGTCGCGCATACAGTGTCGCGTGAATGCCACGCACCATCGGCGTGAGATGCGGTACGAAGGTGAGGCCGACGGGTTTGCCTGCGACTGCGGCTAAACCTTGGCGAATCTCGGGCAGATGCCGATGGCCCGGGACGCCGTATGCCTTAAAGTTATCGGACGCCTCGGAGAATAGCGTCGCAACTTCCGCCTTGCGCCCGGCACCGCTCACGCCGGACTTCGCGTCCGCGATGAGGTGTCCGGTATCTACGATGCCGGCCTCCAGCAACGGCAGAAATCCCAACTGAACCGCTGTGGGATAGCAGCCTGGATTCGCCACCAGCCGCGCTCTCCGGATCTTGTCCCGGTTCGCTTCTGGCAGACCGTATACAGCCTCGGCGACGAGCGCCGGTGCAGCGTGGGTCATGCCGTACCATTTCTCCCACTCGGCGACGTCCTTGATCCGGAAATCCGCAGCGAGATCTATGACTCGTACGCCGGACGCAAGCAGCGCTT
>JBEVOI010000308.1:0-7517 GCA_040507665.1 Burkholderiales bacterium
CTCAAGGGACTTGGCCGATTGTTGCCGAGCAACTTCGATCGCGCGGCGGAAGCAGGCTTCGGCTTCGCTACCGGCAGGAACCGGCCGCAGGAGGAGCAGCTCGCCCTTCAATCGCCATAACTCGGCTTCCCAATGGCGTTCACTGTTTCGATTCGCCGCGTCGAGTGCCGCGGCTAAGGTCGCAAGCCCTTCTTCGATCCTGCCGAGTCGGGCGTAGCCCGTCGCCGAGATGGACATTGACCATGGGAGACCGAGCCCGGCCTCCTGCTCCTGGAACTCGGACAACGCGCGATCAACCTGTTCGAGTCCCGCAACGCACTGGTCCTGCGCAATCAGCTCCTGGCCTTTCAGAACACGCGCGCAGCTACCCAGGTAACCCAGTCCGTGCTCGGCGGTAACCGCGATCAGCTTGCCGAGCAACTCACTTGCCAAAGCGTACTGCCCGCGGCAGGCACCCATCTCGCAGGCGAAAAACAGCGCCATGGCGAGGGCAAGAGGCTGCGAGAGTTCACGGGCGATTCTGATGGCCTTGTCGCTCGTTTCGATAGCCCGGTCCGGATAACCGAGAACCCAGAGCACCCAGCTCAAATGGCACTGGGCATTGACCCCCGGATCGATCTGCAAAGCGAGGGTCTTTGCCTTTTGTTCGCCGTGGTCGTAGAGCGCAACCGCGTCCTCAAGCTCTCGCCGCGCCGCCGGAAAATCACCCTGCCAGGACGCTATGCATCCCAACATCCAATGGCCGAGCATCCGGGCACCCCGGTCGTCCATTCTCTGTCCCAAGGTGGCCACCTGCTGGCCTTGCTCCCGCGCCAGTGCGAGCGCCCCGCGCGCGTAGTAGAACGAGAACAGGCCCCTCCGGACGTCGATCAGCCGCGGGATGTCGTCAAGCCGTTCACTCAACTCGAGCGCGCGGGTGAAGCTTCGCTCGACTTCCGACGCCGCGAACCCCTTGACCGCGCGATAGGCCGCGCCACGCAGGATCTCGAGGTTCAGCTCGAGCCGGTCCCGCTCAAGGCTCGGAGCTCCGCCGGCGAGGAGCTCCAGCCCTTTCGCTGCGTGACGCAATGCCTCTACGTTGGCCGAACGGTCGAGGGCACGCAGCGCGGCCGCCGCCCAGTACCTCGCCGCATGCAAGGCCTGACCCGCCTGGGTGTAGTGGTGGGCGACAACCTCCGGTTCGGTGCGTACCCGCTCTGGGTAGGCGCTTTCGAGTGTCTCCGCGATGCGCCGATGCAATTCCTCTCGCTTACTCCGGAGCAGGCTGGAGTACGCGGCATCCTGCACAAGCGCATGCTTGAAAATGAACGTAGTCCATGGCGGTTGGCCGCGGCCGAACACGACCGCCGAGGACATAAGCCTGCTCAGGGCGTCGCCCAGCTCGTGGTCGCCCACGGGTGACAGTGCCGCGAGCAGGTCCCGAGAGAATTCGCGCCCAATGACTGCGCCCATTTGAGCAACCTCCTTCGCCACCCCTAGCCGATCCAGACGGGCCATCAACGAGTCCTGAAGCGTCGAAGGAATCGCCGATCGAAGCATCTGCGTTGAGGCCTGACCGTCGCGTACCGCTCCGGATGTGGCCAGCGTCTTAGTGAGCTCTTCAATGAACAGCGGCACGCCATCGGTCTTGGCGACGATCTGCTTGATCACTTCGGCAGGCAGCTTCTCGACGCCCAGGATTCGGCCCACCATGTTCGCCGACTGCCGTCGATCCAGTCGTTTCAGATGAAGCGAGCTCACATGCTGACCGAGCCAGGAGTGACCGGCGGCGACCCTGGACGTGATGATGACTAGGACGGGGATGTTCCGGACGTAGCGGACGAACAGGCCGAGCAACTCGATCGACGTCGGATCGATCCAGTGAGCGTCTTCGAGCAGCATGAACACGGGTGCTTGAGCCGCGAACTCCTGGAGTCGCTCGAGCAACGCGACGAGAGTCTTCTGCTTCTGCTGCTGCGGGGTCAGCTGCAGTGCCGGGTAGCGGCCGCTCGCGGGCAACGAGAGTAGCGCGGCGAACAGCGGGACCGATTCGCCGACGTTCGGCGTAGACTTGGCCAGTAGCGCTTCCAGCTTGGCCAGCTTCTGCTCGGCGGTATCGCCGCGCCGGAAATCGGCTGCCCGCTCGAGCTGCTGGATAAACGGATGAAGTGCGCTATTTGCGTGATAGGGAGAGCATTGGTGGCGGAGCCGGATGTGCGGCTCGTCGGCGATGCGCTCTTCTAGGGTCTCGGCGATTCGCGACTTGCCAATCCCGGCTTCGCCGGCCAGCAGAACCACCTGGCCGTCTCCTTCCGTCGCACGCCGCCATCGCCCGAGCAGCAGCCCGACTTCTTTCGCGCGTCCGACAAAGGGCGTTAAGCTGCGGGTCCGCGCCGCGTCGAAGCGGCTCTCCGCCGCGCTCGTTCGGACAACGCGCCATGCGCGGACCGGCTGATCGAAGCCCTTGAGGGCATGAGTGCCCTGATCGGCATATTCGAACCGACCACTCGCTAGCTCGCGTGTGCCTTGGGCGACCACCACGCTGTCCGGTTCGGCCAAGGCTTGCAGCCGTGCTGCCAGGTTCGGCGTCTCGCCCACCGCTGCGGCCTCCTCCGATGCTCCTTCCCCGATCAGGTCGCCGACAACCACCAGGCCGGTGGCAATGCCAATCCGCACGCGCAGCTGTAGGTCCCGCTCCCGGGTCGGGAGCGTTTCGAGCTGATCCAGCGCCTCCACGATCTCGAGGCCGGCATGGATCGCGCGTGCGGCGTCGTCCTCGTGCGCGAGCGGGTAGCCGAAATACGCGAGCATACCGTCGCCCATGTACCTAGCGACGAAGCCCTCGTAGCGGGAAACGACCTGCCTGATGCCTTCCTGATAGCGGCGGATGACCTCGCGCAGGTCTTCGGGGTCGAGCTCGTGCGACAACGCCGTCGAGCCGACCAGATCACAGAACATCACCGTGAGCTGACGGCGTTCAGGGTTGGAAGGTCGCCTACGGGCGGGCGTTGCCGGGTCGTCGACCAGCGCCTTGCCGCAGTGGCCGCAGAATATTTCGCGGGGCTCGTTGACGGTGCCGCACGCAGGGCACCTGATGGCCAAAGGCGCTCCGCACTTGGCGCAGAAACGCCGACCGTCGCGGTTCCCCGTCTGACACCGCGGGCACTCCATGCAGCCTCCCCTGGCAAGACCGCTTCGGCGAATTGTAGTGGGTCAATCCTACGCGCATTGCCGCTCATTGCCATCCCTTGGACAAGGTCTTAATGTGCGCTGTCTCCCGGGGCAGTGACCTACCTGCTTTGCGGGGCTCGCAAGCTTACTGGTAACGTACGAGGAGAAACCAATGTCGTCACTACCGGCGGACGCGAAGCAGGCCGAGGATAGACGAACGCTGGTGAATTTTGGCGGCAATCGAAGGTGGCGCGCCCAGTGCTCACGGCCGGTTAGCGAGCAGGAAGTGCTGGAGATCCTTGCGAGACACCGCTCGGAGCGGATCCGTGCGATCGGCTCGCTGCACTCGTGGAGCGATCTCGCCGTCGTGCGTGGCATCACGCTCGACATGAGCTGGTTCGACGAGATGCAGCCGTGCGCGGAAGACGGCGTGGTACGCGTGGGCGGCGGCTGTAGACTTCAGGACGTCCTGGATCGACTGCACACGGACACGGATCGAACGTTGCCGACGCTTGGGGTGATCAAGCGTCAGACTCTCTCCGGGATCATCTCGACGGCCACCCATGGCTCCGGCCGGCAAAGCATTTCGCACTTCGTCACGGCTGTGCGCGTCGCAGCCTACGATCCGGCAGGCAAACCAAAGGTTTTCGAGTACCGCGGTGGAGACGAGCTCAGGGCCGCGCGCTGCGCCCTTGGGTGCATGGGCGTAATCCTGTCGATCGAGCTTCGCACCTTTCCCAAATACCGCGTCCGCGAAACGATCCTCATCCTCGACCGCGTCGAGGATGCCTTGCGGCTCTATCAGAATCATCCGTTGACGCAGTTCGCCCTCGTCCCCCACGGTTGGAAGATCATCGCATGGAAACGCGCCGCGCTCTCGGGTGCCGGCCCCGGCGGCGGCTGGCTAAGGTCAAGGTTGTTCCGTGTCTTCAACCTCGTCGTCGTCGACGTCCTGTCCCATTTCCTCCTGAAGGCCAGCGTCATCGTCGGCGGTTCGGCAGTAAAGGCGCTGTTGAAGATCCTCCCCAAGCTGCTTATCGCAAACCTTCCTCGGATCGATGACGCCGAGCACGTTCTGACCATGAGGCACTACCTCTTCCGCCACGAAGAAATGGAGATGTTCGTTCTCGAGTCGAAGGTGACGGAAGCCGCGACGGTGCTGCGGAGCGGGATCGAGATCTTCGCCGGCGATGCGACATCAGTCGCCGCTGATCTCGAGCGGAAGCTCCGCGCGCGCGGCTTGTACGACGAGCTGATGCAAGGCCGCGGCAGCTACGTACATCACTACCCGATGCTGTTCCGACGCGTTCTGCCCGACGACGCGCTCATCTCCATGACGGGCTCGTCGGGCGAGGCCTGGTTCTCGTTTTCGCTCTTCACGTACGACCGGCCGGGGAACCGGCGCGCGTTCTACGACGTCTGCTCCTGGTTCGCCCGCGCCATGCACGCGCTTTTCTGTGCGCGGCTGCACTGGGGCAAGCACTACCCTCTGGGTGCTGCCGAGACCGCCTGCATGTATCCCGATCTCGAGAAATTCACGCAGATCTGTAAGACCAGCGATCCCTCTGGCGTCTTTCGTAATGACTTCACCGACAGAGTCCTGCAATTTAGGTAGATGGCGATGCCGGATGCGTAGATTCCCGTTTCATCTCGTGAGGACTCCGCCCTGCGGCTGCACTCTTGCGCTGCCGCCCGGCTCTGCACGTGAGAGCGACGAAGTAGGACAACAGCACGGTAAGCTGCCGCCGTTCGGGCTCCGCGAGCCATGGTGCGAAGGGTATGGCTGCGGACTCTCTCGCGCCCGCAGCGAGAGCAACTCCGCAGCCGCAGAAGCGAAATCCTGCAGGATTGGCGAAACCGCACGCGGGGAACGGCGAGGTCTTTGGCAAGTGGGGTCTTAGGATCTTGTTTCGTCCATGAACGGCCTCCGCCGTCGGAGAGCCGTCATCACCCGAGCCGTTGTGCGGACGTCATTGTCCGTAGGTCTCAGCATGCCTGCCCGATGCCCGAGATCCCGATTTGCAATGGACGGAAAACCGAGGGTAAAGGACTGGCGCCCGGCCTCACCAAGCGGGGGGCAAGGGCTTCTTGAGGATGATATGACGCTCCCTGACTTCGAGATAGCCTCCCAGCGCGAGGTCTTTCAGCAGGCGGCTTACCATCTCGCGCGAGGCACCGACACGCTCGGCGATGTCCTGGTGGGTGAGCTTTTCTGCAATCACGAGCTGTCCCTCCTGCTCCACGGCGAGTTCGTTCAGCAGCCGCGTTACCCGGCCGTACACGTCCAGCAGCGCGAGATTCTTGACATTCAAGGTCGCGCGCCGCACACGGCGAATCAGTTTGGCGAGAAGCTCAAATGCAATGTCCGGGTATTTCGCTATGTGCTCGCGCAAGGTGGCGCGCGTGACCACGGAGCAGGTGGTTGGCTCAAGGGTGATGACCGAAGCCGAGCGCGGCCCGCCGTCGAGCGCCATTTCGCCTATGCATTCACCCCGGCCGTGGATATCGAGCACGATCTCGCGCCCGTCTTCCCCGGTCGCGAATACCTTTACCCGGCCCGCGAGGATGATGTAGAGCGTGTCGCCGACATCCCCCTCCTGGATGATGACGACGCCCTTGCGGAAATTCTGAATGCGCCCGCGGCTAGCCAGTTCGTCGCCGGCCGCGAACGCAAAGTGCCCCTCCCGCGAAGTAATGGCGTCGATGCCGTTCAGATGAGTATTCGTCGCAAGCCCCCGGAAGCGAGAATCGAGGCATCGGCCCAAGAGCGGCGACTCGCCGATTCTCCGCAGCGTTTCCCCCGCGGACCTGATTCTAAGACCCCGCACAAGGCTGCACAATAGAATGCGCAGCTTGCAGCGCGTGTCGGGCGTATTGAGGTTCTCCTGGCCGTGCCGGCCGACGGTGCAGGTCCCTAGTTTATTGGCGGTTCGCAGCGAGGCCTTTGTCAAGCCCCAGTCCGGTGCGGGACGCCTTCAAGGCCGCCTGGGTACGGGTACTGACGTGCAGCGCGCGCAGAATCGCCGAAACGTGGCACTTCACCGTTCCCTCGGCGAGGTGCAGCTCGCGGCAGATCAGCTTGTTCGGCTTGCCTTGGGCGATCAGCTCCAGCACTTGCGCTTGACGGAGCGTGAGGCCGAGGTTACGCGGGCTGGGATTCCCCGGTGGACGCGTCGCTTCTACCGACCGAGCAGCCATATCGTCCCTGATCGGTACCAGCAGGGAAGCCGTCGCCGAACGGAGCTGCTGCGGCTCCGACGTGACGTGGTTGAACGGGGACTCGTGCACGAGGTTCAGCGCCCTCAAGCCGACCGCACCAATTTCGTTATCGCGTTTCTCGGAAGGCAACAGCACGACGATGGAAGTCTCAGGGTACAGCTCGCGCAGTTCGGCAACCAGGGAAAGGCTCCTGCCGTTCGCGGCGGAATGGGTGTGGTGGATCGAGGCCAACATGGACTCGACATGCTTCGCCGGCGCCGTTCCACCGTGCTGCTTGGCTTCCAGCCCCGCCACCCGCGAGCCTGCTGCCGCGGGCGCGGCTTCGTTCCCGAACATGCTTAACTCGGCCGAGAATGCGTTCATCGGTTTCTCCTCAGAAAAGTCTGAACAAAAGGGCGAGGACACCTGGTGGCCTCCGCTTCAGGAACCTCCGAGACCGCGAATACCATTGATCGGGGATTCCTCAGCCTGCGATCGATCGTTCTCGACCGAGCTGAAGCGATCGTACGAAAAGCCATGTCCGATGGGCCGCAAATAGTACCCGCGGCATTGTGCGGTATTCACCAAATTGGCCCTGCGCCACGGGCGCATCCTTGCTGTCGAGGAATGCTGTTTCGGGAGTGCGGCGGTGGGTAGCCGCAGGGCACTCAAAGTCGGCCGGCGGCGATTCCATGGGAGGGCGAAGCCCCCCACACTGCCTTACTCTTCGTCGCGCACCCTCATGCTGATTCCCTTCTCTCCCGTGGAGAGTTGCACCACGTCCCCTGGGGCCAGGGACAGTTCCCGTAGCGGGGAGAACTGGAACGCGGCGCTCGCGAACACGCGCACACGTAGTGCAGTCTTCGCGTTCACGCTTGCGAGCGAGAAGGCCACTGGTGCGGTTCTTCCGGGTTTGCCATCGCCCTGCGCAACACCTCGATCAAACAGATGCATGAGGTGCTTGAAGAGCACCGATGCCGCCCCCGCGCCTTTTGGAAGGAGCGTGAGCGCGAGTCCTCGCCCCGCGTCGAGTTCGAGCGCCCGTCCCGGCGCCACCCGATGAACGCGGCTGCGATCCGTGGTGGGCGCTCCGGTCTCGTCGAGCCACTGGGAGTCGCCATCGCTCGCAAGTGGATTGGTTGCGTGCCAGATGCACACCAGAAGCTCGC
>JBEVOI010000109.1:0-14740 GCA_040507665.1 Burkholderiales bacterium
ATTTTTCTGCCGCGCCCAATTTTTAGCCTAATTTTTTCCCTTGCATAATCATCCAGTTGACTCAACCCCCGCGATTCTTAAGGCTCGGCGGGCTACCGTTCGTCTGAAAGCCCCGTGTTGTGGATGGTTCTGCCTCTTGTAGCCGCTCAGAGCCCCGCAGTGAGGGGCTTTCGGCATAGGCACGAGGCGCGCGGCCCCGCGCCTTGGGGGTTCGCACTGGGGCCTCCGTCGGAAAGCCGCGTCTCCGTTAGAATTCCGGGATCGTAGTCTTCCCATGCAGACCTTCTTCGACCGATCGCCTGACGACGTGCTCCGGCCGCCGGCCCTACTCAGCGTCTCGGACCTGAACCGCGAAGCCCGCGCTGTGCTGGAGGGCCGCTTTCCGCTGCTCTGGGTGGGCGGTGAGGTTTCGGGCTTCCTCCGCCACAGTTCGGGCCACTGCTACTTCACGCTCAAGGACCGGGATGCGCAAGTCGGCTGCGTTCTGTTCCGGCAGCGCGCCCAGCAGCTTGGGTGGTTGCCTCAGAACGGCGCCCGGGTGGAGGTGCTGGCGCTGGTGACCCTCTACGAGCCCCGCGGCCAGTTCCAGCTCAACGTCGAGACGCTGCGCCGTGCCGGGCTGGGAACGCTGTTCGAGGCGTTCGAAAAGCTGAAGACGAAGCTCCAGGCCGAGGGACTGTTCGACCCGCAACGCAAGCGTCCGCTGCCGCCGTTCCCGCGCGCGATCGGTGTCGTCACCTCGCGCGAAGCGGCGGCACTGCGGGACTTTCTGACCACGCTCGCGCGCCGCATGCCTGGCATTCCGGTGGTGATCTACCCGACTCCGGTCCAGGGCGAAGCCGCTGCCGAGCGCATCGCCAGTGCGATCCGCATCGCTGGCGAGCGCGGCGAGTGCGATGTGCTGGTCGTGTGCCGCGGCGGCGGCGGTATTGAGGACCTGTGGGCGTTCAACGAGGAGGGAGTTGCGCGCGCCATCGCGGCCTCACCGATCCCGGTGGTGAGCGGCATTGGACACGAGACCGACTTCACTATCGCCGACTTTGTCGCCGATATGCGGGCGCCGACGCCTACCGCCGCCGCCGAGCTGGTGAGCCCGAACCGCGGGGAGCTCGGGACGCGGGTGGAGGCGCAGGCGCAACGGCTTGCGTGGGCCATGCGCCGCCGCCTCGAAACCCGCATGCAGCAGCTCGACTATCTCGGCCGACGTCTGATTCCGCCCGCCGAGTTGCTGCAGCGACAGCGCATCCATCTGGCGCAACTCGCGCGCCGATTGCGCGCGTCCATGGACCGGGTAGCGGACACCCGCGCCCATCGTGTCGAGCTGGTGGCGAATCGCCTTGTAGCCGCTGTCCCTGACCTCGAGCGCCTCGCCCATCAGGTCCAGGCGCTCCGCCATCGTGTCGCAACCGCGGCGCGCCATGGGCTGGACCGGCGTGGCGCATTGCTTCAGCGCGTTGCCACCCAGCTGTCGCATCTCGATCCGGAACAGGTGCTCGCGCGCGGATACAGCATCACCCTCCGCGAGGACGGGAGCGTGGTGCGCGCGGCGAGCGAGATCGACGTGGACGAGCGCCTCTCCCTCACCTTCGCGCGCGGCAAAGCGAAGGTGCGCGTCGAGGAGAAGAGCGGGCCTTGAGCCGATCCGGCGAAGCGCGCCGACGCGAAAAGCCCAGGTGCCGTGCCGCGGCGTTCTGGGGCGCCCTGTTCGCGTTCCTGTTCTTCGCGGGTTCCGTCAGCGCGGATACGCTTGCGGGCCGCGTCGTGCATGTGGATGACGGCGACAGCCTCGAGCTGCGGGACGGCTGGGGCAACCTCCACCGGGTTAGGCTGCGGGGCATCGACGCCCCCGAGCGATCGCAAGCATATGCCGATGTATCGCGTCGCAATCTCGCGCGCCTCACCCGGGGCCGCGAGGTGACGGTCAGCTACGACGCGGCGGACAAATACGGTCGCCTGCTCGTGTGGTTGTACGTGGACGACGGCGTGAGCGTGAACCTGATGCAGGTGCAGGCGGGGCTTGCGTGGCACTACGCGTTTCCGGGCCGTCCGTGGACCGCGGACGACGATCTGCTTGCGCGAGCGCAGCAGGACGCAAGAGCGGAGAACCGCGGGCTATGGGCACGCCCGAGGCCGGTGCCGCCCTGGCAGTATCGCAGGGAGCACCGGGACGACCCATGGCACGCCGGCAAGTGAGGCCGGGGCGCGCAGCGCAGTTCCTTCGCGACGTTCCTCTCGCCATCTTCAGAGGGCGGGAAGCGCCCCGGTTTCCTCATCCCTGGTCGGCACTCGCGCGCGCATCTGCGGCTATTGGCATCGTCGCAATCGGTTGCGCGTTTTGCGGCGTTTCCGCCGCCCACGCACAGGCGCTGTTCGACCGCCGCCCCACGCTTATCGACGACCCGCAGCCGCAGCGGTTTTCCGTCTGCTACGGCCACACCTGTTCCGTCGTCGTCACCGCCTCCCTGCCGCAGGCGGCGTGGCAGCGCGTTCGAGTGGTCTTTCACGCAGGCGTCGACGGGCCCGAAGACGAACGCACGCGCATCGCGTCGGCGATCGCGTTGCTCGAGACACTGGTCGGGGAGATCACCGGGACGGCACGCGACTTGGGTGGTGACGTGCGAGGCTTCCTGAAGCCCGGCCAGATGGACTGCGTTGACGAAGCGAACAACAGCACGACCTACCTGAAGATGTTCGCCGCCGAGGGACTCCTCAAGTGGCACGAGGTCGGGCCGGTCGTGAAACGGGGCCACATCTTGTTCGGCATGCCGCATGCCACGGCGATCATCACGGACAAGACCACGAGGGAGCAGTGGGCGGTGGACTCGTGGTACCTGGACAATGGTGAGCCGCCGTACATCGTCCCGTATCGGATCTGGAAGAACGGATGGAGCCCGCCGGAGAAGTAGAGGGTTAGGGAACCTCTGAACAAGTCCACGATGGGCGCGACGGTGGCTTTCCGGGATGCATGGCGCGAAGCAAGGTCCAGCCGATATCGGGAATATCGGCAAGCCGAGCGACAAATGCCAGGCGCCCGGAAAGCCCCGTCCCTTCCGGGTTTGCGCGAAATGCGGCGCTGGCGGCGCCGGGGTCC
The DNA here is from genome assembly GCA_040507665.1 of Burkholderiales bacterium. Taxonomy (GTDB): domain Bacteria; phylum Pseudomonadota; class Gammaproteobacteria; order Burkholderiales; family JAEUMW01; genus JAEUMW01. The sequence goes on from JBEVOI010000109.1 coordinate 3,092, forward strand.
TCGGCATCGTAGGGCAAGCTACGACCTTCGTCGCCCGTCTAGCCTTCATCCGCACGCGCTCCATCGGCGACTTATTCAGAGGTTTCCTCAACTCTTCCGTCTGTCGCCGTTCCTCTTCCCCGTCGTGCCAGTCCGCCGTAGCGCCGGCACGCCCGCCTTGGTCCCTCGCCGCACCTGCTCTTCGATGAAATCGCCCAGCAGGTCGAAGTCGCGCTTGAGCGGCGTAGTGGCGCGCGCGACAAGCGCGATGGTCCGGGAGGGAGCCTTCTGCGCAAACGGTCGTGCAAGCAGCTTCGTGCCCTTCAGGATCCCGGCCTTGATCGTCATCTCTGGCAGCAACGTGACGCCTAGCCCGCCCTCGACCATCTGAACGAGGGTCGGCAGGCTGGTGGCCTCGACCTCCGGTGCGATGTCGCGCCCACGCGGGCCACACGCGGCGATGGCGTGGTCGCGCAGGCAGTGGCCTTCCTCCAGCAGCACGATATTTCCTTTGTCCAACTGTTTCAGCGCGAACTGCATCAGCTTCGCGGTCGGATCGTCATCCCTCGTCACGTACCAAAACTCGTCATCGAACAGCTTGCGCACAATCAGACCGCCGGTTTCATAGGGCAGCGCGATGAGTGCAAGGTCGAGCTGGGCGGAGTCGATGCGCTCGAGCAGCCGTGCGGTCTGGTCCTCGCGCAAGTGGAGGCGCAGGTCCGGATACTTTCGCCGCAGCGGCGGTAGCATCGCCGGCAGCAGGAAAGGCGCGATGGTCGGGATGACGCCGAGCCGTAGCACTCCGCTGAGCGGTGCCGCGGCGCCCTTTACCGCTCCGACGAGGTCCTGCGCCGAGGCGAGCAGGCCGCGCGCCCGTTCGGCCACCTGCGCGCCGAGGGGCGACAGGCGCACGCTGCGCGTGTCGCGCTCGACGAGCTGTGCGCCGAGCACGCTCTCCAATTCCTTGATGCCGGCCGAGAGCGTCGACTGGGTGACGAACAGCGCGTCCGCGGCCTGACGAAAGTTGAGCCGGTCGGCGAGCTCGACGAGATAGCGCAGCTGGCGGAGCGAGGGGAGGGTGCTCACGGAGGGTACTCTGATCGAAAAGGGCGATCAGAGTAACAGAAATTATTCATTGGATCGATCAGTGGTGCACTGCCACAATTCGGTCCGTAAGCAGCACCATCTATCCGCGAAACTATCATGAAAGGAGCAATACCATGCTGACAGTTGGCGACCGTATTCCGAGCTTCGATGTGGCAGCCGTCGTTTCGATCGAGCCGGAGGAGGCGTTCATGGACATCACCGACAAGTCCGACCCGGGCAAGTGGAAGATCGTGTTCTTCTGGCCGAAGGACTTTACCTTCGTATGCCCGACCGAGATCGCGGCCTTCGGAAAATTGAACGGCGACTTCGAGGACCGTGACGCAGTGATCTATGGGGTCTCTACCGACAGCGAGTTCGTCCACCTCGCGTGGCGCCGCTCGCATGGGGACCTGCGTGACCTGCCATTCCCGATGCTCGCGGACGTCAAGCGCGAGCTGTCGACCCAGTTCGGCGTCCTCGACAAGAAGGCGGGCGTCGCGATGCGCGCGACCTTCATCGTCGACCCGGAGGGCATCATCCGGTTCGTGTCGGTGAACGACCTGAACGTGGGCCGCAATCCGGACGAGGTCCTGCGGGTGCTCGACGCGTTGCAGACAGACGAACTGTGCCCTTGCAACTGGAAAAAGGGCGAGGAGTTCCTGAAGGCGGCATAACCGACGTAGGTCACACCCCCACCCCGGCCCTCCCGCTCTTCGGAGGGGGAGGGAGCGGGGGTGGAGCGCGCGCAGGGTGACGAGGCGCTCGTCATTACCGACTCGGCGGCACTCTGACCAGAGTGTTGCCTCACTGTTGGAAAGGGAACGACAAATGTCTATTCAAAGTTTGAAAGACCGTCTGCCGGAGTATGCGAAGGACCTGAAGCTCAACATCGGGTCGCTCGCTTCCGAGTCCATCCTCACGGACAGCCAGAAATTCGGCACGTTCATCGCCTCCGCACTCGCCTCGCGCAACGCAGAAGTGATCGAGGCAGTGACGGCGGAGTTTGCGCCTAAGATGGACTCCGCAGCCTATAAGGCGGCGAAGGCTGCCGCGGCGATCATGGGCATGAACAACGTGTACTACCGCTTCCTGCATCTGGTGGAGGACGAGGAGTACAGTCGACTGCCAGCGAAGCTGCGCATGAATGTGATCGCCAACCCGGGCGCACCGAAAGAAGACTTCGAGCTTTGGTCGCTGGCCGTGTCAGCGGTGAATGGCTGCGGCAAGTGCATCACAGCGCACGAGAAGGTGCTGCGCGACGCCGGTGTCAGCCGCGAACAGATCCAGGCTGCGGTACGCATCGCGGCGGTGGTGCATGCAGTAGCAGCGACCATCGAAGGCGAAACGGCGCTGCAAGACACAGCGCCCTTCGAGGCGGCGGCGTAACTGCGTTCGGGCCCGCCGGGCAATCGCGCCCATGTAAACGGCCGGCGCGTGCGCTATGCGCGACGCCAATCCCGGGAAGGTGCTTGCGCGCTCGGCGAGGGGGTGCCGACACCCCGGCGCAACGCCTCAGAAAGGCAAGAGCGCGAGGGGGTGCCGACACCCCGGCGCAGCGCCTCAGAAAGGCAAGAGCTTCCTCAACGCATCGACGCCTTCCTTTACCGGGTCGACGGGTTTCGAGCCGGCGCCCTCCTGCTCGGACGTCCCCGGCGGCGGTGCGGTGTCGCGCGGTGCGCCGCGTGCCCCCGTCATGTCGCCCATGCCGAGAAACGTCATGCCTTCGGACTTGACGCGCACCTTGGCGGTCCAGATCGGCTCCCAGTTCGCCTTCGGATCGGCCGGCCGCGGTGGCTGGGCGAGGTTGAGCTCTTCACCGTACGCGATCATGCGCACCATCGTACCTTCCGCGCCCTCGAAGATGCCCTTCGGGATTGCGCAGTTGCGAGCGCTCGGCGGCAGGATCACCTTCTCGCCGATCAGCTTGCGCACGAAGTCGTTCGGCAGATAAGTCATGAGACCGAAGCCGGAATCCTGCACTTCGCTCGAGGTCCAGATGATCATCTCGCCGTTCGCCTGCCGATGGCCGAGCGCCATGAGGAAGTAGCCGGTCGCGGTCGGGATCGTCTGCCATTCGAGCTTCACCGACTCGGCCGGCGTACCCTGCGCTGCGAGCTGGACCGGGTCCATGAAATCCTGCTGCTGGCCGATCCTGAACCTGATGTCCGGCGCGTAGTTGCCGTGGACGAAGTGGTCGCCCTGCAACGAGCTCGCTGCGGGCACCTGCCGTGTGTTCTTCTCGTTCGGCCACACGGCGCGGCCCGGTCCCCAGGGTCCGCGGTCCGGTGCGCTGCGGCCCTTCATCGCCTGGCCGAACTGCACGAGCGACATCTTCTCGGTGTCGGCGATCTTCGGCTGGCCCGGGCGGACGCTCTCGCCGCAGCCCCAGTAAAACAGCATGCGAGCCTTCGGCTTCTCGACCTTGCCAGGCGTTCCGTCCTCCGAGGGCGGTGCCTTCTCGACCCGCGGGAGAACGAGCGGCAGCGTCGGACCCATGTTCAGCGCGGGTGGAACGTCATGAGTCGCCTCGGGGGCCGCGGGTTTCGCGTTGCGCGCATAGAGCCAGAGGTCGAGCGACTTCTGCGGCCCGCCGCCCATGCCCATCATCGAGCCGACCATGCCGCTGAGGCCACCGGGCATGCCGGGAATGCTGGAGTTGTTGGTCGCCACGTCGACCCAGTACTGCGCTTGCGGCGGCTTGGTGTCGGCGAGGGTGGCTAGCGGGAGAGTGGAGATCAGCGCGACAGCGATGCGGTACTGCACGGGCGGCATGGAGAAGCTCCTCGAGACTGGGGAAGTACCGGATGCGACCTGGCATGCGGAGGAGTCGAAGTCTACCGCAGGCGGGGCGGAAGCCGTATGGGTCCGGGCGCGACGTGCGTCGGCAGGTCGCCGATGCAGTACCGCATCGCTTTCGCGCTGTTCACCCAAGCCTGAGAATTTCCCGTTCTCGAGGGAGGGACCCGGCAAGTCTCAGGCAAGCGTCCCTCGCGGCGCGGATTATCTCCCCTGAGCGAGCCTTACTTCTTCGTCCGCGCCCTCATGCAGGTCATCGTGCTGGGCTAGGAGCGCTCGATAGGTCCGCAAATCGGCTTCATCCATGACCTGGTTCCGGTCCTGGCCATCGCGGGCTGCGGATCGGACATCCGGGCCCAAGGTGAGCGTTGTGCCCAGCCCGGCATAGAGATACTTGTTGCCGAATGCCTGCTTCAGCGCAGCGAACATGGGTTCTCCGGTGCAGTGCGCCGGCGCGATCCATTCAACCTTCCAGGTGTCATGTAGCGAGGTTGCGATGCGTTGAACCTCCGCGTCTGGCGCCAGCAGCAAATGGAATCCCCCGGTGACGAGGTGAACGCGTTTATTGATCGCGGTAGCGGCCTCCACGTGTTTTTCAACTTTGGCGTGGCCGCATCCGAGCACCAGGACGACGCCGTCCGGGGTATCGATGACCAGGGAAAGTTCGTTGAGCTCCAGTGTGCCCCAATTGCCCATGAGCGAAATCACATGAATCCCCGGCGCCACCTCGGTGGTCTTTTCCACCCAGGTGAAGTTGCCCTCCGGCCACGGCGTACCGAAACGCATCGTCTCGGGCGGCTTCCCGTTGTAGTACCGCATCTCGGGGGGCAGGGATTCGTCGCGCCGGTAGAAGGTCCCCGGCAGGGCGGCGCCAAATACGCCGAACCCCTCCTTCGGAGCGTAAATCTTCACCTTGGGATTGACGCTCAACAGATAATTCAGGCCGCTCGTGTGGTCGCCATGGCGATGGGACATGACCACGAAGTCGAGCTTGGTGAGGTCGACGCCCTTAGCCTTCACGTTGTACGCAAAGATCTCGGCGTTGTTGCCAGTGTCGAAGAGAATCCGCTTGCCGTTGACCTCGACGAGCGCGGCGAAGCCCCAGTCCTTCTTCATCGCCCCGTCCTTGCCGAACGCGTCGTACAGGATGGTGATGCGATTTTTCGACGGTGCTGCAGCGCTGGGCTGGGTCGTGCCCGTCTGGGCCATGGGCGCACAGCCGTTGAGCACCAGTGCCAGTAACGGTGTCAGCACACAAGACAGTCTGAGCGTGATTGTAGTTCTCATTTTGGCTTCCTCCATGGTGGTGATAAAAGGCGCGCTTTCCAACGTCCGCCGCTTCCTGATGCCCTACTACTGTCCGGCGATCACCGTCCGCGCCTGCCTGATCTCCGGGCGATCCGCGTCCCCTTTGGCCGCGACCTTGAGAAGCTCCGCGTAGGTGCCAATGCGTAGGCAATGGGTCTCGCTTTGCGCATGATCGCCTCCTCGGACCTATCGGGTTTCCCCAATCTGCCGTCGTCGGCCGGAGTCGAATTCGCAAACCTGGCGGAACTCGATCCAGGGTAGATCCCGCTTCAAGGGCCCATACAAACCAGTATAGTCAATCGGAAACGGAAAGATCCCCCGATGAGTCTCTCGGACCCGGGTGGCGGTTCAGACTCTGTCGGCGTTCTTTGGCGGACGAGGATCGAGCGTCATGTTGCCGCCAGGCCAACGATGCGGTACGGAGGAACCGGCGCCGGAAGCCCTTCAGCTCGAGCACCCCAAGCGACTCTACGCGCACCAGTGACTCCACCGGCGCAAGCGTCTTGCCGTTAACCAGGATCTCGCCGGCGTTGGCCTCGGCACCCAGGCGCGCCGCGAGATTGGTGACGCTGCCGATGGCGGCGTAGTCCAGCCGCGCCTCGAAGCCGATCGCACCCATCGTGGCGAAGCCTTGGGCCACGCCGATCGCCAGCCCGAGGTCGTAGCCCAGCTTGCGCCAGTGTTCTCCGAGTTGCGCAGCCTGCTCCCGCATTGCCAGCGCCATGCGCACCGCGTGTTCCACCGGCTGCGGAATCGGTTCGGGATCGTTGAAGAACACCATCAGGCCGTCGCCGGTGAAGCGCTCCAGAGTCCCCTCGTAAGCGAAAATCAGCTTGCCCATGGCCTCATGGAATTCGCGCAGCAGCGCCATGATCTCCTACGGCTCCGCCTTCTCCGCAAACGAAGTGAAGCCGCGCAGATCGATGAAGACCACGGTGATGTCGCGCCGGTGGCTGGCGAGCGGGTCCTGCGCGCCGCCGGCGACGATGCGCGCCGCGAGCTGTGGTGAGAAGAAACGCTTGAGCTGGGAGAGGCGCTGCAGGTCGGTCACCTGTTCCGCGACGCGGTGTTCGAGATCCCGGTTGAGCGACGCCAGGTCGCGCGCCTGCACCTGGACCGTGTCGTGGAGGCTCTTTATGCGCAGAAGCGACTTCACCCTCGCCATGAGCTCCTGCTGGTTGACCGGCTTGGTGAGGAAGTCGTCCGATCCCGCTTCCAATCCCTTGATGCGCTCGTCGTGCGGATCGAGCGCGGTGACCATGATCACCGGAAGAATCTGCGTGTCGGGCCGAGCCCGAAGCGCGCGGCACACCTCGTAGCCGTCCATCTCCGGCATCATCACGTCGAGCAGCACCAGGTCCGGGCGTCGGTGGTGATCTTCTCCAGCGCTTCGCGACCCGAGCTCGCGGTGACGACCTCGCAGCCCTTAACGTGCAGCGAATCGGCGAGCAGCTTGACGTTCAGCGGAACATCATCGACAACCAGGATCTTGGCGGGCTTTTGCATGGTTGCGGGGGGGGCGATGCGGAAGGAAGTGCGACACGATAGCGCCGCATTGCGCGCAGCGCCAAGCGGGAGCTGGCGGATGAGTCGCGCCGCCTCAATCGCGGCGTTGCGCGAACCGCTCCAGGGTCGTCTGAACGAGCTGCAGAAAACCGAAGGTGTCGATCGGCTTGCCCATGTAGCCGTCGAAGCCCGCCATCGTGATCATCTCTCGTTCCGGTTGCATTACCGAGGCGGTGACCGCGACCACAGGCACGGCGCGCGTTCGGGCGTCGGCGCGCAGTACCCGAAGCGCGGCAATTCCGTCCATGCCGGGCAGGCCGATGTCCATGACAATGAGATCGGGCGGATCGCTTTGCGCGAGTGGCAGACCTTCCTCCGCGCTCGTGGCGGTGAGCACACGGTAGTCCTTGACCTCGAGCGGGTCGCGCACCAGCTTGAGATTCTTTTCGTTGTCTTCGATGATCAGCACACGCTTTGCGGTCATGACGAAAGAGGGAGCGAGGTGGTGAAAGTGGAGCCCCGGTTTGGCGCTTCCGGCGAAGCGTTCACGTCGGGATCGAGACCGGCCCGTTCTGCCGGTTCGACAGGGTTCCTACCCTGGCGCTGATGCCCCATCGTGGGCGTGAAGACACCTGATTTCCGCAGCGGGCAACGGTCTGCCAAAACCCTTGAGGGTAAGCTCGCCCACCGGTTTGGCATCGACCATCTCTTCCACGTCGCAGAATACCCGCTGCGACACCAGGATCTGACCCGCCTTCGCCTCGGCGCACAGTCGCGCAGCGAGATTGGACACGGTGCCGATGGCGCCGTAATCGACGCGGTCCTCGAACCCGATGGCGCCGATGGTGGCGTAGCCCTGGGCGATGCCGATGCCGAGCCCAAGCTCGATGCCCCGCTTGTGCCAGCTTCGGCCGAGCGCCTCGGCGGCATCGCGCATGGCGAGCGCCATGCGCACCGCACGCTGAGCGGAATCGGGCAGCACGACCGGATCGTTGAAGAACACCATCAGGCCATCGCCGGTGAAGCGTTCCAGCGTGCCCTCATACTCCTGGATCAGCCGTCCCATCGCCGCGTGATACTCGCGCAGCACGCCCATCACTTCTTCCGGCTCCGCCGTCTCGGCGAAGGCGGTGAAGCCGCGCAGATCGAGAAACACCACCGTCACTTCGCGACGGTGGCTGACCAGGGGGTCGTCGGTGCCGCCAGCCAGGATGCGCTCAGCAAGCTGGGGCGACACGAACCGCTTCAGTCGCGATAGCCGCTCCAGTTGCCCCACTTGCTCGGCAACGCGGCGCTCCAGCTCGCGATTCCATACGGCAAGCTGCGCGGCCTGTGCCTCGAGTTGAGCGGCTTGGTCCTGGACCTGATCGTGCAGCGCCTTGATGCGCAGCATCGACTTGACCCGGGCCACGAGCGCGGACTGATCCACGGGCTTGGTGAGGTATTCGTCGGCGCCCGCTTCGAGGCCAGCGACGACGTCCTGTGAGCCCGTCTTCGCGGTGACCATGATGATCGGCATGAAAGGGAGAGAGGCGTCCGCTTTGAGATGTCGGCAGACCTCGATCCCGTCCATTTTCGGCATCATGATGTCCAGCAGGATCACGTCTGGCTGCTTCTCTCTACCGGCGGCAAGCGCCTCTTCGCCGTCGGCTGCCGTGAGGATCTCGTAGCCGTGGGCGGCGAGACGGGCCTGGAAGATCTCCAGGTTGTCCAGGTTGTCGTCCGCGATGAGGATTCGCGCCGGCGCCCTCACGATTTGCTCCTCAAGAATCGGCTTCTGGGAGGTACTCGCGGATCTTGGCGAGCAACACGCGCGGGCTGAAGGGCTTGGTGACGTAGCCGTCGCAGCCGGCCTCGTACGCCTTGATATCGTCGCCGCTCAGCGCGAAGGAAGTCACCGCGATGATCGGGATTGGTCGCAGCGCGGGGTTGGCCTTGATGCGGCGGGTCGCCTCGTACCCGTCGAGTTCCGGAAGCTGAATGTCCATGAGGATCAGGTCAGGGCGATGCGTCTCCGCCATGGTCACGCCTTCTTTCCCCGTGACCGCCTCGATCAGCTCGAAGCCGACGCTCGTGAGGAGATCGCGCAGGATGCGCCGGTTGTCCTCCTGGTCCTCTACGACGAGGATGCGCTTGCTCATGTAGCCTCCGCTTGCCGCTCGACGCGCACCGGGAGCTTGAGCCAGAACGTGGAGCCTTTCCCGGGACTCGACTCCACCCAGATGCGCCCTCCGTGCAGTGCGATGATCCGCCTCGCGATGGAGAGCCCGAGGCCAGTTCCGCCTTTTGTGCGCGTGCTGGAGCTGTCGGCCTGCTGAAACTCCTCGAAGATCTTCTGCTGATCAGCCGCCGCGATCCCCGGTCCCGTGTCGGCGACGGAAAGCAGGAAGGCGCCGTCTGCGGCCGTTACCTCCACTCGGACCTCGCCGGCCTCGGTGAACTTGATCCCGTTCCCGACGAGGTTCAGCAGCACCTGCGTGATCCGGCGTTCGTCGCCCCGGCCTCGGGGCAGGTCGGCAGGCGCAGCAACTTTCAGCGCAAGCTTCTTTTCCGCCGCCAGGGCTTCCACGTCGGCGACGGCTGTTTGCACGACCTCCTTCATGGAATAGTCCGCGAGGGTGAGCGTGAGCAGCCCCGCCTCGATCTTGGACAGATCGAGGACGTCGTTGATCAGCCCGAGGAGATGATGCCCGCTCTTGTCCAGGCGTGTCAGGACGTCCCGGATCTTCTCGGGCACGTCGCCATAGATGTTGTCGAGGATGAGTGCTGTATAGCCCAGGATGGCGTTCAGAGGGGTCCGCAGTTCGTGGCTCATGTTGGCGAGAAACTGGGACTTGTGCTTGCTGGCGATCTCCAGCTGGTGGCCTTTATCCTCGATCTCTCGGAAGAGCTGCGCATTCTGGATGGCAAGGGCAAGCTGTTGCGCCACCGGGTCCACCAGCTCCAGGTCTCGCTCCGTGTAAGCGCCCGGTGTCAGACTGTCGAGAAAAAAGACGCCGACCGGTTTCTCGCCGGCGAGCAGGGGGAGCATAAGGGTCGCTCGAATCCCTTCCTGGACCATGAAGATGTCATCCGAAAAGGGTTGCTCCTTCGCCAGATCCCGGACGAGGCGTGGCTTCTTGTGGGTCATCACCCAGTCGACAGCAGTGCCCTCCGTCTTCGGCCACGACTCCCCCTGCCACGAGGCCAGCGGCGGCTCGGCTACCGACAGGGCCATGACCAACTTCTCCCCCTCTGGCACTACCACACCGATCCGATCGTAGCCGAGGAGCGCCTTGACGGCCTCGGCAAAGGCCGGGTAGACCTCCGTGAGCTCTAGCGACCCCCTCAGAACCGGCTGGGCAGCCGCGTAGAGCCGAGAGTGTTCGAAGGCTAGCGCCGCCTGGGTTGCCAGGAGCTGGAGCGGCTCCAGCGCGGCCGCATCGAATGGCCGGCGACTGTACTTCCAACCCGCCTCAAGGACCCCGATCGCCTGGCCCTGGACGACGAGCGGCATGATTGCGAAGACCCGTGATCGGAAGGCCTCGATCTGGTCATAGGGGGGTTTGAGCCGGAGTTCCTCCGGGACCGGGGCCTGGCCATCACAGACGATCGCCTGTGGGGTGAGGTAGGCCTGCGCCAGTCCGCCACCTTCCGGGCCGATGGGGACTCGGATTGCATCCAGAGGTTCGTCGGTCTCGGTACTCGCCACTGCCCGGAGCCACTGGCCCTCGGGATCGGCGAGCAGGATGCTGAGCCGGTCCAGGTGCAGGACCTCGCGACCCTTCCGGAGGAAGTCGTCGCCCCATTTCTTGAGCCCCATCGGGTCCTGGATCTTGAGGCTCGCCTGGTACAGCACGTGAAAGGACTCCGCCAGCTTGCGCTGGGTGATGTCCGCCCAGGCACCGACGATCTCGAAGGGATGCCCCGCCTCGTCAGGAACGACCTTGAACGTGTCTTGAAACCAGCGATAGTGCCCATCTCGGTGCCGGAAGCGGTATTCAATCGTCCCTCCCCCTTGGCCTACGAGACGAAACACGTCGGCCAACACGTGCCGTGCATCCTGCGGATGGAGGTGGGTGGTCCAGAAATCCGGGTCGTCGAGCATCTCCTGCGGTGCATAGCCCATGATCTGTTGGAGACTCTCGCTGACGAAGGTGCACGCATAATCACCTGAAGCCTGATTGGTATAAATGATCGCCGGGGTGACGGCGAGCACGTGGTGTAACCGCGCGCGGGCATCCTTCAGTTCCGACTCTGTCCCCTTGCGCTCGCTAAGTTGGCGGGTCAGGAATTCGTTGTTCCTGATGAGTTCGGCGGTGCGTTCCTGCACCCGCCTTTCCAGTTCCTGCTCGAACTCGCGCGATGCCATGCCTATGCTCCCTTACCAGCGGGGGCACGCGGCCCGCCTATCACAAGAGCTTCCGTACCGACGAAAAGCGGCGTGCACTGCAGTGGCACTCCCGCCGTCCATGGGCACGAGCCGCTGCGCAAGAATCGATGGCGTTTCATGATGGTTTCGTACGCATCCCAGTATAACGGCGGAACGAAGCGCCCGCAGGATCTCGCGGAGGACGCGGATTTAAGGCGACAGCATCCGCATGTCATGCGTGTACGGCCTTGCTGTCATGGGGACTGGACTACTCACCCGCGCACCGCGAAATGAAGACGCCCACGCTAGGTTACGCGAGGCGTCTTCCGCTGCTTCACTGATCGGTCGTGGAAGGGATGAACGTCGTCGCGGAGCCGTACAGTGACTGCGTGGGCTTCGAGACCGCGACCGCGGGGTGAAGGGTGAACGTCGCCGTGTAGTTGGGCGGCACCTGCTTGGTTTTCGCGACGATGACCGCAGGATGGTCCATCATCTCGCGCGGCGCTTCGGGTGCCATTGCACGGCGCGCCGGATGCAGGATGAACGCGCTCGTCCAGTCGAAACCGGCGGGCGCCCGGCGGGCGATGATGACCGCGGGGTGGTCCATCCGCTCGCGCGGGGTT
>JBEVOI010000314.1:0-7816 GCA_040507665.1 Burkholderiales bacterium
ATATCGAGATTCCAGGTCAGCCTGTCGCCCGACCGGCCGAAGCTACCCTGAGCGTTCAATCGATTGGCCCCGAGCCGGAGTGCGATGTCTGCGTTCGCGAGGCGATTCTCCGAAACCTCGAGTCGGCCACCACCGGAAAGCGGAGCCCCTCGGAAGCGACTGTCCGCGAGCGCCAGCGTCACCGTGGCGCCCCATGAAGGCGAGAGCGAGCCGGCAGCGTTGAAACGCCCGTTGAGCAGCGCGGGCGGATAGTCGCCGAACGCAGAAGGATCGAAACGGGACACTGTGCCTTCGGCCGAGAACCCACGGTTCCCCGCGAGCGCAACGCGGCCCTTGAATGCGAGCTCACCACCCTTCGCGCGGATGCGTGCCGAGCGCACATCCACTTCCTGCTTCTGGTGCACGGCTTCGGCCTCGATCCGATAGCCCTGCTGCGAGAGATCGGCCACGAGCGTCTGGGCCTCCTCCTCGAGCTTGAGCCGGAGCGTACCCGCCAGACGCGTCTGCCGCAGCGTGCTTTGCAGCGCCCGCAAATCGAGCCCCGGGGTGCTCAGATCGAAATGCAGTCGCCCACGCGTGAATCCTCCGCTCCCTGCGAGACGACCGCCGGCGCCAAGGTCGATCGCAAGATCTGCGAGTGCAAGATTCTGCGGTTCGCCCTCGAAGTTGCCCGAGACTTCCACCATTGGAACACGGTCTTTGTCGACGGGTCCCGCAGTGCGGTTCGTGATACGGAAGTGGCCTGCGTAGCGCCCGCCGGCGAGAGGCCGCAGCAGCAGATCGAGCTTCAGGTCCGCCGCCGGCAGCGTGGGATCGAACGCGCGCGGATCGAGGCTTTCGGCGCGCACCATGGCCTCGCGCACCGGCACAGCCGCAAAGGGCGTGATGACGGCATCCACCTCCGCGATGAGCGGCGGCTCGGTGTTCTGCGCTGACACCTTCAGCTCTGCGAGCGGGCCTGCGATGGCAGCGCGCAGGCGATACGGATACTCCTCGAAGCGGCCGTTGAAGGAAAGCGAGCCCTCCACCCGAAACGGCGCGTCCGTGCCCACCGCAAGATCACCATTGAGAATGCCGTAGGACGAGTCGGCGTGCTCGATGCCGAGCCGGTGCGAGTCGCCGTCTGCCTGGTAGGCAACGTGCAATCGCCGGGCCTCGATGCGCGTTTCTCCGCTCGTAAACAAGAGCTCGCCGATGCTGACGTCTTCAAGAAGCACGGGCAGCGGCAGGCGCAGTGAGTCTGGCGGTTTCGGTGGTCCTTGGGTCTTGGAGGTCGACGCGATTTCGAGCCTGCGCACCGTGAGAACATTCACCCGCGCGGCGTGGGGCCGCACCAGCAATGCCCACGGTTCCCAGTCGATCTCGAGTCCTTCGCCGACGATTCTGAGATCGGTGTCCTCGAATCGCGCGCGGCCGATCGAGATCGTTCTGTATAGCGAGCCGTGCACCTCCTCCAGCACAAGCGCACCACCGGTGCGCTCGGAGAGCTCTCGCGCCGCCCACTGCAAGGTCTCCTCACGACCGGCGAGCCAAACCGCTGCGAGTCCCGCCGCGAGCAACAGGAAGCCGAGCCATTCGACGGTGCGCAGGAGCGTCTTCGACATCGCCGTCTAGAAACGGAATCCGATCGTGAAGTCCACGCGAAACTGACCCAGTGCGTCGCCGTAGGCTACGTCGGCCGATAGCGATCCCACCGGGCTGCGCCAGCGGACCCCAACGCCGTAGCCCTGGACGAGGCTCATGTCCGAGATCTGGTTCACTGCATTGCCGGCGTCGAAGAAGACCGCTGCGCCCCAGTTCTCGACAATCCAGCGCACGTATTCGATGCTCGCCACGAACAGATAGCGCCCCCCAACGACCGCATTCCCCTCCTTTACCCCGAGGGATTGATAGGCGTAGCCGCGCACCGTCTGGGCGCCCCCGGTCCGGTACAGAAAACTGGTCGGGATGCCGGTCGTGTTGGGCGCGAAGGTGACACCGATCTCGCTCCTGAGAACGAGGCTGTCCTGCTTCGAGATCGGGTAGAAGTAGACCCCTCTGCCGTAGACGCGGAGGAAGTTCTGGTCCGACAGCAAGACCTTCGTCGCGGCGTTCACCTGCAAGGTTGCGAAGTAGCCACTTCTCGGATTCAGCACATTGTCGACCTCGCGCAATATCACCTCGCGATTCAGGCTGAGGGCGCGGTTCTGGCTGCTACCGAATGCTTCGACATCCACGTTTTCCCACTGGTACTGGACGCCCGTGAGGCTTTCCCGCCGTTCCTGGAAGTGCTGCTGCTTGGCGCCGACTGCATAGACCCGGGTGGACTGGTTCTGAATGTCCGTGCTCTGGATGGTCGCGTCGACGCCATTTCGAACCCCGCCTTCCCGAGGCGCGAAGTAAAGGTTGCCGAAGAGGGATTGCTCCTTGAGGTCGGCGATGGTACGCACGTTGAAGCGCCACGCACGGTCGAACAGGTTCACATGCTGATAGTCGACCTGCGCACGCGGACCGTAGTTCGTGCTGTAACCGAGACCGAAGGCGAGCCGCTGCGTCTTGCGCTCGACGACGTCGACGATGATCGGCGTGTCACCTGGCTGCGCAGCGTCGGGATCGACGCGGACGGAGACACTCGAGAAGTAGCCGCTGTTCTGGAGGCGCTGCTGAAACCGGAGAAGCTGCACCTGGGAGTAGGCTGAGCCGGGCGCGATGGTGTTCATGCCATCGACGATGGACCTCTGATAGCGAGTCAGCCCGGTTACCTCCAGTTGCCCGACGGTGACGGCGGGGCCACTGTCGAATTCCGCGAACAGATCGACGGTGGCGGTTTCGGGATTCACGGTGGCCCGGCTGTCGACGATTCTCGCAGTGGGGTAGAGCACGATCAGGAGATCCCTGAGCGTGTCTCGCTTCGCCGCCTCCCAGACCTCGCTTCGAAACGGCTCGCCGGGCTGCAGTTTCCACTCGGCCTTGAGCCGTGCGATGCGCTCTTCGTTGTGCGGGCTCGCCACTAAGACGGCGCCCTGGAACCGGAGATCGACATTGCGGACAACCGCACGGGTTCCGGGGTCGACGACGAAGGCGAGCTTCCATGGCGAGGCGTGGTCGTCGATGGTGGCATCGATGCTGGGCGAGAAATAGCCCTCGGTCGCAACTAGCGCACGAATGCGATCGGGTGCCCGGGCGAAAAGACGGCGCACTTCATCGGCGTTGACATTTGCCTCGGCGGCACGCCGCACCACGTCGAGGTGCTGCTCCAGAAGTTCGCGCAGCGTCTTCGGCGCCTCGATGTCGACCCGGTATTTGACTTCCTGGGCTGCTGCGGGCGGCGCTGCAGCGAGCCACAGCAACATCGCGAGCACACCTCTTGCGATCGCACCGCTCAACCCTGCGCCCCGCGCACGCGCGCCGCGCGCCGGAGCCTTGGACCGGAAGGAAAAGGAGCGGAGAAGCAACGCGGTTGATGTTCCTGCTGGCGCGGGCACGGGCCGGACCCGAGCCGCCCGCGCCAACCGCACGCGGCATTATATACGACGACCTCGTGCCTCCCCGCTTGCGCGGCGGGCAAGACCCGCTGCGGCGATCACGCGGCGCGCGTGAGAGAGGGTGCGCGAGGGGACGGGGATTGAAGGGACGCGAGCAGGGTCCTGACGGGTGCCGGAAGCGCGGCGCCGAGCGCTTCGTCGAGCTGCAACCAGAGCAGACCCGGCTCCGCCGCCTGCAGGTCGTTGCCCGCGACTTCGACGATGACGGGCTGGATCGTCAGACGAAAGTGCGTGAAGCCATGCCGGATCGGATCGAGGCGCCGCACTTCCCGCGACCGTACACCGAAGCGCTCTTTGCAAAGGTGCTCCACGTCCACATCGGGCACTGCCTCGGGCAAGCTCCAAAGCCCGCCCCAGATGCCGCTAGGGGAACGCTTCTGCAGCAACACCGATCCGCGGTCGAGGACGAGCAGCATCAGCGTTTCCCGCTCCGGCAGCCTCTTCGCAGGCCGCGGCTCCGGATACAACGCCTCGTGCCCGCGGGCGTGGGCCGCGCACCCGGACGCAACCGGACACATCACGCATCGCGGCTTCGTGCGCGTGCAGATGCGCGCGCCGAGATCCATCAGACCCTGGGTGTAGGCCTCGATCCCCTGCTCCGGCAGCAGCGTCTGGGCGCGTCGCCAGAGCTCGTTCTCGACCTTCTTATCGCCCGGATAGCCCGGCACAGCGAACGCGCGCGCGAGCACGCGCTTCACGTTGCCGTCGAGGATCGCGCGCCGCTCGCTTCGGCAGAAGACAAGAATCGCGGCGGCGGTCGACCGCCCGATGCCGGGCAGCCGCAGCACATTGTCGAACGCAGCGGGAAACGCGCCGCCGTACTGCTCCACGATCATGCGCGCTGCGCGGTGCAGGTTGCGCGCGCGGGAGTAGTAGCCGAGTCCGCTCCAGAGCGCGAGCACATCGTCGATGGAGGCCGCCGCAAGCGCGGGCAGGTCAGGGAAGCGCGCAAGGAAGCGTTCGTAATAGGGGATGACGGCAGCGACCTGGGTCTGTTGCAGCATCACTTCCGAGAGCCAAACGCGATAGGGCTCACGGGTGTTCTGCCACGGCAAGTCGTGACGCCCGTGATCGCAATGCCACGCCTTGATGCGCGCAGCAAAGTCGGTCATCGCTTGAACAGGCCCTTCAGCGTGTCCTGCAGCAAGTTGCCGCTGCCCTCCGGCAACTTGCCTCCCAGTTTCTTTTCAATCTGTTCCTGCACGGCCCGCTCCGCAACACCCGCCGCCATGCTGCCAAAGTCGAACTGATAAGTCGGCGCGCTGAGTGGTCCAGCCACACGCACGGGAATGGTGACCGATGCCAGATCGACGCGCGTGCCGGCGATCCGCGCGGTGCCCGCCTCGGTCAGGCGCGCCTTGAGGAGATAGCTCATGCGATCGTTTCCGAGGTCGATGTCGCCCTCACCGGCCGCTCGCAGCACGGGCGAGGTCATGACGAGATCGCGATTGCTGGCAACGCCGTTGCGGATGTTGAAGGTGGCCTTCAGCTCACCGAAATCGGTCTTCAGGCTCGTGTCCGCCGCCTGCGTCTGTTGCCCTCCCTTCAACTGCGCGATAGTCGCCTTTGCCTGGCGGATGGTTTCAGCGATGTTGACGCCGCGGATGGCACCATTCGCGAGGTTCACGGCCGCGGTTCCGTTCAACCCCTTCTTGAGCTGAGTGACGGTCTGGCCGGAAGTGGTGACATTGAGAGCAAAGTTGCCGCTCCCCTCCAGGCGCTGGAAGTCTGCAACGTCCGTCAACAGCGGTCCGACGTTCACGCCAGCGAGGTTCTGCCGCACGGAAAACTGCGGTGTACCCTGCGCGTTCACAGCGATGGCGCCGTTCAGGCTGCCGCCGTACAGGTTCGCGGCAACGGGATCGATGTTCACGCGACCTCCCTGGGCCTTGACGTCGATGCGCACGTTTTGCGCCTTGATTTTCTGCGCGGTCAGGGAGCCGATGCGGATACTGCCATTGGCGTTGAGCTGCTTCAGGGCGGAGAGGTCGATCGTCGGCTCCGGACCTGGCTTGGACGCTGGTGCCGGTGCAGCCTTCGGCGGCTGGTACCTGGTGAGGTCGAGCTTGTCGATGTCGATGTCGAAGTTGTAGCCGGGCGGGGCGAAGCCCGCCACGCCGACCTTCGCCTTGATATTGCTCTGGTCGAAGGTGCCCACAAGGTCGGCCTGGGCGCGCTCCTTATCCACGTCGACCGCAGCGCTGCCCTTGAGATTGCCGCTGACCGACTTGTTCGGAATGTTCGGCCCGCTCAACGTCGCCTGCACTGCGATCGGATTCATGCTCACGCGCGCGGGCTTGAGGGTCTTCTCGTCGAGCTGTCCCTCCACGGGCCCGGTCACACGTGCCTTCAGCGTCTGATCCGGCCGCGCGGCGTCGAGGTCGAGGGCGAGATCGGCGATCTGGAACGCCTTCGCGCTGCCTTCGAGCTTCGGCGCCGTAATATTCGCATTGGTCGTACCGTCAGCGTTTCTGATCGTCGCCTTCAGCGCGAGCTGCTCCCCCTCGACCTTCTCCCTGGTGAGCTTCAGTTGGGGCAGCGCCACGTCGACATCGAAGGAATCCTTCTCACGGTTGCCGGTCGCGACGACCTTGAGCTTCGAGGCGTCGATTGCAGGGGTCTTCATGTCCGCATCGGCGCTCCCCTGCACCGTCGCGGAAAGGTTGCTGATGCCTGCCGCCGCGCCCTTCGCTTCGAGTGCGACGTCTTTCAGGCTGTAGCGCTTGGTCAATACGTCGAACATGAAGCCGCTCTTCAACTGCGCGACGAGATCGACCTTGGGCTGGGTAGCCCGCACCTTTCCAGATAGCTCGATTATGCTCGGCGTGTTGTTCGCGATGCGTCCCGTTTTGACGTTCAGATCACTCACCGAGTAGGTCGCGTTCGCCTTCTCGTCCTGGAAGGTGAAGGCGCCTTGCTCGAGCGTGATCGAGCTGACATGAAAGTCAGCGGGGACAGCCGCCGGAGCGGTGCCCTTTGCCGCCGGAACCTTCGATTCGGCGCCGAGCAGGTCGTCGATGTTCAGGCGCCCGTCCTTGAAACGGACCAGCGTTGCATTGAGCCCCTTGATGAACACGTCGTCGGCGCGAACCTGTTTCTTGAGCAACGGCATCAACGCGAGTGACACGCGCAACTCATCGACAGACGCGAAGGTCTTGTCGGAGCCTGGGTCGCTGAGCGTGACCTTACCCAGGTTGACACCGACCTCGGGGAAGAAAGACAGCTTGATGTCGCCGGGAATGGCGAGCGTGCGTTGGGTCTTGTCCTTCACCAACTGGACAATCTGTGGCTTATAGGTGTTCGGGTCGAAGGTGGCGGCAAGATAGGCGGCAACCGCACCCGCCACAAGTACCACCACCCCCAGTGCGATGAGGACGTACTTGAGGATCTTGTTCACGAAACGTCTCCTCTGGACCGGCTGCGATCTTACCACTGGACTTCAGGGACGCCTGAGAACGTGACGGGAACGCCAACGGCAGTAGGTGTCTCGCGGCATCAACTTCAGGGGCCAAAAAAAGCAAGGGGCACTGACGCGCCCCTTGAGATGGTTTGTTTCGCTTGCCAACTATTCAGATTGCAGAAGCGGATGAGAATGGCGACCTGGTTAGTTCTGCGTAGTGCGCGCGGCGGCCGCAGAGGCACCACCGGCCGGATGGAGATATACCTTCATACCATCCTCGTAGCCCGGGTGAGCGCCGGTACGGTATACCGTGACCGCGGGGTGCTCCTCCAGCGGGTGCTCGTCGGACGCTGGCGATCCCGACGTACCACGAGCCGGATGCCCGTACACCTTCATGCCGTCTTCGTAGCTTGGGTGAGCACCGGTGCGGCTGACGATCACCGCAGGGTGGTCCACGAGCCCATCAGAAGGCTCTGCGGCAAGCGCGGCGCTGCCAGCCAGAAGCATTCCCGCGAGCGGGATGAGGCAAGTGCGATATTTCATGATGGATCTCCTGTTTCAAGTGATTAAACCTGTTTGGTGCATCCTATGATCAAGCAACGCATTGTTTGTTCGACATAAATTTCACAGTAAGGGATTGGATGCTGCATCGCAGCATCCGTTAAATCGTATTTTCTATGGGGGGGATAACCAGATGTGATCTACGGGGTTTTGCGGCTAACGATTAGCCGGGCGGGAGCTTCGCCGACGGCGACGCCGAGGACCAGATCCCGGGACGCATATGGTTCACGCGATAATCCGGCTCAGCCGAGTTCGTGCTCCAGCTCGGCGAGAACTTTTCGCACTTCCTCGATCGCCCAGTCGATCTCGGGTCGCGCGATCACGAGCGGCG
>JBEVOI010000225.1:0-2946 GCA_040507665.1 Burkholderiales bacterium
GCCTCCTTGCGCTCGTCCTGACTGCGGCAATTGATCCGCGCCCAGCATCCCGAGCTCGGGACGCTGCTCGAGCGGCTCGAGAATCTTTAAGCGCGATTTTTTTCGCCTTGAGCGAATATATTCGCGAGCCGCGTGCGTGTCAATCTCTGTACGTGGGGCCCTCCTGGCCAGAACCCGCACGAACGTCGCGCACGAGGGTGTATAACTGCCGTGCACATGATTGGCACATCCGTTTCTCATTACCGGATTGTCGAAAAGCTTGGTGAAGGCGGCATGGGAGTGGTCTACCTGGCCGAGGACACGACGCTCGGTCGCTCTGTTGCCATCAAGCTGCTTCCTCGCGAAGTGGCGCGAGATCGTCTGAGAGTCGAGCGGTTCGAGCGTGAGGCACGTGCCGCCGCCGCGTTGAACCACCCCAATGTCTGCGTCATCTACGAGATTGGCCGGCACGAGGGCGATCCGTTCATTGCCATGGAGTTGCTGGAAGGTCGGACGCTCAAGGAGTTGATCGCTGAACGATCCCGGAGTCAGCCTCTTCCACTCGACACCCTAATCGAGCTGGCCGTCCAGATGGTCGATGCGCTTGGTGCGGCGCACGCGAAAGGCATCGTGCACCGCGACGTCAAGCCCGCCAACATTTTCGTGACCCCACGCGGAGAGGCAAAAATACTGGACTTTGGTCTGGCGAAGTTGATGGGCGGTATCGGCGGTTCCGCGTCAGAGTCGAGGCAGGTTCCCGGTGCCACGACCGCGCCGACCGTCACGAGCGACCCGCCGCATCTGACGAGCCCCGGCACGACCATCGGCACGGTCGCATACATGTCGCCGGAGCAGGCGCGCGGCGACGATCTCGATGCGCGCACCGACCTCTTCAGCTTCGGCGCCCTGCTCTACGAAATGACCACGAGCCGGTTGCCTTTCGAAGGAAACACCTCGGGAGCGATTTTCGGCGCCATTCTCCATGAAGCGCCAGCGCCGCTGACGCAGTTGAATCCTGCCGTGCCGGCAGAACTGGAGCGGATCGTCAACAAGGCCCTCGAAAAGGACCGGCGGTTGCGCTACCAGACGGCCTTGGACATGCTGACCGATCTCAAGCGGCTGAAGCGGGATCTCGGCTCCGGAAGCTGGCCGCGCCCGGCGCAAGCAGGGATCGTGAAGCCGGCGGACGAAATGGACGCCATCGCCGTCTTGCCGTTCGAGAATGCCAGCGGAGACCCCCACGCCGAGTACTTAAGCGACGGCATCACCGACAGTCTCATCAACAGCCTCGCGCAACTCGGAAGCCTGCGCGTGTTGGCGCGCAGCACGGTGTTCCGCTACAAAGGGCGCGCGGGCGATCCGCAACAGAGTGGCCGAGAGTTGAAAGCCCGGGTGGTGTTGACCGGCCGGGTGCTACTGTGGGGAGAGACACTGGTCATCGGCGCCGAGCTCGTGGACGTCACCAACGGCTGGCAACTGTGGGGTGAACGATACAAGCGGAGTCTCACTGACATCTTCGATGTCCAGGAAGAAATCGCAAGGGTCATCGTCGAGAAGCTGCGCGTGAAGTTGAGTCCGGTCGATGAACGCAAACTCGGGAAGCGCTACACGGACGATCCCGAGGCGTACCAGCTTTATCTGAAGGGCCTGTACTTCTTGAACAAATGGTCGCCCGACGGATTCCGAATGTCCGAAGAGTACTTTCGCCAGGCCGTCGCCAAGGACCCGAACTACGCGCCCGCGTACGCCGGTATTGCCGATATCAATGCGGCGCCACCGTACATGGGACTGGTCTCGCCCAATGACGCGATACCAAAGGCTAAGGCAGCCGTCCAGAAGGCGCTCGCGCTGGACGACTCGCTTCCACTTGCCCTGTTCATCGACGGCATTACAAAAATGGGGTACGACTGGGACATGCGCGCGGCGGAAGCGGCGTTCTCACGCGCGATCGAGGTGGGACCCAACGACGCCAGGGGCTACAGCGGGCTTGGTTATACGTTGGCTGTGCAAGGCAGGCTGGTAGAGGGCTTGAAGCAGTCGCTGCGTGGCGCCGAACTCGAGCCGTTGACACCCATCTGGACCGCCAATGCGGGGATGATCTATCGCTGGATGAGGAACGAAGCAGGAGCGACAGAAGAGATACGGAAATCGCTCGAAGTCGAGCCGCACTTTCTGCTCAGCCGCCTCGAGCTTGGCCGAGTGCACGTGGCGGCTGGACGACTGCACGAGGCTGTTCAGGAGTTCGAAAGGGCGGTGCGTGACTCTCACGAGAATCCCCTCGCCGTCGGCCATGTGGGATTCGGTCTTGCGCTGTTGGGCAGACGCAGCGAAGCCGAGAAATCCCTGGCGAGGCTTCAAGAGCTCGCCGGACAACGTTATGTGCTTCCGTCGGCCGCTGCCCTGGTCTACCTGGGACTCGGCGACCACGATCGGGTGTTTGACTGCCTCGACGAGGCGCTCAAGGAACGGGAACTCCGGATGCTTTATCTCAAGGTGGATCCGATATTCGATCCGCTACGCTCCGATCCCCGCTTCGACATGCTGCTGCGCCGCGTCGGCTTTGCCGCGAATACCTGACGCGGATCGGTAGGACGTCAATCGAGCGCAGAACGCCGCTTTTCCCTCGGGGTAACTGTCCTCAAAACAGCGAGAGTCAGTCTTCCAGACCGCCGCGCAGCGCCAGCGCGGGAAAGCCGTGGCGTCGGCGCACCACCATCCACAACAGCGGCGCGATGATGAGGACGGCCAGCAGGATGCACCCGGTCCGCAGCGTCGACACGTCGAGCAGCTTGAGCGCGCTCGCCAGCAGCACGAAACCGAGCGCCCGCCGCACGAGGCCTCCTGGCGCACGTGCCGACAGTTGGGCGCCGAGCCAGACACCCGGAATGCTTCCCGCAAGCAGCGACGTCGTCAGGGCCAGCTGGAAGTCGCCGAAGATCAGGTGTCCGAGCGCCGCGGACGCAACCA
>JBEVOI010000348.1:0-3763 GCA_040507665.1 Burkholderiales bacterium
GGCCGACATTCGGCATCACGCTGCGCTACCTTCCCGAGGAGGTGGCGGCGGGACAGGACCGCAGCAACACCGCTGCGCGCCACTACTACGATGCGCTCGGGGAACGCGGCGCGAGGCCCGCGCCAGCGGTCACCATGCCGGACTCCAGCAGTGCTCCGGGAAGGGAAGCCATCAAGAACGTATGGCTGCCGCAGCCAGGCGAACGTGTGGCGCCAGACTGGACGCCGCTGCGCGAGCCGCACTCGACCGCGCCAGCAACGCTCGGCGACGTCTGGGCGTTCCTGTGGTCGGTGTTCGAGACAGCGCAGAACTATCGCGACAACATGCAAGCCGAGCTGCCCAGCTACGCCGAGCGCATCGTCCAGGTCCGCCTCGAACCCAATGAAGGCGGCTTCAATCTCAAGATGCCAACGAAGATAATCACCGATGTGGTGGGCAAGGGCGACAAGGCAGGTACGCTCCTTCGCCACGAGTTCAACTTCGAGCAGCATCAGTGGGTGCGCTTTCGCATGCTGACGGAACAGCTCGACGACGCCTTCAACGGGTTACTGGAGAACGAGAAGACCCACGCGATCAACCTGCTGGCGTTGCACCAGCTTCAGGCGTGTGCGACGCCCCCGTATCCGTGGCCGCTCCCGCAGCCCTCGTCCGATGCGTCGGCGCAGCGTGTCTTGTTGTTCAGCAACTTCATGAAGGCGTGGGTCGACCGCAAGCTCTCCGATCTCGGTCCCGGCGATGCACTCGCGCGGCTGCGGATCACGCCAAGAATCTAGGTGCTGTAAGCAAGTCTACAGTGGGCGCGCGCCGGAGCATGGAGCCTCGGATCGTTTGACGGCAAAGGCGCGCACGCGACGGGGATGAGGAGCACGGTGCGCCGAATCCCGCCCCGCGGTTGCGCCCTCGAAGGCGCCCTGCTCTGCGCTGTGCGGTCGCACGGCACCTTTCCGGATGCATGGCGCGAAGCTGAACGGTTGGACGCGACCCACAAGAGCCATTCGAGCTACGGACGGCCGAATGGCCGCTTTCGGTGGTTCAACAGCCTTATGGCCCGGTGGCGAAATCAGGGCCGCGAGGCGATCGATCAGTTCGAGCCGGGTCAGCATCGAGACGCGGGCACTGGCGTCGAAGTGCACCTCGCGGGCGAGCGCGAGATAGGTCTCGCAATCTCGTCCGTGGCGCTCGGGACGCTGAACATTGGTGAATACTCGCGCGTGTGCCCGCGTACCGCCTCGGTCATCGGCGATCAAAGTGAATATGACCGAGATAGAATGCGGCCAGGAGGCGTTCCATGGGAGACGAACTTGCGGCATCCAACGTCAATCGCTCGTATTCGCTCGCCGCGACGAGCATCGCGATCTTCATGTTCATACTGATCTTTCTGTATCCAAGGTTCGCGAGCGGTGAGATCAACGCCCTGCTGTTTCAAGTCACTTTAGTCGTGATGGGTGTGGCGACGTTCTCATTCGTGTTCGCGTCCTTCTATTACTACGGCTCCTCGCTTGGCAGCTCGATCGAGGATGCCGAGCGGGCTCTGTACTCCCGGCGAGGCGATCGCTTCTGGCTGCTCGGTTACACCTTACTGTTCCTGGATCCGAGCCTGATCCTCTTCTCGGTCGGGCTTCTTGCCGTCGGGTCTGTGTGGTTCGCACTCTGGTTGGTGTACTTCCTCTTCGTGATCCGCCACTTCCCCAGGGTCCAGACCGCGCGGAAGAGTTCTTAGTCGAGCTGAATCCGAAGAAGTGAGGGTGAAGTTTTCCGAACAATCCCCCGACTCGCCGTGCCGGTCTCGCTGAAGAACTCGCCCTCCGACACGGCTGGCGAGACGGCTCTCCACGTGATACCCTTCCGCTGCCTGCACCCCGGCCTCTCGGGTTGGCGCTCGCTGACGGCGGCTTGCCGCACAACCAGCACAAATTCGGGTTTGCGGGCGACGAACTAGGAGGTCCGGCATGAAGATCGTCATTATCGGCGGCACCGGCCTGATCGGCTCGAAGACCGTCGCCATTCTGCGCCAGCGCGGCCACGAGGCCGTCGCCGCCTCGCCCAATACCGGCGTCAACACCATCACCGGCGAGGGCCTCAAAGAGGCCATGGCCGGCACGCAGGTGGTGATCGACCTCGCCAACTCGCCTTCATTTGAAGACAAGGCGGTGCTGGAATTCTTCGAGACCTCCGGCCGCAACCTTCACGTGGCGGAGGCCGCAGCCGGCGTCCGGCACCATGTCGCGCTATCCATCGTCGGAACCGACCGGACGCCAGAAAATGGCTATTTCCGCGCCAAGGTCGCGCAAGAGAAACTGATCGAGACCTCCGGCATCCCTTACACCATCATCCGCTCGACCCAGTTCCTGGAATTCCTCGGCGGCATCGCCGCTTCAAGTACGGATGGAAACATGGTCAGGCTTTCGCCCGGCCTGTTCCAGCCCATCGCGGCGGACGACGTTGCTGCCATCGTCGCCGATGTGGCGCTCGCGGCGCCGCGAAACGGCATCCTCGAGATCGCCGGCCCGGAACGAGCACCGTTCAACGAAATCGTCGCCCGCTATCTGAAGGCGCTCGGCGACCCGCGTGCGGTCGTAAGTGACCCCGAGGCCCGATACTTCGGCGGCCGCGTCGAGGAGCGCTCGCTCGTGCCGTTGGGCGAAGCGCGCCTCGGCCGCATCGGTCTCGACGAATGGCTCCGCCGCTCTCAGGCAAGAGCCTGATCCTGCATCCGAGGTACGCCAAGGGATCTCACCCGCTGGCACGGGCTGGCTGGCAGGTCCTCGGCACTCCGCGCAAACATTCGGACTGACGCGGGCGGACGGGCTAGAAACCATGTGGTGCCGGAGAAGAGAGATGGGAAGGATTCTGTGCAACGGTGCCGGCGCTGACACAATCGGTGATCGCGCAATGCCCGAGCGGAGCGTTGCACCCGGGTGTCTCGGGCGACGAACGAAAGAGGCGACCATGACGACCAAACTCGTTGCGTTGGTTCCGCTAGCAGCACTCCTGATGCTCGCAGCCGTCCCGGCGGAAGCCGCAGACGTGAAGGAACTGTTCGCGATCGATCTCGCGGACTATCCGGGCAAGGAGGGTCGCATGATCGAGGTGTCGTATCCGCCGGGCGCACGAGACATGGTCCATCGGCATGACGCCCATGCGTTCGTCTACGTGCTCGAAGGCCAGATCATCATGCAGTTGAAGGGCCAACCTGCCGTCACGCTCAAGGCGGGGCAGACGTTCTACGAGGGTCCTACCGATGTTCACGTCGTGGGGCGCAACGCCAGCAACACGGAGCCGGCCAGGTTCGTCGTGGTGCTGCTGAAGGCCAAGGGTGCTCCCATCCTCACGCCGGTGAAAGAAGACTAGCACCAATGATGCTCGGCACCGTACGCCCCACCCGCCATCGATCAGCTGCACGCGTCTCGCAAGGATGGCGCGTGGGCGGTGGGCGGTGCGCGCCGCGCGCGCGATGGATGCCAGCTTGAAAGAACCACGCTCTCCGGTGCTCGTGCCAGTAGAGTGACTGTTGGATGGGCAAAGCGGGGGTAAGCTCATCAACTGCCCGGCATCCGGCATCTCCCATAACGGTGGGCCATGAGCCGGCGCCAGGCGCGGCGGTGAAGTCGTTTCGCCCAGGTGCGCGAGCATTTGGCGCACAGTCGACGCTTCCGTGATGAAGGCGATGATGCGCATCTCGGCGCCGCATCGGGGCCAATGACCGCTACTGCGTCTGAAGCTGCCGCTCGGAAGCGCCGTCTTGCACCGCCGTCAATGCCTG
>JBEVOI010000024.1:0-2924 GCA_040507665.1 Burkholderiales bacterium
GTCGAGCGGATGAGACACGACGCTGGCAGGAGGAGCAGAACAGAAAGTGGCAGGACCAGCAGAAGGAACAACCGCAGCAGCAGACGGCTGCTCCCAGCCAGCCCGCAGAACCGTCCAAGATGAATTGCACGACGACCGAGAGTACGACGACGACGGGCAACACCGCGAACATGCACAGTTCGACGAACTGCTCGTCGCGGTGAGGTCGGTCAGAGGTTTCCTAAATAAGCCTGGAGGCGGCGGACGCCTTCCTGCAGATTTTCGATGGAGGTGGTATAGGCGAAGCGCACGTGGTGCTTCGCCCTGTGCTCGCCGAAGTCGATCCCTGGCGTGATCGCAACACCCGCACGCTCGAGCAGTTCGTGCGCCAAAGCGAACCCGTCGCGGCCGAACCGCCCGCAGCCCGCGTACACGTAGAAGGCACCTTCCGGTCTGGCTGCGATCTCGAAACCGACGGATGCCAACGCGGGCACAAGGTAATCGCGGCGCGCCCGGAACGCTTGCCTTCTCGCCTCCAGAATCTCGATGGTCTCCGGCGCAAATGCCGCGAGCGCGGCATGCTGGGCGGGCGTCGATGCAGCGAGAAAGACGTTCTGCGCCAGTCTGTCGAGCGCCTCCACGGCACGCTCGGGTGCCACCACCCAACCGAGGCGCCACCCGGTCATTCCGAAGTACTTCGAGAAGCTGTTGATGACGAAGGCGTCGTCGTAGACTTCCAGCACGGTGCGAGCTTCGGCTTCGTAGGTGAGCCCGTGATAGATCTCGTCCACGATCAGGGCACCGCGCCGCTCGCTGACCTCGGCTGCGATTCCTGCCAGCACGGCCATGTCGATCAACGTTCCGGTGGGATTCGCCGGCGAAGCGATCATCACGCCGACCGTGCGCGCGTCCCAGCTGCTGCGAACCAGGTCAGAGGTAAGCTGGTACCGGGTGCCGGCATCGACAGGGATGCACACCGCCTCCCCTTCCAGCATGCGCACAAAGTGGCGGTTGCATGGATAGGTGGGGTCGGTCATCAGCACCCGGTCGCCGGCGTTCACCAGCGCGGACAAGGCGAGGAGCAGCGCCCCGGACGCCCCCGGGGTGACCACGATGCGGGACGGGCTCACGTCGACGCCATAGCGGTCGCGGTAGAAGCGCGCAATCGCCACGCGCAGGGCAGGCATGCCGAGTGCCGGCAAGTAGTGCATGTCGCCGGCCGCCACCGCCTTCAGCGCGGCGGCCACGACCGGCTGCGGCGTCGGGAAGTCCGGTTCGCCGATCTCCATGTGGACGATCGAACGTCCCTGCGCCTCCAGCTCCTTGGCCCGCGCGAGCAGGGCCATGACGTGAAACGGCTGAATACCTCGCAAGCGGGAGGCGAGCCTGGGGGGCCCCTGCAACGGCGTCGTGTCTTGAGCCTGCGGTTCGGGGGGCGAGGTCATGCAATCGAGCATAGCACGGTCATCATGGGCCGCTCGGTGGGCTCGCTAGGCTCATGCTGGATACGTGAAGCTCCTGGCGTACCGGGGTAAACTCCCGCGAAATGGCGAAGCCGCAGACGTTCTCCAAATCGAGGGTCGAAGCGCTCACGGACGGCATCTTTTCCGTCGTGATGACGCTGCTTGTGCTTGACGTCAAGCTTCCGAGCAATCTCGGCTCGCTCACCGACGCCGAGCTCTGGAGCGTCCTCGCGAGCTTCGAACCGAGGCTCTCCGCTTACATGATCAGCTTCATCGTCTCCGCCGTGTTCTGGCTCGGACACCACGCGCTGATGCATCGGGTCCAAAGCGTCGACCGCGTGTTTCTCTGGCTGAATCTCGGTTTTCTTTTCTGCCTCACTTTCCTGCCGTTTACCGCCGACCTCATCGGCGAACACCCGCACGTGCAATCCGCCGTTCTGCTGTACGGGATCAACCTGCTCATGATCCTCTCGCTACAGTGGCTGCTGTGGCGTTACCTCTATCAACATGCCGAGTTGCAGGAGGGCGAGATGACCCCGGCGGATAGTGAAGATCTTTCGCGGCGCTATCAACTGACGCTTCTCATCGCGGTGGCTGCCGTCGCACTCTCGTTTGTCAGCCCGAGGGCGAGCATCTTCACGTACGCGCTTTGGGTGTTCGTCGTGCTCCTGCGGCTGCGCGCCCCGCGCCGACTCAGTCGCTAGCAGCACCCGTACACGTATGTCCGCCACGCCAGACGATCCGTCCGAACCCGCCGACGTCACGGAGCCCGCCTCCAGAGCGTCGAAGCCTGCGGGCGCCAGGAACTACATGACACCGGGCGGCTGCA
Organism: Burkholderiales bacterium; assembly: GCA_040507665.1. Taxonomy (GTDB): domain Bacteria; phylum Pseudomonadota; class Gammaproteobacteria; order Burkholderiales; family JAEUMW01; genus JAEUMW01. Next base: position 2,272 of record JBEVOI010000024.1, read on the forward strand.
CGCGGCTCAGGTCCGAGCTGAAGCAGCTGGTCGAGGTCGAGCGTCCAGAGGTGACGCGCACGGTGGCGTGGGCGGCCTCGAACGGCGACCGCTCCGAGAACGGGGACTACATCTACGGCAAGAAGCGGCTGCGGGAGCTCGACCGACGGATCCGCCACCTGATGAAGCAACTGGAAAATGTCGAGGTAGTCGATCCGCGTGGCCAGCAGCACGAGCAGGTCTTCTTCGGCGCGACGGTAACGATCTCCGACCCGTCAGGCAACGAGCGCACGGTGAGCATCGTCGGCATCGACGAGGTCGACCCCGCGCGCGGTCGCGTATCGTGGATTTCTCCCATCGCCCGCGCCCTCTTGAAGGCGCGCGAGGGTGACTTGGTGACGCTGCGGACTCCGGCGGGTGCAGAGGAAATCGAGGTCGTCGAGATTCGCTACGAAGCGCTGCCTTGAGCGGTTCAGGAAGCGCGGGCAGGAATTTTCTGGCGCGCGCCTACGGCCGATGGTTCAGGCCACGCACATTGTCGAGCTTCGCGGTGTCCAGCACCTTCACGCCCCGCAAGTCCGCTCCGGTAAAGTCCGCGCCGGTGAGGTTGGCGCCGCTGAAGTCCGTATCGATCATCTTCGACTCGGCGAGTTTCGTGTTCGTGAGATTCGCGC
>JBEVOI010000060.1:0-9569 GCA_040507665.1 Burkholderiales bacterium
GCGCGAAGAGGATGACACCGCCGCAGAGAGGATGCATGAGGCGCACGCAATCCGCGTCGGTGAGCGCGAGACCCTCGATGTCGAGCATGATCGGGCCGAGAGCTTGCGTCTGGGGCAGGGACATGGGATCGAACGAAGGGATAGGTCGGGCCGCACGCTCCGGTGCGCTAGCCGCGGCGAGCTCTCACCATGAGCGCCTTCATCTCGCGCACTGCTTCGCGCATGCCGATGAACACAGCGCGGCTGACGATCGCGTGGCCGATGTGCAGCTCGCGTACGCCTGGCAGCTGAGCGACCGGCTCGACGTTGAAGTAGGTAAGCGCATGGCCCGCGTTGAAGCGCATGCCCAGCTCCCGTATCGCGTTGCCCGCCCCGCGAAGCTTGGCGAGCTCCGAGACCACGCCGACGCTCTCCGCGTCCCGCCCCTGCGAATGGAAGACATGGGCATAGGGGCCGGTGTGCACTTCGCAAACCGCAGCGCCGATGCGCTGTGCCGCTTCGACCTGAGCCAGTTCGGCATCGATGAACACGCTTACCACAATGCCTGCGTCCTTCAGCTGCGCGACCGCCACTTTCAGGCGATGTTCCTGGGATACGATGTCGAGACCACCCTCGGTTGTAATCTCGTGCCGACCTTCCGGCACCAGCATCGCCATCTCCGGGCGGACGCGCCGCGCTATGCCGATCATCTCGTCGGTCGCCGCCATTTCAAGGTTGAGCTTGATGTGGGTCAGCTCGCGCAGCCGGCGCACATCCTCGTCCTGGATGTGGCGCCGGTCCTCGCGCAGGTGCACGGTAATGCCACCGGCCCCACCGAGATGCGCCTCCACCGCCGCCCAGACAGGGTCGGGCTCGTACGTGCGCCTCGCCTCGCGCAGCGTTGCGACGTGATCGATGTTGACGCCGAGCTCGATCATAGTTGCTGAAGGTCTCGCAGCAGCTGCCTGCTGTAGAGGGGGCGGTCGCCGAGGTAGTGGGCAATCAGCATGCGCATCAGGAGCTTGCTCTGCTGCAGCGTGACCGCGTCGGAGTAGTCGCCGGCCACCATGTCGAGCAGCGTTCTGCCGCGCAATTCTAGCTGGTTTTCGCCGGCCCGGGCCGTGTGGGCGAGCAACGGGCCACGCTCAATCACGTAGTGGTACTGACCCTCTGGTTCGACCGGCGCACCGCTTTCGACCTCGATCTCGAGCGGCAGCGCATAGCCGAGCTCCTGCAACAGGAACTTCTCGAAGCGCCGCAGCGCCGGCTGCGCGTCGGGGTCTTGCGCGAGCTGGCGCAGGGTCACCTCGTAGGCCTCGTACAGGCTCTCGTGGGGATCGTCCCGGGGCAGCAGACGCAGTATCAGCTCGTTCAAGTAGAAACCGCACATCAGCGCGGCGCCCTGCAGGAACGGGAAACCCCCGACCCGCTCGACCCCGTGCAAGGTACGCAGCTCTCCCTTGCCGAACCACGAGAGCTCGAGTGGCTCGAATGCGCGCAGGACCCCACGGGACGCGCTCGCGGGCCGCCGCGCCCCCCGCGCCACGAGGGCAACGCGGCCCGATTGCCGTGTGAACGCCTCCACTACGAGGCTCGTTTCCTTCCACGGATACTGGTGCAGGATGAACGCGGCCTCGCCGTCGTGCCGCCCTGTCTCTCGTGCGTTCACGTATAACCCAGCAACCGGAGTTGACGCTCGTCATCGGACCAGCCGCCCGTCACCCTGACCCAGACCTCCAGAAACACCTTCGCATCAAACAGCTGTTCCATTTCCTTGCGCGCACTGGTGGCAATCGCTTTCAGCTTCTCCCCGCCGTGCCCGATCAGAATCGCCTTATGGCTGGACCGGTCGACGATGATGGAAGCGTGGATACGCCGCAGCCTACCCTCCTCCTCAAATTTGTCGATGACGACACCCACGCCGTAGGGCACTTCCTCGCCGAGCAGCCGAAACACCTTTTCGCGGATCAACTCCGCAGCGAAAAACCGCTCGCTGCGATCGGTGATCTCATCCGCCTTGAAGAGCGGTGCCGCCTCCGGGAGTTGGCGCGCAACCGCATCGATGAGCTGGCCTAGCTGGGTGCCACGCTCCGCGCTTACGGGAATGATTTCCGCGAAGGGAAGGGCGCTCGCCGTTTGCTCGATGAACGGCAGCAGCACGCGCTTGTCCGCGAGTCGATCGATCTTGTTGATCACCAGCAGGACCGGGCGCCCCTCGGGAATCAGTTGGAGAACCTTACGGTCGCGCGCATCGAAGCGGCCCGCCTCGATCACGAACAGCACGACATCGACGTCGGCGAGGCTATCGGTCACCGCCCGGTTCATGGCGCGATTCAGAGCGTTGGAATGGCGGGTCTGAAACCCCGGTGTGTCCACGAACACGATCTGGTCGCGATCGCGCGTGAGGACGCCCGTGATCCGGTGACGCGTCGTCTGGGCCTTTCTCGAGGTGATGCTGATCTTGAGCCCGACGAGCTGGTTGAGCAATGTGGACTTGCCCACGTTCGGCCGCCCGACGATCGCGACCAGCCCCGCGCGATGAGTCATGGCGGTGGTCATACCCGTTGGGTCGCAAGCTGATAGGCGACGCGCGCAGCGCCCTGCTCGGCGGCCCGGCGGCTCGCACCCTCGCCGCGGGAGCGGATGTCGAGATCGGGAATCACGCATTCCACCTCGAAGCGCTGGTCGTGGGCCTCGCCGTGGGTGGCGATCACGGCATACTGCGGCAGCGGCAGTCGGCGCCCCTGCAGATACTCCTGCAGCAGCGTCTTCGGGTCCTTGCCGTCGGTGCGGGGATCGATACCGGCGATGATCGATTCGAAAAGCGACACCACTACTTTCCGCGCAGCCTCGAAGCCGCCGTCGAGAAAAACAGCGCCCAAAACGGCTTCCAGCGCGTCGGCGAGAATCGAGGGGCGGCGGAAACCGCCGCTTTTCAGCTCGCCTTCCCCGAGTCGGAGAGCCTCGCCCAGCCCGAGGGCATCGGCGAGATTGAACAGGCTCTGCTGATTGACGAGGTTCGCTCGGGCGCGCGAGAGATCCCCCTCGGACAGACGCGGGAACCGGTCGAACAGGACAGACGCGATGACGCAGTTCAACACCCCATCGCCCAGGAATTCGAGGCGCTCGTTATGCCTCGGACCGTGGCTTCGGTGGGTCAGGGACTGCCGCAGGAGTTCCGGATCACGGAAGTGGTACCCGATGCCGCGCTCGACCGCTGACAGGTCCATCCGCCCCCTGCCCCGCGGCTATTTGCCGCCGGTAGAGCTCGAAGCCGAGAAGTCGATGCACGCGCTCACGTTTTGGAACAGCGGGATTTGCTGCGAATAGTTGGCCGAGACAGTGTACCCGTCGCTCCCCTTCTCGATCTCGAGTTCCTTGCCCTGGATGATCCTGATGTCGTTCACCATGGCACGCTTGTCGAACGCGCTGCGAATCTCCTGCGGACTTGCATTCTTGAGCTCGGGGTTGTGTGTGATCTCGTTCAGCGCACCTTTCACGGTGAAGTACTGAATGTACGCGGGGAGCAGCCTGAACCCGAGCAGTACGAGGGCGCCCAGCACCACGACCACGAACGTGAGACCGATGAATCCAATTCCTTTCTGAAGTCTGTGACTGCGCATTCTGACTCCCTAGTCGATGGCGCGGCCGATGCGCCTGAGGTCGTCGAAGTTCCACCAGATCATGAATGCCTTGCCGACGATGTTGCGCTCTGGCACGAAGCCCCAGTAACGGCTGTCGCTGCTGGAATCGCGGTTGTCGCCCATCAGGAAAAAGTGACCGGCGGGCACCTTGCAGCGAAAGCCGTCGTCATTGTATACGCAACTGTCTCGATAGGGGAATTGCCGCACTCCGCCGATCTGCACCGCCGGTGCCTGCGGGTTCACGATGACTGTGTGGTCATGGCCGGCGAGATCCTCGAGGTAGCGGTCTGCAGTCACGAGGGACAGGCTCCCTTCTACATAGGGATAGAGCCCATCCGCCTTGATCGGTACCGGCGTGCCGTTGATGGCGAGGCGCTTGTCGCGGTAAGCGACCTCGTCGCCGGGCAGGCCGACTACGCGCTTGATGTAGTCGAGGGAGGGGTCTTCGGGATAGCGGAACACCATTACCTCTCCGCGCTGCGGCTCGTTGACGTTTGCGATCTTGAGGTTGATCACCGGGAGGCGGATGCCGTACGTGTATTTGTTGACGAGGATGAAGTCGCCGACCAGCAGCGTCGGGATCATCGAACCGGAGGGAATCTTGAACGGCTCGACGAGAAAGGAGCGCACCAGAAAGACGATCAGGATCACGGGGAAGAAGCTCTTCGAATATTCGACCCACCACGGCTCCTTCGCTCCCGTCCCCCGCTTGGCTCGCAACAACGTCGAATCGAGTAGCCATACACCGCCCGTCACGATGAGCAGGATGAGCATCACGAGCGCAAAGTTCATCGGTTCTCCTTCTTCTTGGTCGGCCGAGGGCAGTGAGTGCGGCGTGCGCTACTTGCCTTCCACACGCAGAATCGCGAGGAAGGCCTCCTGCGGGATCTCTACGCTGCCCACTTGCTTCATGCGCTTCTTTCCCGCCTTCTGTTTCTCAAGCAGCTTGCGCTTGCGCGTAATGTCGCCCCCGTAACACTTGGCGAGCACGTTCTTGCGCAGCGCCTTGATGTTCTCGCGCGCGATGATGTGGGAGCCGATGGCGGCCTGCACCGCCACGTCGAACATCTGCCGCGGAATCAGCTCGCGCATCTTGGTTGCCAGCTCGCGCCCGCGGTACTGGGAGTTGGATCGGTGCACGATCAGCGACAGCGCGTCCACCTTCTCGCTGTTGATGAGAATGTCGAGCTTCACCAGGTCCGAGGCGCGGTATTCCTTGAAGTCATAGTCGAGCGACGCATAGCCTCGCGACACCGACTTCAACTTGTCGAAAAAGTCCATCACGACCTCGTTCAGCGGCAGCTCGTAGGTCAGGACCACCTGGCGGCCGATGTAGTGGAGATCCCTCTGCACGCCGCGTTTCTGGGTGCACAGCGTAATCACCGGCCCCACATAGTCCTGGGGCACGATGATGGAAGCCGTAATGATCGGCTCGCGGATCTCCTCGATCCGCGCCGGGTCGGGCATCTTCGACGGATTCTCGATCTCCTGCACGGTCCCATCGCGCAGCACCACCTGGTACACCACGGTCGGCGCCGTGGTGATGAGGTCCATATCGTATTCGCGCTCGAGCCGCTCCTGCACGATCTCCATATGCAGGAGCCCGAGAAAGCCGCAGCGAAAACCAAACCCGAGCGCCTGGCTCGTCTCCGGTTCGTAGCGAAGCGACGCGTCGTTCAAGTGCAGCTTCTCGAGCGCATCCCGCAGCGCCTCGTACTGATTCGACTCCACCGGATAGAGGCCTGCGAAGACCTGCGGCTTGATCTCCTTGAAGCCCGGGAGCGGTTCGCCCGCCGGCTGCTCGGCGAGCGTCACCGTGTCCCCCACCTTCGCCGCCTTGAGCTCTTTGATGCCCGCGATGACGAAGCCCACCTCGCCGGCGGAGAGACTCTCCCGGGCTTGCGCCTTCGGCGTGAATACACCGACCTGCTCGCAGAGGTAGTTCGCCCCGATCGACATGAGCAGGATGCGGTCCTTCGGCCTGAGCGTCCCGTCCACCACGCGCACGAGCATGACAACCCCGACGTAGTTATCGAACCAGGAGTCGATGATCAGGGCCTTCAGCGCGGCATCGGACTGCCCCCGAGGCGGGGGGATGCGCGCGATGACCGCTTCCAGGATGTCGATCACACCTTCCCCGGTCTTGGCGCTGCACAAAATCGCGTCCTGTGCAGGAATGCCGATGATGTCCTCGATTTCCGCGATGACCCGGGCCGGCTCCGCCGACGGCAGGTCGATTTTGTTCAGCACAGGCACGACCTCCACGCCCTGCTCGGTCGCGGTATAGCAGTTCGCGACCGTCTGCGCTTCCACGCCTTGAGAGGCGTCGACCACAAGCAGCGCCCCTTCGCACGCGGCCAGCGATCGAGACACCTCGTACGAGAAATCCACGTGCCCCGGCGTGTCGATCAGATTAAGGTGATACACCTGACCATCGCGCCCGGTGTAGCGCAACGCGGCGGTCTGGGCTTTGATGGTGATGCCGCGCTCGCGCTCGAGGTCCATCGAATCGAGCACCTGCGCCGCCATCTCGCGGTCCGACAGGCCGCCGCACAGCTGGATGAACCGATCGGCCAGCGTGGACTTGCCATGATCAATGTGGGCGATGATCGAGAAGTTGCGGATGTGCTGCATGGGGCGACCGGCGCCGGCTGAAAAAAGGGGCACTCGAAAGTGCCCCTCGTTTGTTGTAAGGCCGCGATTCTAGCGGAATTTGGCCAACCAGGCATTAACTGCCGCCGCATCCAGACGGTAGTGGCAGAGCTCTTCTTCGCCCCCCAGGAGGACCGGCACCCGTTCGCCGTAGCGGGCCGCGAGTCGAGGATCGGCATCGACATCTCGCACCTCTACTACGAACGGAAACGCTGCGCTCGGCGCCCGCAGGGCAGCGACCATCTCATCGCACAGGCGGCAGCGGTCCCGGGACAGGACCGTGAGCCGGGGCGGCTCAGCCGCCATTCAGCTTCAGCGTGATGAATATCTGCGATTCGCCGCGGCGGATGAGAAGCGCGACGGTCTTGCCCTTTTCGTACGCGCCGACGAGCTGGTTGAACTGCTCCGCCGACTTCACTTCTTGACTGCCGATGGACAGAATGACATCACCCTGGCGGATGCCGGCCTTCGCCGCCGGCCCCTGAGCGTCCTCGACGAAGACACCGGCGTTCAAACCCAACTCCTTGCGCTGCTCCGCGGACAAGTCCGACAGGCTCATGCCATGGCGTTTCGAAACTTCTGGAGTGGCTTTCTTCGTCGGCTTCTGGGCGACCTTCTCCTCCTGCAGTTCCGCCACGGTAACCGTCAAGTCCTTAAGCTGGCCCTTGCGCCAGACTTGCAGCATTGCCTTGGATCCGGGCCGGGTGGCTCCGACCAGCCGCGGCAGATCGCCGGAGGTGGAAACCGGCTTGCCGTCGAATTTGACGATCACGTCCGAGGCTTCGACGCCAGCCTTGTCTGCAGGCCCTCCTTTCTCGACCGAATTCACGAGGGCGCCTTGGGGCTTCGGCATGCCGAAGGATTCCGCGAGCTCCTTGGTGACCTCCTGGATCACTACGCCGATGCGGCCGCGCGTGACCTTGCCCATCGTCTTGAGCTGGTTGGCGATGTCCATCGCGACATCGATCGGAATCGCGAATGAAAGTCCCATGAAGCCGCCGGTACGGCTGTAGATCTGGGAGTTGATACCGACTACCTCACCTTTCAGGTTGAACAGGGGACCACCGGAGTTGCCCGGATTGATGGCGACGTCGGTCTGAATGAAGGGAACGAAGTTTTCCTGTGGCAGCGAACGCCCCTTTGCACTCACGATGCCGGCGGTGACCGAGTTTTCAAATCCGAACGGTGACCCGATCGCGACGACCCATTCCCCAACCCGGAGCTTGCTGGGATCACCCATGTTCACCTTATTCAGGTTCTGGGCATCGATTTTGATCAGAGCAACGTCGGTGCGCTTGTCGGCCCCGATCACCTTCGCCTTGAACTCGCGCTTGTCGGTGAACTTGACCGTGATCTCCTCGGCGCCGTCCACGACGTGGGCATTGGTCAAGATATAGCCGTCTCCGCTGATGATGAAGCCCGACCCCTGGGAGCGAGACTGTTGTTCCCGGGGCGGCTGGTTGGGCGGCATGAACCGGCGGAAGAACTCGAACATCGGATCGTCTTCCGGAATGTTTGGCATTCCCGGCATCATGCCTTTCACCGTCTGGCTGGTACTTACGTTGACCACCGCCTGCCCCTGCTTATCCACCAACTCGGTAAAGTCGGGAAGTTGCGCGCCGGCGATTGCCGGAATCAGCAGTAGAATCGAGGCCAGCAACCTGATCATGGTCTTCCTAAAGAGTACGTACATGCTACCCGGGCACGCCCGATTAGGTTTTTGCGAAGAAGCGGATTCCCGACGCGGGATGGCTCCCGCAAAGCAGAGGACCGCACTACTAACGCCATGAAGTAACGAATCCAGCTTCCAGACCATCAGCACGGTCCGAGATCATCGCGACCATTTCCGTTCACGTGGCCCTGGCCTGGGTAACGCAGGAGGAATTTCTGCAACATCCTCGGCACGCACCGAAATCGTCGCCTGAGCAATGCCGCCCCGCGTTTCGTTTCGGGCCTCCCTCTGCTTCCGCCCGGCACGCAAGCTACTGCTTGGCGGCGACGGACTTGCCCATCTGAACAACGGTTGCACTGGGCGCCTCGCCCAGCACTGTCACCATGTGCTCCGCCAGCGGCCGACTGTAGATGTTGATTGCCCCTTGGTGCGATATCCCATGTACCGAGCGCCTCTCCGGTCCCATCGGCTCGATGAAGATCGAAATGGCCGCGAGTCCGTCCGAGTATACGATATGAGAGACGGGAGACGGTCGTCCGGGCAGGGTTCGCTTGGTTTCGAGTATTTTCTTGAACCCCGCCGGGTAGCTGGTCACGACCCAGCCGGTATCGACCGTCGCGGGCTCGGCAGGGTTCGCTGAGTCGAGGCTCCAGCCCGGCACGTGGGCGTTGTAATTCGACTTGAGCGCTTCCTTGTCGAAGACCCCGCCGATGGTGAGTTGAGTGAAGGCGAACTGCTCCACCGTCTCCCTGCGCTCGTTCATCATCCTGGCCTTGAGCAGCAGACCGGTATCCACATCAGCCCAGAACTTGTGGCCGTAGCGCAGCCCGTCCTTCGGCTCGAGAATGAGCGATTGAGCTTCGTAACCGGCGATTCGCTCCCGCTCGCCGATACGGATATTGTAGTACTCCGTCAGCGCCGTGAGGTGCTCGGGAACCAGGGCCGGGAAAGGCTTCGGGCGGCGCTTCTCGACTTTGACCGTTTTGCTGTCCGGGTAGTAACAGAGCACCTCGTCGTTGTTGCGGATCACCTCCCGCACGGGGCCGTCGAGAGTCTCCAGCTTTTCATATTCCCCCGAGGCATCCACGTAGTGCCAGATGCGGGAGGTCTCCACCTGGGTACCGTACTGGTAGACGAAGGTGCCAGTGTAATTGAGCTTTCGCGCCGCAGACGCGATTTTCTGCAGCCAGGCTACGCCCGCCGGGGGCGGGAGCGGTTCGGCGAGAGCAGGCGCCGAACCGAGGATGACGCTGAACGCGAGGCTGACCGCGAATTTCATCGAGCCCCGTCCGCCGGCGACTCGGCCACCGTCCGGACATAAGGGGCAACGCCCTGGATCTGAGTCGTCGGAGAGTACTCCTGGTGGGCGAGAAGGTAGGCGCGGACATTGCCGTCCATGGAGACCAACTGCGGGGCTGCTGGAGCAGCAGAAGTTCCGAGTTGCGCCTGGGGTGTATTCGAGGCGAGATTCATGGACCCGCTGTCCGGAGAGAGCGGACCATTCGACCAAGCAAACCAACCTACGACCGCGACAGCAGCGACCGAGGCGGCCATCGACAGGGCATGCTTCCTGGCTTGGTAAAGCAACCGGCTTCGGGGTCTCGGCGCCAGTACGGTCGGCT
>JBEVOI010000089.1:0-2735 GCA_040507665.1 Burkholderiales bacterium
CTAGGAGATCTCAAAGTGTCTTCGCACAACACCACTCACCGAATGTTCCTGGCCGCCGCGCTCGCCGCCGCGCTGGTCTCGGCGTCATTTGCGCATGCTCAGACGACCAAGCAATCCCAGGACATGATGAACAAGATGGACGCGAACAAGGACGGTCAGCTCTCGAAGGACGAATACATGAAGTACCAGGAGAAGAGATTCGACGCGATGGACAAGGACAAGAACAAGATGCTGAGCCAGGACGAGTGGCTGCAACGCCAGCTGTCCGAGACCGATGGCAGCTTCTGATCCGCGTGTGCGAGCTGCAACAGAAATGTGAGGACCGCGTGACGGCCGCGTGACTCTAACCGGGCACACTGCCTGTGCGCGCGATGCCTGCGACGAACCAGTCCGGCATGTCGCGTTCTCCCTCAACCGATCGAAAGGAGCATCCATGAGCAAGTCCAGCACCGTCATCCGTTCCGCCGTCGCGAGCCTGCTCGCGCTCGGGGTCGCCACCGCCACCACCGAGGCCTTCGCCGCCAAGGGCGACACCGAGAAATGTGCGGGCATCGCCAAGGCCGGCAAGAACGACTGCGGCACCAGCGTCAGTTCCTGCGCAGGTTCCGCCAAGACCGATAACGACAAAGAGGCGTGGATCCTGGTTCCGGCGGGCACCTGCGACAAGATCGCGGGCGGTCGCGTTCAAACCTCGGAATTCGCGAAACCCGGCGGCAAGAAGTAGTCATGCGCACCGCGGCATCGTGTTTCGATGTTGCTGCGGGCCCGGTTCCGGCGCGCGCCGGAATCGGGTTGCGCGCCCCCCATTACCGTGAACTGATCGAGCGCCACCCCGATATCGGCTGGGTCGAGGTTCACAGCGAGAACTTCTTCGGCGCGGGCGGTCCGCCGCACTGGTTTGTCGAGAGCGTGCGAAGTGACTATCCGTTGAGCCTGCACGGTGTAGGACTCTCGCTCGGCTCCGCGGGACCCCTCGACCGCGAGCACCTGACCCGGCTCAAAGCGCTCGTCGAGCGCTTCGAGCCGTGCCTCATCTCCGAACACCTCTCCTGGTCATCGGTGGTCGGTCGCCATTTCAACGATCTGCTTCCGCTTCCGTACACGGAGGAAGCGCTGCAGGTCTTCTCCGCTCACGTGATCGAGACCCAGGACTTTCTGCGACGCCGCATCCTGATCGAGAACCCCTCGAGCTACGTCGCGTTCCGCTACTCGACGATCCCGGAATGGGAGTTCCTGCGCGCGGTTGCCGAGCGCACGGGCTGCGGCATCCTGCTCGACGTCAACAATGTGTATGTGAGCGCGGTCAATCACGGCTTCGATCCCCTTCACTACCTCGCGTCGATTCCCTTCCGCGACGTGGGTGAGATCCATCTGGCCGGCTTCGAGCAGGGCGAGCACTGCCTCATCGACACCCACGGCACACGTGTTGCCGACGCCGTGTGGGCGCTATACGAATGGACGGTGCAGCGGCTGGGCCGCGTTCCGACGCTCATCGAATGGGACACGAATATCCCGGCTCTCGACGTGCTGCTGGCCGAGGCACGGACGGCCGATACGATCCTGGAGACACGGGATGCCGTCGCTGCGTGAACTCCAGCTCGCGTTCGCCGACGCACTCGACCGAAACGCCTGGCCCGACCCGGGCACACCCTGCGGGGACGGGCTCACGCCGCGGGACCGCGAGCGCTTCCCTGTCTATGCGAACAATGTCGCAACGAATCTCATCGAGGCGCTGCGCGCGGTGTACCCGGTGGTGGAGAAGCTCGTCGGCGGGAAGTTCTTCGCCCACGCGGCGCGCGAGTACGTCCGGGCCGTTCCCTCCGTCAGCGGCGATCTGCACCGCTACGGCCGCAGCTTTCCCCAGTTTCTCGCCCGCTTTGACGGCGCGCGCCCCCTCGTCTATCTGCCCGACACCGCGCGCCTGGAGTGGCTCATGCATGAGACCTTTCACGCCGCGGACCAGGACGCGCTCGACCTTACCCAGCTGGGACGGGTCGCGCCGGATCGCGTCGGAGCGCTTGTCTTCTGTCTTCATCCCGCGTGCCGCTTGCTGCGCTCGCCGTATCCGGTTCATCGCATCTGGCAGGTCAACCAGCCGGACGCCCATGACGACGAGCGCGTCGATCTCGGCGAAGGCGGCGTGCATCTGCTGATCGCTCGCCCCAATGCGAGCGTGGAGATCGAGCTCGTCTCCGAAGCCGAGTTCAGCGCGCTTACGGCGATGGCGGCGGGCGCGGATCTCACATCGGCGCTCGCGGATGCGCAGGCCCGCGACGCGGGTTTTGACGCCGGGCAGTTTCTGCGCCGTCGCGTGCTCGCGCGAACGCTGGTGGACTTTCGTCTTTAGTCACTCGCGCCGCGGCACGCCGCCCCTTCCCCGCCGTGACAGAAAAGTGATCTTTATTTGAACCTTCCGGGATCGGGCCGTGAGTTTGCGGCGGCACACTGATTCCTGAATTCAACGCGGCACCGACGCCGCTTTCACGTTCAAGGAGATTCCCATGGAGCTTGCCGCAAATCCGCCGCGCCGTTTGCCCAAGGCGTGGCTCGCATCGGCTGTTACCGCCGTCAGAGCGCTCGACTTTCTGTCGCCGGTGCTCGACCTCGTGATCCGGCTCTGGGTCGCCAATGCCTTCTTCAAGGCCGGGCTCACCAAGATCGCGAACTGGGATCTCACGATCGCCCTGTTCGAGAGCGAATACGACGTGGCGTTCCTTTCCCCGGAAACCGCGGCG
>JBEVOI010000140.1:0-2865 GCA_040507665.1 Burkholderiales bacterium
GACTGTTGCGCCGCTCAGTGCAGAATGCGTGCATAAGCAGCGACGGGCGCTCCGCCCAGTAGGGCTCTGACCTGCGAAGACTCGCCGGGCGCCAGCCGGCCTCTCAAGGCGATGGCCCTAGAACTTCGCCAGCTTGCCGATTGAGTCACGCAGCGCGTCCTCCCCGGCGCGGACGTAGTGATTCAGGACGGTGGAGAGCTTATCCCCGAGGTATTGGGCGACGACCTCCCATGGTTCGCTGAGTTCTTCGTGGAACCACTTCGTCGCGGCGTGGTGCCGCAGGTTGCGGTACACGATCGTGTATGGCCAAGCGTTGTCGGGGTCGTTCTCGTCCACCCAGGCGCGGATGCGGTGCCAGCGATCGTTATGCATTTCCGGCTTGACGGGCAGGCCGGTCTTGGTGTCGATGAACAGCCACAATTCTTCCTCCGGTGGAACGGGGTAGTTCCACCACGCGAGGTTCTTGTTCGGCTCGCGGGCTGCCAGTTCGGCGCGGCGCTGGCGCTCGGCCTCTTGCGCGTTGATCACCTGCTGGAGGGAAGCTGTCGCTGGCAGGCCAAGCAGCTCTTTCGCGCGGGGGAGCAGCTCGTCGTGCATGAGCGACTTGGGCAGCGGCACTTCGTGCAGTACGTGGTTCTTCACCGGACCGCGGAACCCTGACGCATGACGGGGCGTGATCCATGAGCCGTTGACGTGCACGTAGCCCTTGTCGAAGAAGGCGTCGATTGCGCGGAGTGCGTTCTGCTCTCCGAGTCGCAGTCCGCCAAAGCCGGCGACACGGATCCTTGTGCCGAATAGCGGTAGCCGTGTCATCAGGTCGTCACTGCCCTCGGTTCCGCAGAGTTTATCGGCTGCGTCTGCCATCGCGCGCACCTGACGCGTCTCAGGGCGCAGTCGCGGATCGACGTAGTGAGCGGTCGCGCCGTGCAGTATGGTCGTGCGGCCGATCTCCAGACCGTCGAGTGGGTCGCTGCTCCGGTCGAGCCAACCGAGTCGCCAGGCGAGCTTGCGCATCGCGGCGAGTTGACCGCGCAGATCCTCGCGTCCCCGGGTGGAGAAGATCGTCCTGGAGCCCTTCTCCATCACCTTGCGACTGTCTTCGACTCGCCACTTCGTCACGGGCACATCGCCGATCGTCGGCAGGATGTGTGCGTTCAGGCGTGACTCGCGCTGCTCCATGGTCCGGGGTTGCTTGCCTCTCTCGCGGCTGTCCCCTAGGTACGCCTCGCCGAGCGCCCTGATCGTTCGCGACGCCCGGACATCGGCTCGCGCTGGCGTCTCTTTCTCGGCATCCAGCGCAGCCTCCGCCTGGGCAAAGATCTTGCGCGCCTCTGCCTCGGCGTTGGCCCTCCGGAGCACCCGCCGCCACGGCTCGCCCTCACCTGCGGGTGCCCGGAACATCACCTGATATTTCGTCCCGCCGGCTTCCGCCGCGTAGAGGCGCACGCGCCACGCCCTTCTGCTCCCGCCTAGGGTGCGTGGTTTGCCCTGCGCCAGCAGCGTGGGCTTCTTGCGGGGCGGCAACCGGGACCTCCATCTAGGCTGGATCCGTGGGCCGCGAGGTCCCTCAGATCCGCGTCGTGTATCACTTTCGTGTATCACTGCGAGGAGAATGATACACGTGCCACTCGTTAGGAGTCATGGCATGGCCAACCGTCTGGCCGGTTCCACAAGCCCGTATCTGCTCCAACATGCAGAAAATCCGGTGGATTGGTGGCCGTGGTGCGCTGAAGCGTTCGAGGAGGCTAAGCGGCGTGATACACCAGTTCTGCTCAGTATTGGCTATGCCGCGTGCCACTGGTGCCACGTGATGGCGCACGAGTCCTTCGAGGACGAGCAAACCGCCTCCATGATCAACGAGCACTTCGTCGCGATCAAGGTTGACCGCGAGGAACGCCCGGATGTCGACGCGGTCTACATGCAGGCCACGCAGGCGCTGACGGGTCAGGGTGGCTGGCCGATGAGCGTCTTTCTGACACCTGATCGCAAGCCCTTCTACGCCGGAACCTACTTCCCGCCCATGCCACGGCACGGTTTGCCCTCGTTACGACAGGTGTTGCAGGCAATCAGTGAGGCCTGGCGCGACCGCCAATCAGAGATTCTCGTGAGCGCGTCGGAGATCGCTCGCCGATTGTCGATGCCCCAAGCACCAGCCGGCTCAGCGACACTGACTGCCGCCGACTGCGCGGAGTCGATCTTGCTGCTGCAACGGGAGTTCGACTCGACGTACGGCGGCTTCGCCCGTGCACCCAAGTTCCCACCGTCGATGGTGCTCGAGGCGTTGCTCCGCGACGGTGGGGAAGCGGCGATGTTCATGGCAGGACGCACGCTGGAGGCAATGGCGCGAGGTGGCATGTACGACCAGCTAGCTGGCGGCTTCGCGCGCTACAGCGTTGATGCGGAATGGGTGGTGCCGCACTTCGAGAAGATGCTTTACGACAACGCTTTGCTGCTTGGCGCGTACGCCCACTGGTGGCGTCGAAGCCGCAACCCGCTGGCCGAGCGCGTCGTCACCGAGACAGTGGCCTGGCTGCTGCGGGAGATGCGGACCGAGCAGGGCGCGTTCGCGGCAAGCCTCGATGCCGACTCGAAAGATGATCATGGTGAGCTCCGCGAGGGTGCCTACTACGTCTGGGACCGTGATCAACTCCTGGCGGCACTCGACGAAGAGGACGCAGCCTGGGCAGCCGAGGTCTTCTCTGTGACACCAATCGGCACCTTCGAGCATGGCGCCTCGACGCTCCAGCTGCGGTCTGACCATGATCAAGTCCGGCTGGCAGACGTTCGGGAACGGCTCCGGATCGCACGTGATCAGCGCTCCCGGCCCGGGCGCGACGACAAGGTTGTGGCCGCCTGGAACGGGTT
>JBEVOI010000145.1:0-5301 GCA_040507665.1 Burkholderiales bacterium
CATCGCCGCCCATTACGACCTTGGCAACGATTTCTACCGACTCTGGCTGGATGACACGATGACCTACTCGGCAGGGATCTTTGGCGATGACGCCACGTGCTCCCTCGAGGCGGCCCAGTTCGCGAAGTACGAACGTGTGCTCTAGCGCCTCGGCGCGCGGCTCGGCGACCGCATCCTCGAGATCGGCTGCGGGTGGGGAGGGTTCGCGGCGCACGCGGCGCAGACACGGGGCTGCGACGTGGTCGGCATTACCTTGTCGGAGGAACAGCTTGAATGGGCCGAGAACCGGTCCAGAAAGGAAGGATTCGAGCATCGTGCCCGGTTTCAGTTGCTCGACTATCGCGACACGGTGGGTACCTACGACTATGTGGTCTCGCTGGAGATGTACGAAGCGGTCGGCGAGCGGTATTGGCCGGTGTATTTTCGCACGCTCCGCGAGCGCCTGAAGCCGGCGGCAAAGCGATGATCCAGGCGATCACCATTGATGACGAGCTTTTCGACCGCTACCGCCGCGGCTCCGATTTTGTCCAGCAGCATGTCTTCCCCGGTGGAATGCTGGCATCGCCCCAGGTGCTGCGCGAACAGATTGAACGGGCCGGACTTGCGATCACCGACGCGTTCGGCTTCGGCGAGGAATACAGGGAAACCCTGCGGCGGTGGCGCGCGCGCTTCAACATGGCCGCCTCAGACGTCCGCCGCCTTGGCTTCGACGAGCGTTTCCTCCGCCTGTGGAATTTTTACCTCGCCTATTGCGAGGCGGGGTTTCGTGCCCGGTCGACGGATGTTTTTCAAGTGGAATTGCGTCGTGCGTAATCTCTTTCTGATCGCGATCCTCGCGGTGTTTATCGCGGCAAGCGCGTTGACCGCGCAGCCGCTGCCCGCGCCGGTCTTGCACGTCGAACCCGACCTAAAGCTCTTGGGCAAAGGGGAGCTGCGCTGGTTCGGGCTGCACGTCTATGACGCGAGCCTCTGGGTAGGGGGGCAGACCTGGAGCCCGAATCGGACCTATGCCCTCGACCTGCAGTACGCGCGCGACATCCCGGGCAAGCGCCTCGTCGACAGTAGCATCAGCGAGATGCGCCGGCTCGGGGTGAAGGACGAGGACAAGCTCGCCCGGTGGGCGACCTCGTTGGCCCGCATGTTTCCCGACGTCAAGAGTGGTGATCGCATCGTCGGCCTGCACGTTCCTGGCAAGGGCGCGTCGTTCTATCACCAGGGCCAACCTACCGGCACCATCGAAGACGTCGAATTCTCCGAGACCTTTTTCGCGATCTGGCTCGATCCGCGCACCCGGGAGCCGGCTTTGCGCGAGGCGCTGCTCGGTCAGCGGTGACCGCCAGGGAAACCACAGTCGGGCGGCTCAGCCGCTGGCAGCTTTTCGCCTATGGCAGTTTCGGGTTGCCGCTCGCCATGGCAGCTCTGCCCATTTATGTCCACGTTCCCAAGTTCTACTCCGCCTCGACCGGGATGCCGATCGCGGTGATCGGGTTTGTGCTGCTCGCGATGCGGGTGCTCGACGCGGTGCAGGACCCGCTGCTCGGCTACTGGAGCGACCGCGGATTCCGTTCCCGCGGCGGGCGCCGTTTCTTCATCGCAGCGTCGATTCCGCTGCTGTCGTTCGGCATGGTCGCCCTGTTCCACCCAGCCTGGCGCGGCACCCTCGGGCCGGGAACATGGCTCGCCGCCGCGCTGGTGATGGTGTATCTCGGATTCAGCACCGCGAGTATCAGCTATCAGGCCCTCGGTGCGGAGTTGAGTCCCGACTATGTGGAGCGCACACGCGTCACGGCCGCGCGGGAAGGTCTTTCCCTGGCCGGTGTGGTCATAGCGGCTGCGGCGCCGGACCTGCTCGGGCGCCACTTCGGCGAGGCGGCGGGGCTTGCGCTGTTCAGCTTCCTTTTCGTGCCTCTGCTGATCCTGTGCGGATGGTTCACGTTGCGGTACTCGCCGCGCGCGCCAGCTACGCCCCGCCCGGCCCGCGGCGAAAGCATCTTCTCGGGCATCATGCGACCGCTCTCGAACCGGTCCTTCCGGTTGCTGCTTTATGTATTCATTCTGAACGGCGTCGCCGCCTCGATTCCGGCGACCTTGGTGCTCTTCTTCGTCGATGACGTGCTCGGACGGTCGGACCTGCAGGGCTTCTTCCTCGCCCTGTACTTCGTCTGCGGGGCGCTCGGCATGCCACTCTGGGTTCGGCTGTCGGCGCTCGCCGGGAAGAAGCGTGCGTGGCTCCTGGCCATGGTGGCGTCGGTCTTGGGGTTCTTCTGGGCCTTCAGCCTCGGATCGGGCGACTTGATTGCCTTCGCGGCCGTGTGTGCGCTTTCGGGCCTTGCGCTTGGCGCCGATCTGGCGCTGCCGCCGTCCATCCTCGCGGACGTGATCGATCACGATCCGCGCGGCGTGAATATCCATGCCCAAGGCGCCTACTTCGGCCTCTGGAACCTGGTGACCAAGCTCAACCTTGCCCTCGCTGCCGGCATCTCGCTGCCTTCGCTCGCTCTGCTCGGCTACGAGCCCGGAACTGCGGACCGGTCGCTGCTCGCCCTCGGCATCATGTACGCCCTCGTGCCCAGCGCGCTCAAGCTCGCGGCCGCAGGGGTGCTCTGGTTCGCTCCCGTCGAAGGCAATCGGATGTCGCTTCGCCCCGGCGTACCCCAAGGAGAAGACTCGTGAGAAGAGGCCTCACCATTCTCTTCGTATCGCTGCTGATTCTGGCGTCCTGCACGACTGCCCCGGTCGAAAGCTACCAGGAAGAAAAGCCGGTGCTCGACCTGCCACGCTACTTCGCGGGTACGATCGACGGCTGGGGAATGTTCCAGGACCGCAGCGGCAAGGTCCGGAAGCGTTTCTACGTCCGCATCGAAGCGACGTGGAAAGACAACGTCGGCACCTTCGACGAGCACTTCGAATGGTCAGACGGGAAAAGGACCCGGCGCGTGTGGACGGTGATCCGGGTAAGTGACCACGAGTACACCGGCACTGCGTCCGACGTCATCGGCACCGCGAAGGGCGAGGCGTACGGCAACGCGCTACGCTGGCGTTACGTGCTCAACCTGGAGGTCGACGGGCGCGAGACCTACGAGGTGGACTTCGACGACTGGATGTACCTGATCGATGATCGAACCATGCTGAACCGCTCCTTCATGAGCAAGTTCGGCGTGGAGCTCGGGCAGGTGACCCTATCGTTCACCCGGCGCGGCGCATAGATGCCTTTGAATCCTCCGATCTCCGACTGGAGCGGGCAGCGGGTCTGGATCATCGGCGCGAGCAGTGGCATCGGCGAAGCCACCGCCCGCGCAATGCTCGCACTTGGTGCGAAGGTGGCGCTTTCGGCACGCACCCGGGCGCCGCTCGAGGTGCTGGCGCAGCCGCAGCCCGATCGTGCGCTCGTGCTTCCGCTCGACATCACTGCGGTCGAGCAGGTGCGTACGGCGCTCGCGGAGATCGAGGGGAAGTGGAATGGCATCGACCTCGCCGTCATCATGGCCGGTACGCACAAGCCGATGCGGGCGTGGGAGCTCGACGCGAAGATCGCCCGCGACCTCTTCGAGGTCAACATGATGGGCGTGCTAGGGGCTGTCGCCGAGATCCTGCCGGTGCTGCTCCGGCAGGGGCGCGGCGGTATCGCGATCGTGTCGAGCGTCGCCGGTTACGGCGGTCTGCCGACCAGCCTGCTCTACGGCGCGACCAAGGCGGCACTCATCAACTTCGCCGAGACCCTCTACCTCGATCTGCATCCCAAAGGAATCGCGGTCTACCTCATCAACCCGGGATTCGTGAAGACGCCGCTCACCGACAAGAACGAGTTCGAGATGCCGGCCCTCATCGGTTCCGAGGAGGCGGCGCGGGAGATCGTAGCGGGGTTGGAGCGCGGCGAGTTCGAGATCCATTTTCCAAAGCGCTTCACCCGCTGGCTCAAGTTCATGCAGCTGCTGCCCTACCGCCTCTACTTCGCGGCGGTCCACAAGTTGACCGGGTTGTAGCCGAGGCGATGGACACCTCGCCCCTCGACGATCTCGTACGCTTCTATGAGACCCTCTCGGCGTCAAGCGTCGCCGACATGGGGCGCGTGTACGCCGACGATGCGTACTTCAAGGATCCCTTTAACGAGGTCCGGTCCCTGCGGAAAATCCAGGCGATCTTCGCGAAGATGTTTCACATGGTGCAGGCGCCGCGCTTCACCGTCACCGAGCGCATCGTGGGCGAGCATTCGGTCGCGCTGACCTGGAACTTCGAATTCAGGAGCCGCGGATCACCGTTCCAGGTGCGAGGCGCGAGTGTGCTGCGCTTCGGTAACGATGGCCGTGTGATCTATCACCGGGACTATTGGGACGTGGCCGAAGAACTGTATGAGAAACTTCCCGTTGTGGGCATGCTCATGCGCTGGCTGAAGCGCAAGGCGGGATGATTCAGTGCGGAGCAGACCCCCACAGCTCCTTGAGCCGTTGGTCGCGGCCGCAGCTGTTGCGGTAGAAGCTGTACCGGACCGGGTTCTTGAGGTAGTAGTCCTGATGATAAACCTCCGCCGGGTAGAACGCTGACGCGCGCACGATCTCGGTCACGATCACACCCGAGAACGGCTTCGACTTCTCCAGCGCCGCCTTCGATGCTTCCGCAAGGCGCCTTTGCCCGTCGTCGTGGTAGAAGATCGCCGACCGATATTGACTGCCGATGTCGCAGAACTGGGCGTTCTTCACCGTCGGATCGATGTTCTTCCAGAACACCTCGAGCAGCTTCTCGTAACTCACCTGCTTCGGGTCGTACACGATCTCGACGACCTCCGCGTGGCCAGTGCCGCCGGCGGAGACCTGCTCATAGGTCGGGTCCTTCAGCTGCCCGCCGGCGTACCCTGAGGTGGTGGAGATCACCCCGTCGAGCTTGTCGAACGGTGCCTCCATGCACCAGAAGCAGCCGCCGGCGAACGTAGCCTTCGCGGCGGCAGGCGGCTGGGCGAGCGCGGGCTGCAAAAGCGTGCCACAGAAAAGCAACAGCGCGGCTGCGAGGGCGTGAAGGGCCGTGATCGATCTCACGGGGGTACTCCGGGAACGGTTGACGCCCAGATACGGCACGACCCTCGCTCCGGATCCAGCACCACCGCGACGGGACATCAGCCCATCCGCGGATCATGAGCTCAGAGGGATCAATCGCGGCGGGAGACCAGAAGGCCGATCAGAAGTCCCACCAACATGCCGGCGCCGGCTATGGTCCAAGGATTGTCGTGGGCGTACGCGTCGACATCCCGCGCCGCGTGCTTGGCCTTGCGCTCGAGGTCGTATTGCAGGTCCGTGAGCTGCCCTTTGA
>JBEVOI010000159.1:0-3406 GCA_040507665.1 Burkholderiales bacterium
CGTAAGTATGTGTCCCGTGGACACCCGACAAGGTGAGCGCGCCGGGAACGACTATCACCACGATCATGATGCGCAGCGCCTGAGCGAGCGCGACACGGTCGACCAGCGCGCCGTAGCGCACGCCCAATACCGCCATCTCCGTCGCGCCACCCGGCACCGAGCCGAAGAATGCAGTGACCTTGTCGGTACCGGTAAGACGCGAGAGCACCAGACCGCAGCCATAGCCGAGCAGCACTGCGGCCATGGCGGTAAGCAGCATCAGCGGACCGTAGTGCAGGACTTCCCGCGCGACAGCTGACGTGAAATAGAGCCCGAGGGTGGTCGCGATGAGGGTCTGGCCCATCTCGCGGCCGCCACGCGGGGAGTGCAGACGCATGCCCGCTAGCTTGCCGGCCGCCATCGCCAGCATCGGGCCGATCATCCAGGGCAGCGGGATGCGCAGCAGGCGCGCCACAGCGCCGCCCGCCAGACACAGGCCCAGCGCGTACAGCGTCTCGCGGTAAACGAGGATTCGCCTCACCGCTGTTCGGTTCGGTGGCGTAGGTGAACCGGGATCAATGGAGGAGATCAGTCACCCGCGCACCTGCATTCAGCATTCAGAACCTGAACAGTCGCACCGGTGTCTCGCCGAGGATAATGCCACGTTCATCTGGGTCAGGCACCCACGCATCGAGCGCCGCGCGCGTCTGCGCGTACTGGACAGTCTTCTCGAACTGGGTATGCGGCCAGTCGCTGCCCCACACCAGCCGTTCGGGACCGAACGCGCGGCGCAGGAGTGGCGCCGCAGCAGCCGCGATCTGGGCACTCGAGCGGTACGCGCCGGACAGCTTGACCCAGATGCGCTGCGTTGCGCCTACCGACAGCAGATAGCGAAAGCCGGGATCGTCCACACCCAGCGTCGCGTCCGGACGGCCCATGTGGTCGACCACGACGTTGACGCCGGCATCGAGCAGCCGCCCGACGATCATCGGGAGATCCCGCGCCTCGCGGTGCACCTCCACCTGCCACTCGCGCTGTGCGAGGTTGCGCAACAGTACCGGCCACGGTTCGGCCTCGAAATCGGGGATTGCCGCGCCACCGACCAGGTTCAGGCGAATGCCGACGACACCGCCATCCGCAAGCTCGTCGAGCTCGGCTGCCGAAACGTCTGGATCGACCATGGCAATCCCGCGTAGCCGCTGGGGATGCCGGCGCAGTGCATCCACCATGAAGCTGTTGTCGGTGCCGAGAAAGCTCGGCTGCACGAGCACACCGTGGGAGATGGCGTGGGCATCGAGCTCGCGCAAATAGTCGTCGACGAGCACGTCGTAACCCGGCGCGTAGCGGCGCACATCGGCGAGCTTGAGCCCGCGCTTGAAAACGTGGGCATGGGTATCGACGCTTTTCATGCGCGCGCTTTGTCCAACGCGACGCCTGCCGCCGAGCCCACGATCCGGCTAATCGGGGCGAATGTTGCCGTCGCGCACGACCTTCCCCAGCCGCTGGCGCTGCTCGTCGATGAACTTCGCCGCCTCCGCGGGACCACCGGCAAACAACTCACCGCCGACCGACGCAACCTTCTCCTTTACCTCCGGGGATTTGAGCGCCTTCTTGAGAGCGTCGGCGAGCTTGGCTACGATCGGGGCAGGCGTGCCTGCAGGCACGAACATGCCGTTCCACTCGTAGACTTCGGCATTGGCGATGCCGAGTTCCGCCAGCGTGGGCGTATCGGGCAGCGCGGGAATTCTGCGGTCGCCCATCACGGCGAGCGCCCGGAGCTTGCCCGACTTGATGTGCGACAGACTCGATGCGACGTTGGCGAAGAAGACCGGCACGTGGCCGCCCATGACGTCGATCATCGCGGGACCGCCGCCCTTGTAAGGCACGTGCACCATGTCCACCTTGGCGCGCTCGACGAACACGGCGCCCGCGAGGTGCTGCGCCGATCCCGATCCGGAGGACGCATAGGAGATGGTGCCGGGCGCAGCCTTCGCCATCGCGATGAGTTCCGCGACCGACTTGGCCTTGAAGCTCGGCGTCACGACGATGACGTGCGGATACACCGCCAGCATGCCGATCGGCGTGAAGGCCTTGACCGGATCGTAGGGCAGCTTCGGATACAGGCTGGGATTGATCGCGAACGACGCCGCGTCGACCATCACGGTGTAGCCGTCCGGCTTGCTCTTGGCGACGAAACCCGCCCCGATCTGCCCCGCTGCGCCGGGCTTGTTGTCGACGACGATCGGCTGGCCGAGGATCTCCGACATCTTGGGCGCGACGAGCCGCGCCATCAGATCCGCGCCGCCCCCCGGCGGATAGGTGACGATGAACGTGATGGGCTTGGTCGGCCATGGCGCCTGAGCCAGCGCCACGACAGGCCAGGTGACAACGGCGAGCACCGCCGCGATGAGACAACCTCCGCCGCCTGTGAGTCGAGTCAACATCTTGGATCCCTCCCCGTTTGAAGTTCCAGCCGAATCACGGAGACCGCGTTGCCCGCTACTTTACCAGCGTGACCGGCCGGTCGGTGTGCTTGATCACGTCGGAGGCAACCGAGCCCATGAGCAGGTGGCCGAGCCCGGTGCGGCCATGCGTGCCCATGACGATCGCGTCGCAGCCGTGGTCTTTGGCGAAGCGCACGATGCTCTCGGCCACGTGACCGACCACGATGTGCGCGTGATACGGCACGCCTGCGGCATCGAGCTTGTCGCGCGCAGGCTTGAGCGCGGCCGTGCCTTCCTCGCGGTGATAGGCCTGAATCTCCTCTTCGTTCACGAACATCCGCGCGTGCCCGGAGTCAATCGGTATCTGCACGGTGAGCAGATGGATCTCGATCTGACCGAGAGCGGCGTGCATTTTGATCAGGTGGCGGGCAGTGGCGTCGGATTTGTCGGAGCCATCCACCGGCACGAGCAGCTTCAACATGGATGCGTCCTCCGCTTCACTTGACCGGATGCCCGGGGTTGGCTGGGGCTTCGAGCGGAATCTCCTCGAGGGGAATCTCCTCGAGCGGGCCGGCCGCGTGCTTCTTGCGCCTGGCGAGCACCGTTCCCACCACCAGCACGAACAACGCGCCGGCTACGGCCGCCACGTAGTGGAACCACGACGGCAGATTGGCGCTCACCCAGGGCTTGACCACCACGTCGCCCACGAGCATGTCACCGGCGATCCAGCCAAGGAGCATTCCGCCCAGGGTGATCACGATCGGGAAGCGGTCCATCAGCTTCAGCACGAGCTTGCTTCCGAACACGATGATCGGGATGCTGATCACGATCCCGAACACGACCAGTCCGAGATCGCCCTGGGCTGCACCGGCCACCGCGATCACGTTGTCGAGACTCATCACCCCGTCGGCCACGACGATGGTCTTGATCGCCCCCAGCAGATGCGTGCTGCCTTCGATGTTGCCGTGCGCCTCCTCCTCCTC